>NZ_JAXCIQ010000023.1:0-74494 GCF_046540455.1 Pseudomonas sp. W5-36 | reverse complement strand
CTTCCTCGAACAGGCCTTATACATAGATGCAACCGGGTAGCAGTGTTCGAAAAGCAGGTTGAATGTGGGGGCGAGTCCATACATAGGACCGGCTTTAGCCGGGAAGGCGTCGGAGGTCAGAACATAAAGCCCAGGGCGCACACGCTGCGTAAATGTCCTCCAAACCACCGTCATTCGATGATCTGCCGCAGCCCGAAGAGCAGCAAAAAATGCACCGGATAAATCAGGTACGCCCACCGCCGCATCGGCCACACCCCGAATGCCGGGCGCCCGCGAACAATCGCTAACCCCAACAGCGGTGCCAGCAGACAGGCCGTCAGGGCGCCGATGGAAATCGGGTCGCCCCACAGCATGCCATCGATGATTTTCGGCCACTCGTTGCTCAACAAGCAGACAATCCCCGGCACAATCGCCAGCCATAACGAGGTCCGCAACACGAGCACAAACGCCAGCGGCAGCAACACCCCATACATGCCGAACATCAACTGCGGTCCAAACAGCGCACCGATAACCAGGGCAGCGATCCCCAGCAGCCGCGCAGGCCATGACCGACTCATCCCGCCCTGCGCAACCAGCAAACCCAGCGCCAGCGTCGGCAATACATTGAGCGTCGTGACCTCACCCGCCATGTAAATCCGATAGGGCAGCTCCGCGATCACAGAAAACACGGCCAGCCAGGCCAGATATTTCCACTTGATCGACGAATCCACTTCGCGCCGGCAAGTGCGCACGACGTTCACCGCGATCGCCAGGCAGAACCAAGGGAATGCCAGGCGCCCCGGTACGTACAGCCAATTGGCGTGCCAGCCGACATAGCGCAGGTGGTCCATCACCATGCTCAGCATCGCCAGCCACTTGAGCAGGTCCAGCGCGCGATCACGCGCGGGTAAGGTCATTGATTTCGTTTCGGTCATATTGCTTCGCTGCCTGGCTGAATTTTCCGACGCAAGAATGCATGACCAAACCGATCAACTTTGGTTACAGTCGCAGGCTTCGATTACAGGGAACCGGCCATGTCAGACCAAAGCCAGCAGTTTGCCAGCGACAACTATTCGGGAATCTGCCCGGAGGCGTGGGCGGCCATGGATCAAGCCAACCACGGGCACCAGCGTGCCTATGGCGACGACCAGTGGACAGCGCGCGCGGCCGATCAATTCCGTCAGTTGTTCGAAACAGACTGCGAGGTGTTCTTCGCCTTCAACGGCACAGCGGCCAACTCCCTGGCGCTGTCATCCCTCTGCCAGAGTTACCACAGCGTCATTTGCTCGGAAACGGCTCACGTCGAAACGGACGAATGCGGCGCGCCGGAGTTCTTCTCCAACGGCTCCAAACTGCTGACCGCACGCAGCGAGAACGGCAAGCTGACACCCGCGTCCATTCGTGAAGTCGCGCTCAAACGCGCCGACATCCATTATCCGAAACCCCGAGTGGTCACGCTGACCCAAGCCACGGAAGTGGGCAGCGTGTATCAGCCGCAAGAGCTCGAAGCCATCAGCGAGACCTGCAAGGAGCTGGGCCTGAACCTGCACATGGACGGTGCCCGCTTCGCCAATGCCTGCGCGTTTCTGGGTTGCTCGCCTGCGGAGCTGACCTGGAAAGCCGGCGTTGATGTGCTGTGCTTCGGCGGCACCAAAAACGGCATGGCAGTGGGCGAGGCGATCCTGTTCTTCAATCACAAGCTCGCCGAAGACTTCGACTACCGCTGCAAACAGGCCGGGCAACTCGCCTCGAAGATGCGTTTTCTGTCGGCACCGTGGGTAGGTTTGCTGGAAAACGACGCCTGGCTCAAGCACGCACGCCACGCGAATAGCTGCGCGCAGTTGCTGGCGGATCTGGTCAAGGATATTCCCGGGGTGGAATTGATGTTCCCCGTGCAGGCCAACGGCGTTTTCCTGCAATTATCGGAAGCGGCCATTGCTGCGCTGACCGCACGAGGCTGGCGCTTCTACACCTTCATCGGCGTCGGTGGCGCGCGCTTCATGTGTTCGTGGGACACCGAAGAAGCCCGCGTAAGGGAGCTGGCAGCGGATATCAGGCTGGTGATGGGAAGCTGAAAACAGCTGGCCCGTCACCGGCAGGTTGCAGCCCATCAGCAGTCAGCGGATGGGCTGCACCGGCGCCTCACCCCTGAGCAATCACCTTCTCGATCACCTCGACCGTCGCGCTGACCTTGTCTTCATAACGGCTCAGCGCTTCGGCATGTTGTTGCTTGAGTTCGATCTGCTTTGAACACAGGTTCAACGCCGCCAGCACCAGCAAGCGGTCGCCGATCAGCGTCGGGTAACTGCGCTTGGTTTCGAACAGTGCCGATTTCAGCATCGACACAGCGTCCATCAAAGTCTGCTCTTGGCCGGCAGGTGCCTTGATCGTGTAGTCGTTGCCAAGGATGGAAATAACCTTGGCGCCGTCCTGATCGGTGATCATGCGTCAACCGCGCTGACGCTGGTGGCGCGATCGACCAACGCCTGAATACGCGCAGCCGTTGCACCCTGTTTCTCTTCCTGCTCCATCAGGCTCAACTGCAGACTGTCGTTGTCATCCCTGGCTTGTTTCAACTCTTCGGCGAGTTGTGCGTTCGTGTTCTGCAGCTCCTGATTGTGCTGTACCAGGTCACTGACGAGCTTTTCCAACTGGCTTAGGGATGCTTCCAACATTTTGATATCTCAGGCAAATTTCAAAGGGCGCGTACGATAAAGAAAAGTCACTTTAGCTACCAGTGAAATCAGGGCATTCATGCCACTACACCGACCAACAAGCATCTCCACAACTCTATTCCGCAAACGCATAGCGGCCCTGATTGACTCCATTTTCGCGATCTTGTTCCTGCTGCTCGTCAGGTCATCGACTGCGACATAACCGCGCAGCGCAGAGGAACGGCATCAAGTCCCCGTAAAGACGACCGATAAACGGTGCATCTCTGTCCCTTCTCACTTTCGCCTCGCATGGATCGCGGCCTCTCTGGAACCGTAATGTCCCTACGTAATTTGAATATAGCGCCCCGCGCTTTTCTTGGATTTGCCGTCATCGGCCTCCTGATGCTGATTCTGGGCGTGTTCGCTCTCTCGCAAATGAACAAAATCAACAACGCCAACGTCGCCATGGCCACCAAAAGCATGCCGAGCATCAAGGCGCTGGATAAATTGACCGAAGGCAGCATTCGCCTGCGTGTTCTGTCCTATCGCCTAATGCTGAACCGCGACCCCGACACGCTGCAGAAAACCACTGAATTGTTTGCCATGCGCAACAAGCAGATCGACGACGCCCGGACAATCTACGCCAAGATGATTTCCGCGCCCGAAGAGCAGTCGGCCTACGACCAGTACGTCAAGTTGCTCAACGACTACCGCCAGCTTGAAAGCCGTATGAAGACGCTGAGTCAGGCCAACGACATGACCGAGCTGACCCGTTTGCTCAGCGCCGATCTGCAGACCAACTCAGACCAGATGAACGTGGTGCTCGCCAAGCTGATTGAGATGAATACCCAACAGGTCAATGAAGCCAGTGCGACGGCCACTCAACAGTATTCGACCGCGTTCACGATGGTCGTCACGCTGCTGATCATTGCCACTGTGCTGACCGTGTTGTTCGCCTGGTTGCTCACCAACAGCATCACCCGACCTATCGCTTCGGCACTGAACGCCGCTGAAGACATTGCCGAAGGCGATCTGACGCGCACCATCAACGTGGACGGAACCGACGAAGCAGGCCGTTTGCTGGCCGCGATGCTGAAGATGCAGTCCAAGCTGCGCGACACCCTGCAGCGTATTTCCGGTTCGGCGACCCAGCTCGCTTCGGCCGCCGAAGAGCTGAACGCTGTCACCGACGAAAGCGCGCGTGGCCTGTCCCAGCAAAACGACGAAATCGAACAGGCCGCCACTGCGGTCAACCAAATGACCAGCGCCGTGGAAGAAGTCGCACGCAACGCTGTGAGCACCTCGGAAGCGTCGAAGAACGCTACGACGTCCGCCAGCGATGGCCGTGATCTGGTGCAGGAAACCGTCACCGCCATCGAACGCATGAGCACTGATGTGCAGAGCACCTCCACGTTGATCGGTAACCTGGCGGACGAATCCCGTGACATCGGCAAAGTGCTGGATGTGATCCGCGGTCTGGCGGACCAGACCAACCTGTTGGCCCTCAATGCCGCCATTGAAGCGGCCCGTGCGGGTGAAGCGGGTCGCGGGTTTGCTGTGGTCGCTGACGAAGTCCGCGCCCTCGCCCACCGCACTCAGCAGTCGACCAGCGAAATCGAGCGCATGATCGGCAGCATCCAGGGCGGTACCGAGCAGGCTGTGAACTCCATGCGCAGCAGCACTGAACGCGCCGAGTCCACCCTGAACATCGCCAAAGGCGCAGGCCTTGCGCTGGACACTATCAACAGCGCCGTTGTGGAAATCAATGAACGCAACCTGGTGATCGCCAGCGCGGCGGAAGAGCAGGCCCAGGTCGCTCGGGAAGTGGACCGCAACCTGGTCAACATCCGCGACCTGTCGACTCAATCTGCGACAGGTGCCAACCAGACCAGCGCAGCGAGCAACGAGCTGTCGCGCCTGGCCGTGGATTTGAACGGGATGGTTGCGCGCTTCAAGGTTTAACCGACGTTAAAGCGCCGACTCCACACCGAGTCGGCTCTTTAGGCCGCGGAGAGCGTTTGAGGACGGCGTCAGGCCTCAATACTCAATCCGGACATCCCCCTTCGGCACGCTGCAGCACGCCAGGATGTAGCCTTCGTCCACGTCGTCATCGGTGATGCCGCCGTTGTGTTCCATCTCGACCTCCCCGCTTAGCTTCATCACCTTGCACGTGCCGCAGATGCCCATGCCGCACGCCTTGGGAATCATCAGGCCAAGCTTGGCAGCCGCCGCATGGACGGTTTCGCCCGGCGCGACGCGGATACTCTTGCCGGTGTCGGTGAATTCAACCTGATTCAATTCAGCGACATCGAGATCCGGCGCATCGGCGGCCTGTTCGGCATGCTCCACGGCGTCGGCGCGGGCTTCCGGTGGCGTCGCGCCAAAGGATTCTTCGTGGTACTGCGCCATGTTGAAACCGTTGGCTTCAAGCAACCGCTTGACCGCACTCATGTACGGCGTCGGCCCGCAGCAGAACACCTCCCGCTCCATGAAATCCGGGGCCATCAGTTCGAGCATCTTCTGGTTCAGATAACCGCGATAACCTGCCCACGGCTCACCCAACCCGTGCTTTTCACAGACGATGTGCAGGGCGAAATTATTGATTCGCGACGCCATCTGCTCCAACTCGCGGTGGTAGATGATGTCTTTTGGCGAGCGCGAACTGTGCACGAAGACCATGTCGACGTTGGCGTTGGTGTCGTAGTACCAGCGTGCCATGGACATGACCGGCGTGATGCCGACGCCGCCGCTGAGGTAGAGGATTTTCGGGTTCGGGAAGTCGATGGCGTTGAACAGCCCCACCGGCCCGTGCACCGCCAGCTCCTGGCCTTCGTGCAGCGTGTCGTGCAGCCAGTTTGACACCTTGCCGCCGGGCACACGCTTGATGGTGATAGAAAAGCTATAGGGCACCGAAGGCGAACTGGAGATGGTGTACGAGCGCATGATTGGCACGCCGTCGATTTCCAGCTCCAGGGTGACGAACTGGCCGGGCTTGAAGAAGAACAGAATCGGCTGGTCGGCCATGAAGCAGAACGTGCGCACGTCCCAGGTTTCCTGGATCACTTTGACGACCCGCACCAGATGGCGGCCGTTGGCCCACGTCTGGGTGTTGACCGGGCTGAGGAAACTCTGGGACATACACACTCTCCACGGCCGACGGTCGGCCTCTCATGGTGGCGATTCTGCGTAACGCGCGAGCCGTCTATTTACCTATCAGCGACATTCACATACTTATGGCGACCAGCCCCGGTCTATAGGGGCCGGGCCGTCGGAAACGGATTCGGCCATGTCGCCCATGGATAAGGTTCAGGTCGCGCCCGGCTCCACACTCGCCATCAATTCATTACAGATTCTTTATCCATCGGCCTGGGCGTCAGAAATCACTGCCGCCTCGCGCGCTTCGCTACACACCCACCGTATCAGCCACATTCGTAGACTGCGCAAAGCGCGGCCTGAGGACTTGAAAGATGGACGTCACCGCAACTCTGAGCTTGGGCGATCCGCTGGAACCTGCGCGCAAGGCGACTGCCGAGATGCTGCACACCCGCGAGCGCACTTACTCGCTGCCGCAGCCTTTCTACAGCGATGAGCGGCTGTTTGAAATCGACATGCAGGAAATCTTTCAGAAAGAGTGGCTGATCGCGGGCATGAGCTGTGAAGTGCCGGCCAAAGGTAACTTCCTCACCCTGCAGATCGGCAAGAACCCGATCCTGGTCGTGCGCGGACCGGACGGCTCGATCAATGCGTTCCACAACGTCTGCCGCCACCGCGGTTCTCGCCTGTGCACCAAGGAAAAAGGCAAGGTCGCCAAGCTGGTTTGTCCATACCACCAGTGGACGTACGAACTCGACGGTCGCCTGCTGTACGCGGGCACCGAGATGGGTGCGGACTTCGACATGAAGGCGTTCGGCCTCAAGCCTGTGCACTGCAAAGTGGCGGGCGGTTACATTTTCATCAGCATGGCCAGCAACCCTCCGGCCATCGACGCGTTTCTGCAGACGCTGAATCACTACATGGAGCCGTACGATATGGAGAACACCAAGGTGGCGGTGCAAACCACCCTGGTCGAAAAAGCCAACTGGAAGCTGGTGCTGGAGAACAACCGCGAGTGCTACCACTGCAATGCGTCGCACCCCGAACTGCTAAACACCTTGCTGGAGTGGGACGACGTCACCGACCCGCGCGCCGACCAGGCCTTCAAGGACCACGTTGCAGCCTCCGCCGCCGCCTGGGAGGCCGAAAAAATCCCGTTCGCCCACGCCAGCTTTGGCCTGCGCAACCGCATCGTGCGCATGCCGCTGCTCAAAGGCACTGTTTCGATGACGATGGATGGCAAGCAAGGCAGCAAAAAGCTAATGGGGCGCATCCAGAACCCTGACCTGGGCTCGATGCGCATCCTGCACCTTCCCCACTCGTGGAACCACTGCATGGGCGACCACGTGATTGTGTTCACCGTGTGGCCGGTCAGCGCACAGGAAACCCTGGTCACCACCAAGTGGCTCGTCCACAAGGATGCTGTCGAGGGCGTGGACTACGATGTCGCTCGCCTGCGTGAAGTCTGGGACGCCACCAACGACCAGGACCGCCGCCTGGCCGAAGAAAACCAGCGCGGGATTAACTCCGTCGCTTACCAGCCGGGGCCGTATTCGAAAACGTACGAGTTCGGAGTGGTGAACTTCATCGACTGGTACAGCGCCAAATTACTGGAAAACATGGGCGCCGAGCCTGCTTCTTATCTGAAGGGGGTGGCGGTAAATCACGAGTAGGTTCTTACCTGGCGGGTTTGAGCTGACACCTTCGCGGGCAACCGCACTTCTACAGACATTCGAGCTGTAGGAGCGCGCTTGCCCGCGCTGCGTTTTGGGTGTCTGTGCGGAAGTTTTGAATAAAGGCACAGGAGGTCGTTCGCAGCTTTTTCGACTTATCAGCCACTGCCTCCTACAAAAAACCTGAGTTAAATCATAGAGTTATTCAGACCGACCTACGACACCACTAAAGCGGCCTACAGGAAGAACAGAAGTTTCACCTCAGCAATCGATGTGAATGACGATCAACGCCTGTTATCAGTACAGCACTCGTAGCAAATAATGGGGCTTTTTAAGCGCTCATCGACAGTGTGCTCCCTGAGGTACCTATGCGGATGATCGATTTTATCACCGAGACACTGAGGGCCAGGAAAAGACTGTTCATAAGCGCCACCGCACTTACCGTTCTATTGAAGCTGTCCACTCTAGCGCCAGCCCTATTGCTGGGAAAGATTATTGATAACCTCTCTGTCGTAGAAGATGTCACTTCAATTACCCTCAGCGATTTACTGGTTGTTCTTTGTGGCGCTGTGCTGCTGCAGTCCGTGTTGCACCCGCTTCAGACTTATCAAGTTGTGAAGCTCGTGCAGACAACTCTGGCAGATCTCTCTACCGAATGGTCCGAAAAAATACTGGGCAAGGAGTTTGAGCAATTTTCCTCCCTTCGGATTGGCGGCCTCATCAAATCCGTGGAACGAGGAATAACTGCCCACGAGAAGTTTCTGATTTTTTTCATCACATCAGGGTTGCCGCTGCTGATTGAACTGGCTTTGATCGCGATCATCTTTGCCTGCTTGGGCGGCGCACTGATGTTCACCACCCTGCTGGGTGTTTCTGTCGGCTACATCTTGCTCTACCACCAGCTGATCTGCTGGCGGCGTCCTTATCTGGTTGCCGTCAATGATGAAGAGGACAGGGTGTCGTCCAAGCTATTCGAAACCCTGCAGGCAGGCAAAATCCTGAAGCTCGAGCAGGCTTGCGGCCTCGCCATGAAACCGCTTCGCCAGAGCTACACAGAGTACGCACACGCGGCAACACGAGTGGCAAGTACCGGCGCTGTTCTCAGTTCGATCAAAGTGTTGTACATCGGGCTGTCCACGGCCGGGCTGCTTGCCTGGGGCGTCAGTGACCAGGCTTCCTTATCTCCACGCTTGTCTGTTGGGGAGCTGGTCGCCGTATTTTCGCTGGCTGGCATGTTTCTCAGTAATTGCAGCGCTTTGGCAGAGGCCTATCGGGCACTGGATCAGTTTTCGGTAGACAGACAGAGGCTTCTGAAAATCTTGTCACTGGAGGATCTTGTAGAGGTACCGCAAGAACCTTTACCTGAACCTTTATCAAGACTGGAATTGGTCGCAGTTGCTCAGGTAACGAACTGTAAGCTGCATTTCACGCCTGACCAATCCGTTGCGATCATCGGGCCCAGTGGTGCCGGCAAAAGCACGCTTTTAGACACGATGGCCGGAACGCTGAAAACACTCCGGCACGCCCTTTCCATAAATGGCAGGACATTACGAGGGTGCGACATTCAGACGTATCTGGATCGGGTTCGCTACTGTCCTCAAGACCCAGTGTTTCTTGAAGGCACATTCAAACACTCTGTGCTCTTTGATCAACCCATGTCAGACCACCTCCCCCGAATCCTTGACGATCTTGGCGTGGCACACCTGGCCGCCTACCGATCAATAGCTGAAGGCGCAGTAAACATTTCCGGAGGCGAAGCAAAGCGACTTTCACTGCTCCGGCTGATAAATCGCCCTGGAGATTTCAACTTGTTCGACGAGCCAACATCGGCTCTGGATCAGGAGACCGCCCAGGGTGTGTGGAGCACTCTGTTCGAGCACTTCCATAAAAGGGGGCTGGTGTGCGCTACCCACGACATGACTGCGCTGTCCCGTTTCGATCGTGTGATTGTGTTGAAAAACGGCGAGGTCATTGCAGACGGCCCCTGGAGCGAATTGCAAAACGACGGGGTCGTTGCACAGGCGCTGGCGTAGATACGAGTTTGCTGAATCGGACAATGACACTCTCCTACCTGCCTGCCGAATGAGGAGATTTACAACGCCATCAGGGTTGAAGATTTGGAGATATTCGCGCGACTGAATACTGCCCCGACTGTATTCAGCGCAAGTGGCTGATCACTTTTTGAGCAGATTGCTCAACCTACCGGATTCAGGGGCTCAAGCCTAACCGCGAACATGTTATCCACAGAAGCGCCAACAGCATATGTGCGTAAGTATGCCCAGCGCTGTGGACAAGCGTGGAATACGCTTGATAACGATGCCCAGAGAGACAAAAGGGCGCGCCAGAGGCATTATTGGTTAAAATCTGACCGCCGCTCCAGAGACCACGGATTACGTGGCCTACAGGGGATCACGAACATCTTATCCACACGCCCGCACACAGAGAATGTGGGTAAGAACAAGGACCGCGAGGCCTGGCGTGTGGAAAAAACCTATAAGAATCCGCGGGATAGAGCGATCAAAAATTGACCACCTGCTTGAAAGCCATAGAAAACAAGGTCTGTAGCAATGGCCGAACAGTTTATCCACAGGCGGATTAACAGCGATTGTGGGTATATGCACATGGACGTTTGGGCCGGTACGTTTAGGAAGCGTCTGACATCAAAGCCCCGGACGGCTCGCTACACTCAGCGCAAATCACCGGCGGCAAGGAGCACACTCATGCATCACTGGACACCGTTCTCACGCAAAGTCGTCATCGAGGCGAACAACAGGCTATCCAAACGTAAGCAAGGAGCCTCGTTCGCTCTGCCCAAAGAATTATTGGGCATTATCAGCTTTAAACCTAAGACTACGGAAGAAATCAGGGAAGCATTCCGATCGGCCTCCCGCAGGCTCCGGCAGGAGTGATTTCACATGATCGAAGAGCGCTACAACTACATCTTCAGCGAGTTAGTGAACGATGAGGACGACATACTCGGCCAACTGGCGTACTCGGTGTATAAACGGCAAAAAATCGAGTATATCCACGCGTTCAAAGAGAGAAACGGTACTGATCCGCTAGATTGCGATCTCGTTGCGTTCCACGACATCAGCAACAGCAGCTCGCAAATTGAAGCCTATCGAACCCAAGCGACCCGGCTGGCGACAAACTTCCTGGAGTCCTCACTGAGCACCGAAACGGAAGAGCTGGCAGCGTTTTACTCTTCAAGAGCCGCCAACGACATCCGCATGGCGCGGCCAGGGTTCTGGAAGGGGGCTGCGCAGAGCCTCGTTGGCTCGGGCTTGTTCACTTTACTTGTTGGGTGCCTCGTTTTCTTTGCATGGAGTTTGAAACAGGGACCACGTCAGGTTATTGAGCAGGTTTTCGACGTTGTGATTGTAGATGCAGATTCCAGAAGTCGAAAAATGCAGCCCGATACGCCTCAGTCGTGAACACCGAAAGGCGCCATTGTGACGCCTTTCGGTGTTCAACGAACCACCCCCTCTTCCACCAACAATTTCAAAATCGCCGCAGCCCCCTCCTGAGCAGTCACCCCTTTGAGCACCTGCCCACCGCCTCCGCTCGCTTTCGCCGTTGCGGCCTTCATGCGATCAGCGCCGCTCTTGGCTTTTATGACCTTCAGGCGCTTTGGCCGTGGCTTGGCGGGCGTTAACTCAGCCCCAGTGAACACTTCGTCGATGACTACTTCAATCTCTTCCACATCCAGCAAACCGCGCTGCGCCGGGCCGTAAGCGCTTTGCCGGGGTTTGGGTGCCGAGTTATCCACAGTCGCCAGAAATGGCAACCGGACTTTCAACCGGCGGCGCTGACCTCGGGGGAGCGCCTGCAGCACCTGAGCGCTGCCGTTGCTCATGGACTCGACCTCCGCCAAGCCCACCACTAGCGGCCAGCCGAGCCTTTCAGCCAGCAAATACGGAAGCATGCCGGACCCTTCGCCCGTCTCGGCCTGGCTACCGGTCAGCACCAACTGCACGCCCGACTCGCGAATGTAATCCGTAAGCCCTGGCACCGAGTCCGCGCCTGGCGGCTGAGCCAGCACGTGAAGCTCGTCCACGCCCATGCCCAGGTAGCCACGTAATGCAGGTTCTTCGGCGTCACCCGCGTGCAGTACGTGCAAGTTATCCCCAGCCAGTTGCAAACCCAGCTCTACGGCACGGGCATCCTGCTCAGCCCGACGCGGCCGTCCTGACGTCGGGTGCGCGCCAACGGAGACGAGGCTGATCACGTGCAGCGCACCTTTATCCACAGAGACACCCATTTCAGGCTGCATCGCGCTTCTCCCCGATCCGGTAGGTGTCGACCGCCTCAATCAGCGCTTCGAGAATGGCAGAGCTCTCGCCGATCACTGACAGATCGGCGCGCTTGATCATGTCGCAGGTGGGGTCGAGATTGATGGCCACCACCTTGTCGCAGGCGCCAATGCCCTGTAGATGCTGGATCGCACCGGAGATCCCGACCGCCACGTATACCCGGGCGGTGACCCAGGTACCGGACGCACCGACCTGACGATCCCGGGTCATGAAGCCATCGTCAACGGCCACTCGGGATGCGCCTTCGGTGGCGCCCAGCGCGACGGCGGTACGGTGAAACAATGACCAATCCTTGATCCCGTTGCCACCCGAAAATATGAACTCAGCTTCAGACATGGGGATAAGTGCCGGATCGACCGCCACGGCACCGAGGTCCTCGATGCGCGGCAAGCTGCGTGCAACAGCTGTGGATAACTCTACGGGCAGTACTTCGTGCCGGGTCTCACTGACCGATTCGGCGCATTCGGCCTGGGCGAGGATCAAGCGTGACACGGGACGAGACAGGTCATGCCCACCAGCGCCTGCGCGGCCGATGCACCGTTCACCAGCGACTTGCCACACTCGTGTCGACGGTCGCTCACCCAGACTGGCCGCAAAGCGGCGTCCCAACTCTCCCCCGCCGTTTCTGCTGTCGGGCAGCAACCAGTGATGGGGGTCGAACTGGTTATCCACAGCTCGCAAACCTTGCACACGCTGCTCGGGGGAATAACCAGTGAACGCGCTGCCTTCCAGTATCAACAGACGATCGACGCCTGCAGTGTCGAACGCCGTCTCTTTGTGCTCGCCAAAAATCACCGCCAGGACGGCGCCCTCGTTGCCAGCCAGACCATGGGCCAAGCCCAGCAAGTCGCGGTCATGGCTGCTCAGACGGCCGCCGACCATGTCGGGAACGACAGCGATGTAGAAAGAGGGCTCGGCAATCTGGTGCAGCGGTAACTGCGCTTCGACCATTGCCGAGCGTTTAATCGCGCCGCCTTGCTGCGCACCGCTTCGATCAATGCGTTTGACGCCGTTGGGACCGATAAAACCGATGCCATGCACGTTTTTACGCAGCACACCGTTGGGCCCCATCCAGCTGGCTTGAGCCGGTTGCATGGCCGCGTGCAGCGGATGCAACCGGTTACGTGCGATCCATTCGGCACGTGGGTCACGGCGGATAATGTCGCTCATCAATGCGCCTCCGCAGGTTCACGTCGGGCCGCTGCCAGTTTTGCAGGCGCGGTTTCTTCAAGCAGTGCTTCAGCTACCAGCTCGGCGATGTCCTTGATCATCGGCCGTGGCTCGACCACGCCTTCAAGCATCGCGGTGCACTGTGGACAACCCACAGCCACCAGCTCGGCGCCCGTCTCGCGGATGTCATCCATGCGCATGTCGGGGATCCGTTGCTTGCCCGGAATGTCGGTGATCGGCGCGCCACCGCCGCCGCCGCAGCAGCGTGAGCGGAATCCGGACCGGACCATTTCCTTGACCTCGATGCCCAGCGCACGCAGCACATCGCGCGGCGCCTGGTACTCGCCGTTGTAACGGCCGAGGTAGCACGGATCGTGATAGGTGACGCTGGCGCCTTTGTGCTGACCCAGATTCAACGCGCCGTTGACTATCAGCTCGGCCAGATACGTGCTGTGGTGCTGTACGACGTAGTGCCCCCCGAACGCACCGTATTCGTTTTTCAGCACATGAAAGCTGTGGGGGTCGCAGGTGACGATGCGCTTGAAGTTGTACTGCGCCAGCGTCTGGATGTTGCGTCTGGCGAGCGTCTGGAACGTTGCTTCATCGCCCAGACGACGAGCCACATCGCCGCTGTCGCGTTCCTCCAGCCCCAGCACGGCGAAGTCGACCTTGGCCGCTTTCAGCACTTTGACGAAGGCGCGCAAGGTGCGCTGATTGCGCATGTCGAACGCGCCATCGCCGACCCAGAACAGCACGTCCACGGCCTTCTTGTGGCTCATGACGTCAAGGTTCAGGTCTGCCGCCCAGTTCATGCGTCCGCCCGGCGCGAAGCCGCCTGGGTTGTCGGTCGCGATTAGGTTTTCCAGGACCTCGGCGCCCTTGTTGGGGGTGGCGCCTTTTTCGAGGGTCAGATGCCGGCGCATGTCGACGATGGCGTCCACGTGCTCGATCATCATTGGGCATTCTTCCACGCAGGCCCGACAGGTCGTGCACGACCACAGGGTGTCGGCGTCGACCAGCCCGTTGACGATGGGTTGATGGGGGTTGCCGCCATGTTCGCCGATAGGCTTGCCCTGGCCGTCGAGGGACGGATAAGGGCTGCCGGCGAAGTTTGCATCGGTGCCGCCCGCCAGGCCGACGACCATGTCCTGAATCAGTTTTTTCGGGTTCAGCGGCTGGCCGGCAGCGAAGGCCGGGCACGCAGCTTCGCACTTGCCGCACTGCACGCACGCATCGAAACCGAGCAGCTGATTCCAGGTGAAGTCCTTGGGTTTCTCCACGCCCAGCGGCGCGGTTTTGTCCTTCAGATCGAGGGGCTTCAGCCCTGTCGAGCGGCCTCCGCCGAAGCGCTCGGGACGGCGGTGCCAGGCCAGGTGCAGCGCGCCGGCGAACGCGTGTTTCATCGGGCCGCCCCAGGTCATGCCGAGGAACAATTCGCAGACGCCCCACAGCACGCCAATCCCAAGAATGATCGCCAGTAACCAGCCACCGAAGTTCGCAGGCAGAACGCCCGCAACCGGCAACGTGACGATAAAGAACGAGCCCGAGAACGCCAGCAGGCTTTTCGGCAGGCGCATCCACGGGCCTTTCGACAACCGACTCGGCGGGTTGCGACGACGCAGGTACATGAAGATTGCGCCCACGAACATCACGGCGGACATCAGCAACAGCGCGTAGCCGAGGACCCGGTTATGCCAGCCAAACCCGTGAACCAGAATCGCAAGCACGATCGACGCAACCGCCCCGCCCGCCGTAGCCACGTGGGTATTGGCGATGTATTTGTCCCGGGCGACGACGTGGTGCAGATCGACCATGTAGCGCTTGGGCATGGCCAGCAACCCGCCGAGCAGATCGACCTTGGCGGCACGCCCGTTGCGCCACAGGCTCATCCGCCGCAACGCGCCAAGAACCGCAAGGCCCAGGGCAGCGAAGAGCAGGATGGGAAGAAGGGTGTTTAGCATGTGGAGCTCCCAAAGACTCAGGGTCTTGCAGGTCGGGATGCCTTACTCGATTCCTGTAGGAGTGAGCTTGCTCGCGAAGCCGGACTGACATTCAACATGGATGTCGACAGACCCGCCGCTTTCGCGAGCAAGCTCACTCCTACAGGGTTGTGTGCCGGTCGCTAGAAATCCTTGCACAGCCTGAGTGCGTCATAGATCGCCGCATGGGTATTGCGTTGAGCCACGCAGTCGCCAATGCGGAACAGCAGATACCCTTCACCCGGCTGACTCAACGACGGCTGCGGCTGAATCGCGAACAGGGCGTCGATGTCGATCTGGCCCTTGTTGCGCGAACCTTCCTTCATCCCGTAATAGAGCCCCTCGTCAGGACGAACGCCGTTCTCGACCACCACCTGATCGACCACCCGCTCCTCTTTGGCGCCGGTGTATTCGTTCTCCAGCACCGCGACCAGCTTGTCGCCTTCGCGGTAGACCTTCTCCAGCATCATGTCGCCGGTCATGATCACTTCCTTCGGGTACATGCTGCGGTAGTAAGTCGGGAACGACGTACCGCCGATGGCCACGCCCGGCTTGATGTCATCGGTGACGATCTCGACCTGGCAGCCTTTGTCCGCCAAGAAGTCGGCCGTGGACATGCCGGTGAACTCGCAAATGGTGTCGTAGACCAGCACGTTCTTGCCCGTCGCGACTTTGCCGTCGAGGATGTCCCAGCTGCTGACCACCAAGCCTTCAGCGGCGCCCCAATGCTCGTTCTGCTCAATGAACGGATGACCGCCCACCGCCAGCACCACCACGTCCGGACGCAGGTCCATGATGGTCGCGATGTCCGCCGCCGTGCCCAGACGCAGATCGACTTTCAGGCGCGCCAGTTCAAGCTGAAACCAGCGCGTGATGCCGGCAATCTGATCGCGCTGCGGTGCTTTCGAGGCCGTTGTGATCTGTCCGCCGATGGCGTCTTTCTTCTCGAACAAGGTCACGTCGTGGCCACGCTCGGCCGAAACGCGCGCCGCTTCCATCCCGGCAGGCCCTGCCCCGACGATCACCACTTTGCGCTTCACGCCGGTGGTCTTTTCGATGATGTGCGGCACGCCCATGTATTCGCGGGACGTCGCGGCGTTCTGGATGCACAGCACGTCCAGACCCTGGTACTGACGGTCGATGCAATAGTTGGCACCGACGCACTGACGGATCTGGTCGACCTGACCCATTTTGATCTTGGTGATCAGGTGCGGGTCGGCGATGTGCGCGCGGGTCATGCCGACCATGTCGACGTAACCGCCTTCAAGGATGCGCGTCGCCTGATTCGGGTCCTTGATGTTCTGCGCGTGGAGCACAGGCGCCTTGACCACTTCCTTGATGCCGGCCGCCAGATGCAGAAATGGCTCCGGTGGATAACTCATGTTCGGGATGACGTTGGCCAGGGTGTTGTGGGTATCGCATCCTGATCCGACGACACCGAGGAAGTCGATCATGCCGGTCTGGTCGTAGTACTTGGCGATCTCCTTCATGTCCTCGTGGCTGAGGCCGTCCGGGTGAAATTCGTCACCGCAGATCCGCAGGCCGACGCAGAAGTCCGGACCGACTTCTTTGCGCACGGCCTTGATCACTTCCAGGCCGAACCGCATGCGATTTTCGAAGCTGCCGCCCCACTCGTCAGTCCGCTTGTTGACCCGAGGGCTCCAGAACTGATCGATCATGTGTTGATGCACTGCCGACAGCTCGACGCCGTCCAGGCCACCGGCCTTGGCACGCGCCGCCGCGCTGGCGTAATTGCCGATCACCCGCCAGATCTCTTCCGGCTCGATGGTCTTGCAGGTCGCGCGGTGTACCGGCTCGCGGATGCCCGAAGGCGACAGCAGCGTTGGCCAATGATCGCCGTCCCAACGGGAGCGACGGCCCATGTGGGTAATCTGGATCATGATCTTGGCGCCGTGCTTGTGCATGGCGTCGGCGAGGTTCTGGAAGTGCGGAATGATCTTGTCAGTCGCCAGATTGACCGATTTCCACCAGCCTTGCGGGCTGTCGATGGCCACGCTGGACGAGCCGCCGCAAATGGCCAGACCGATGCCGCCCTTGGCTTTCTCCTCGTAGTACTTCACGTACCGGTCGGTGGTCATGCCGCCGTCGGTGGCGTAGACCTCGGCGTGCGCGGTACTCAATACGCGGTTGCGTATGGTCAATTTACCGATCTGAATCGGTTGAAACATCGCTTCGAAAGCCATGACGGAAACCTCGACTTACAACGGCTTGACGACAAACAGGCCGTCGTCGTGGCCTTCTTCGGATCCGCCGTAAACCTGCTCGGCCACGGTGCGGATTTTGCTGCCGCTGGCTTCCAGGACCTGGTCCATGGCGCCGGCAAACCAGCCGGTGAACATGTAATCGACCTTGCGACCCACTTTGCCGTAGACGTAAACGAAGGCCGAGTGCTCGAGCTTGACGCTGGCGGTGCCTTTTTCCAGATCGATGTCCTGAATCTTGAACAGCCCCCAACCGCGCTGGGAGAGACGATTCATGTAGTGCTCGAACACCGCGACGCCTTCGATGCCGTGGCATTCGGCTTCTTTCTCGCACCAGTGCCAGGCGGACTTGTAGCCGGCCTTGTAAAGGATTTCTGCATACGCCTCGGCGCCCAGTACTTCTTCGATGCCCATGTGGTTGTTGACGAAGAAATGGCGCGGCACGTACAGCATCGGCAGGGCGTCGGAGGTCCAGACACCGGTCTCGCTGTCGACTTCGATTGGCAATTGCGGGGCGATCTTGGCCATGGAAACTTAACTCCGGAAAATTCGAGTGGATGCCCTCTCCGCGACGGGGAGAGGAAAAATTCAGTGCTCGGCGCGTGGGGCTGGCGGCTTATTCGCCCCAGACGTCACCCAGGATGCGTACCCAGTTTTCGCCCATGATCTTGCGCACCACGCGCTCGGAGTGGCCGCGTTTGAGCAGGGTTTCGGTGAGGTTCGGGAATTCGCCGACGGTACGGATGCCCAGCGGGTTGATGATCTTGCCGAAGTTGGTCAGGCGGCGGGCGTAGCCTTTGTCGTGGGTCAGGTATTCGAAAAATTCCTGGCCGTGACCCTGGGTGAAGTCAGTGCCGATGCCGATGGCGTCTTCGCCGACGATGTTCATCACGTATTCGATGGCTTCAGCGTAATCATCGATGGTCGAATCGATGCCCTTGGCCAGAAACGGCGCGAACATGGTCACGCCGACAAAGCCGCCGTGATCGGCAATGAACTTCAGCTCGGCGTCGGATTTGTTGCGGGGGTGTTCTTTGAGGCCCGAAGGCAGGCAGTGGGAGTAGGTCACTGGCTTCTTCGACTCGAGGATGACTTCCTCGGACGTCTTCGAGCCCACATGGGAGAGGTCGCACATGACGCCGACGCGGTTCATTTCCGCGACGATTTCACGACCGAAGCCCGACAGGCCGCCGTCGCGCTCGTAGCAGCCGGTGCCCACCAGATTCTGGGTGTTGTAGCACATCTGCACGATGCCCACGCCCAGCTGCTTGAAGATCTCGACGTAGCCGATCTGATCCTCGTAAGCATGGGCATTCTGGAAGCCGAACAGGATGCCGGTCTTACCCAGTTCCTTGGCTTTGCGGATGTCAGCGGTGTTGCGCACCTGAATCACCAGGTCGCTGTTCTCACGGATCAGCTTCTGGCTGGACGCGATGCTGTTGACGGTCTGCTGAAAACCTTCCCACACCGAAACTGTGCAGTTGGCCATGGTCAGGCCGCCTTTGCGCATATCTTCGAACAGCTCACGGTTCCATTTGGCAATGATCAACCCGTCAATGACGATGCTGTCGGCGTGTAATTCGGCTGGGCTCATCAGGCGGTCCCCTGGGGTTCTTAATGGCCGGAAGGTCTGCCGGCGCTTTGGGGTCAGCATATGCCTGAGGGTCGTAGGAGCCGGGTGCAAAAACGACAGGGGAATTGCCGAAAGCGTCAAGAAACGACAAAGGGGGGTGATGGGGCCTTGGTATCTGGTTTGTGAACTTTCAGGCGGCGCAACAGTGAAGGAAGAAGCTGCAGTGGCGCTCGTGAACTGGACGCCGTGACGGAGGGGTGCGCGGAGCACAGGATGAAGTCCAATGGACGTGCTCAGAACTTTCACCTGATTACCGTTCGTAAAAATACATCCATACACGGAAGAGGCACATCGCAAGGAAGAAAATCAGGTTCAAAAGAACGGGAACAACGATCAGCTTTTTCAGCTTCTTCGGAAACGCTGCTATTTGCTCGGCGTCGGCGAGACCGCGCTTTAACAGCGAGTTGGGAAACATAAGGATATACGCTACCAGACCAAGCTTCTGGACGTCCCCTGTCCACTCCCAACCGCCGAACCCTAAATGGCTGCGCGATAAAATGGAGCATCGAGAAAGGTGCACATCCACTTCGTCTTCCACTTTGTAGGCAATTCGGGCCATCACCAACAAATTAAGAATTCCTAGCCCCATTATCAACATAGCTACGAGGCCAGGTGCTAGATCATTCATTTCGGCTCCAGAATCAATGCCAGTCATTACTAAATGGTTCCTGAACCAGTGTTCCCTGGCGCATGGGCCTACCTACGCGATGGATGGATATCATAGCGATACATATAAAATCCGAAAGCGACCATCGTAAACGCAGTAAAGTAACTCAGACTCCAAGCATTCACAATTAAACGTCCAAGACTCGACGGAAATCCCCGGACTTGCCCCTCATCAATAAGTTTCTTCCTGGCGTAAAGCCTGGGGATCAACAGTATAGTGAAAACTGCTCCTACCCTTATGACATCACCCATAAAGCCTAACCCAACAAACGCTGCCTTATGACCAGCTACAACAGTGCATCTGGAGAGCAGCCTGTCGATTCTCCGCCGTGCCACGCAGGTCGTAATGACGAGAGTGATTAGAATGAGAAACATAAGCTCCAAGACGCAAGTGGCAATCAGACCCGGATCCATTGTTTTCATTCCAAAAGGCCTTCGGCAACATGCATATCCACTGGCTGAGATCAGTTACGGACTAGATGATTTCATCCATATGCTCAAAATAACCAGCGCAAGCATAAGTAAAGCCAGCGCTATCCATTGAATAACAATCATCGCCTTCAGCCTTGACGGAAAAGTGTTGACTTGCTCTTCATCGACGATGGTTTTATTTCTAAAGACTTTAGGGAAAGTCAAAAGCCCCCCAGCAACCCCCACCCTGATAATGTCGCCCATGATTCCCAAGCCGCCTAATGTTTCCTTGTTATCCACTATCACAGAACACCTGGACAGCAACTTGTCAATTTTGTCACGAGCGTAGACAGTTACAGCCACAAGGGATAGAAGGTTAATGAACAGGAGCGGTAGGACAATAAGCCCAAATATTCCAGGATCGACATCTTTCATTCGTGAATGACCCCATATAGCGTTTTTCCAGTTCCCTCACCTATATCACCTATTTTCATCCCCCCAATGCCGCTCCCGTGGGCACTATACAGGGCAGGGCTCCTGGGCCTGTGGTGATGGATTCGGTACTGCGCAGACTGTCGCGCTTTGAAACATGGACATGCCCAAACACAAGGACGCCGTGTCTAGCCGTCCGATTCAGCTACCGGGCTTGATGTCATAGATATATCCCCACAACCTGAATAACATTAGAGCCATCGCTACTACAACAGCAACGACCCAAGGGATGACAATCAAATATCTCAATTTTTTTGGAAAGGCAGTCACCTGACTTAAGTCGATGAACCCCCTTCTTAAGTAGAGTTTTGGAAACATAAAAATTGTACCGACCACGCCCACCCTTACAATGTCGCCCATTATGCCCAACCCCCCGAACGTCAGTTTATGGTCTACAACCACAGAGCAGTCAGATAGCAGGACATCTATCTTATCCCTAACGCAGCACGTTACGACTACGATCGCAGCAAGGTCCAACAATAACGGGATCATAATAATTAAGGCGATGAGGCCCGGTTCAATGCTCGCCATCACTCAATAGCCTCATAAAGGTAATCCCCGATATTTTCCCCAGCCCAACTCCCTGCCTCGCCGCCCGCCCATCCCATTGCTGCGCCTGTGATTACACCGCACGCCAACGCTCCTGGCCCGGTTGTCAGACCTAACACTGTTACGCACAACAAAGTCGCCGCAACTGTACTTACTGAGCCCAGAAGAGCTGCCCCACTCATGCTACCAACCAACTTTCCGCCCTCAACATACTTAGCCTTCGTACACTCTTCCTCTCGCCCTTTAGAGCAAGCCGTTTTAATCTCGATCGCCGTCGAAGCTGTATCCAGCACAATCCCCACATAAGTACCTTTCTTGATCAGCCTCGACGCCCGCGCGACGCCATCCAGCTTCTCGGCATAATTCCGGATCTCGCCCGTGTGCAGGTAGCTTTTAGTCGAGATACCAAGCATCTGTTTGATCGACCCGGTGTTACGCAGACCGGTGCCAAACTTGAGAAACCCTTTCAGCAACCTATCAAGCTGATCAAAGAGCTGGCGGCGTTTGGTGTAGAACAGGTTTCGCTCGATTACCGTACCCGATGCCAGGTACTGCTTATGCAAGACGTCGATGCTTTCAAGCGTTTTTTTCACCTGGTCCAGATGTTTCTCCCAACCGTCAAGCGCCATATCTACACCGATGGTGGTAGTGCTGATGAGCCGAGTCAGGAACTCGTGGTTGGCGACGATAAAGTCGTCGCCTCCGACATCGTTGTCCACTAGCGTTTGATGAGTGACGGCAGCCAGGCGCATAAGCTCCGCTTCTTCAGCCGTACAGGCGGCCGTTGAATCATCGCCGATGATGACGAGTTCGCCGGCAACCACGACGTTGTTGCGGATATGCGCATTGAGTACATCAAACTTCTCCGCGAGGCGCCGCCCCAGCGGCAAGCTCGCTTTGATGGCCTGATACGTCTGCATACGCTCATTAACGAAACTGAAGGGCTGGGACATGAACACCCCTCACGCGTAAATCGTGTTTTTGATACGGTCCCAGCCACCCGTTACGTTGCCGCCTCCCCCACCATCGCTACGACGCTGCTGAACGTAGTTGGTTTTTATGCGCCCGTAATCGAGCTGCACCACTTCGCGGGGCACGCCGTCGCTCGCGCTTTGGGCATAGTCAGCAATGATCACTTCCTCGAGGACGATCTCATAATATTTGAGCTTGTCGCCACCGGCACGATGTACCGCGATGGTCACCTTCGAAAAGTGCTGACCTGCACAGCTTGCCTGAAGCAGCTTTGCACTGGCGGCGTCGAGGAATTTAGAGAAGTTGAAGGTGGTAACGGTGGTTCAGCCTGACGAAGCACCGCCCGCCGAACTGGCGGTCGCCGATGCGCTTTGATGGGTGCCGAAGTTATAGCCCAGGATTTCGATCCAGTTCTTGTGCTGGTCGTCGAAGCTCTCACCTTGGATGCCGTCGAATTGGATAAATGCGTCGAGCGCCATGAGTTCTCTCCCTGAGTTGCTTGATCGGTATCATTTGCGAGCGCCGGTTATCAGCGCGGATTGGATCCTACATGAAGAAAACCGTCGCGCGAACCCTCAAAGGAAGTTTCAGAATTTTCTGCAGGACGGTTCTCTTTTTCAACGAAAACTCAACGCGGCTGCTCGACCTAGAGCATTGGCGATCCCAAACCCTGCGAGCAAATACGACCGCAAAATGGTCAAAACCGTCAGTAAGCGATAACCGCTAACGGCGTACAAAGGCGTCCCGCATTTGATACCTGTTCATTGCCTCGCGCTTGGGCGAGAATCCAATCCATCTCTGACTCGGAAAGCCCCAATGAAAACCATGTTTCTGGCTCTGGCTCTATTCGCGACAGGCGCACACGCTGCATCCAATCCGGCCGCGAACCCTTGTGACGGCGTTGAAGAAGATCAGCAGACGCTTGAGTGCTCGGTGTACAGCCGCGACACGGCGGAGAAGCTGCTCACAGAGAATGTGCAGAACGTGCTTGAGCGTGTGCAGACGCAGTTCGGGGCGAACAAGGCCCAGGCCGAGGAATTCGCCACCAAACTCAAGGCCGCCCAGGATGCCTGGAAAAAACTGCGCGACGCGGACTGCGCAGTGGAAGTGTTCCCGGCCAAGCCTGGCACCAAAGAGTTCAACATCGACCAGAACGATTGCCTGACCCGCGCCAGCGACGAGCGATCGGAATATCTGGACACCGTCGCGCAGTCCGAGTGATCCCGAATGCGCTACCCTGACGCCCTTCCCGAGCTCAAGGCATGCACATGAACATCTGCGGCGTAGAAATCAAAGGCAGCGAGGCCATCTTCGCTGTCGCCACTCGCGCATCTGGCGCGCTCGAACACGTTCCACTCCCAACCAAGAAGATCGCACTCGAGGACGACGATGAAGCCGTCAACGTGAAGGCGTTCGCCCGCCAGATCGAGGCCTTCGTACGCGACAACGGCATTGGTCACATCGCGATCAAAAAGCGCAGCAAGAAAGGTGAGTTCGCCGGCGGCCCGACGACGTTCAAGATCGAGACCATCTTTCAGTTGCTGGAAGACTGCGACGTCATCCTGCTGTCGCCCCAGACCATTAATGCTCAGATGAAGAAGCACAGCTTTGAACTGCCCGCCGCGCTGAACAAATACCAGCACGAGGCTTACAAGGCGGCGTGCTCGGCGTTGATGAAGACCCAGTAAGCAATACGCTACTTGGGTTCTCTTCGTTGCAGCAGCCATTCGCCGAGCGCCTTGTCTTCCAAGGCGTACGCGCCGCGACTGGATTTCCACACCAGCTCTTTGTCACGGAGCGCATCGATCGCCGCCTGAATGGTCTGAGTGCCCGGCACCACTTCGCTGCCCAGCGCTTCCAGCGCCTTGCCCACTGCAAGTAACGTTGCATCGGCGAAGGGTGCGAACGGCTGGTTATCGCGCGCACGGTCAGCCATCACCTCCAGCACTGCGCGCTGCGGCAAAGTCAGGGCGTTATGCGCGCTTTCGAACTCTTCCCACACGCCAGCGCGCAGCAACCGGGCGCTGTCATGCAGCAGTTGGCCAAGATTCTCGGCGTCTCCGAGCTCAAGTGCTACATCGCCGATGATTGCACGCAGCATTTCGGGGCGGCGCCCCACCAGCTCGAATGCGGAGTCAATATCGGCCGCGGAAAACTGATTGGTGAGGGCCAGATGGCTGTTGAGATGGGCCGTGTAGGCCTTGGTGAAGTCTTTGCCCAACAGCGGAAACGGCGTGATGCTCGATCCATAAAAAGGCTGGTTTTTGTTCAGCACCAGATGGGCCAGCTTGTCTCGGTTCGAGCCCGTCAACACTAGCCGCAAGGCGCCGTTGCCTTGCTCATGACCTTGATTCAGTTCGTCCCGTGCGGCCTTCAACGCAAACATTGCGTTGACCCCGGCTTCACTGGTCAAGGCATGCTGAGCTTCATCGATGATCAGCACGATCATCTTCTGCGACGCACTGTGCAACAGCTGCAAGGCCTGCGTTAACGTCGAGCCCGCTGGCAATTGCGGCGTGGTGAAGTCCCACGACAGCGTGCGCAGGAAATTGAGTTTGTCGACCCCGGCTGATTTGGCGAGCTTGCGAATGCCCTTTTCGTACGGCACCAGGGCAACGGCGATGGCCGCACTGATCAGCTCTGCCGGGTCCTGTTCACGATCAGCCCAGAGGTCGACATACACTGGCAGCCAGCCTTCGCTCAGACACTGCGGAACCAGGTCTTCGCGCAGGAAGGTGCTCTTGCCAGTGCGACGCGGCGCCGCGAGAAACAATCCTGATGAATAATCGTGCAGTCCTTCGCCGGTTAAACCTTCTGCGACAGTAGCTGCGAGGCCAGTGCGCTTGAACACAAAACCAGTGCGTTTGGTCATGATTTATACCCAATTATTGATCGGACTATAATTTATAGTCGCGAGTATAATTGACAATAATCAGGAGTCAAACAGCCTTCACCTCACGCGTACGCCCTCGGTCCTCCCTCGGGCACACCACAAATATCCCCCTGTAACTGCGGGTGAAATACGATGGCGATTCAAACCCGCACGCAATACTGACTTCCAGCACGCTCATGTCGCTCTGACGCAGCAGTTGCCTCGCTTTTTCCAGCCGCAGGCCGAGGTAGAAGTTGCTCGGCGTATCGTTCAGGTGCAGACGAAAGAGCCTCTCCAGCTGACGCCGCGTCACCTGAATCCCTTCCGCCAGTTCCAGCGTGCTCAGCGGCGGCTCGGTGTTCTGCTCCATGACACCAATCACCTGAACCAGTTTCTTGTTATTGATGCCGTAGCGCGTGGCAATCTGCATGCGCTGGTGGTCTTTGCGCTGACGTATGCGCCCGAGAACGAACTGCTCGGAGACCTTGATCGCCATGTCAGCTCCGTGGGCCTGCCCGATGAGGTCGAGCATCATGTCGATGGAGGCCGTGCCGCCAGCCGACGTAATGCGGCGCCGATCGATCTCGAACAATTCCTGTGTTGCTTGCAGCCGGGGATAGGTTTCCTTGAAGGCGTCCAGGGCTTCCCAGTGCAGGGTCAGGCGATACCCCTCCAACAGACCGGCCTGGGCGAGGACGAAACTGCCGGTGTCGATGGCCCCGAGAGTCACGCCTTCCAGGTCCAGGCGGCGGAGCCAGTGTTCCAGCGTCCCCGTATAAAACTTCAGTGGATCAACGCTGCCCATCACCCACAGCGTTGCGCCTTTTTTCAGTGGCTCCAGTGCGGCATCGGCGTTCACCGACATGCCGTTGCTGGCAATCACAGGACCGCCGTCGGCGCTCAGAATGTGCCAGCGAAACAGCTCGCCACCAAAGCGATTGGCGACGCGCAGCGGCTCCAGCGCCGACACGAAACCCATCATCGAAAAGCCGGGCATGAGCAGAAAGTAGAAATCCTGGGACATCGTTGGCGCGTTCCTTGGGATTTGAGCCTATGGGCGATTTGCGCGAGGCGGGGTCAAAAACGATTGCGCTTCCCGGACCCGCTCATCAAATACACCTCTTTGCCGATCGGCAGCAACCCCACAGGTCGCTGCTGTGCAAGACCTTGTCGCCGCTGTGCGTTTTGACGGGCTCGCCGCTGCGTAGCTTTGCACCTCAAAAGCGGGCCCCAAACGTCCGCGTCACTGTCTGGCCTGCAAGGAACCTTACCCATGAATCACGACGTCATCATCACCTGCGCACTGACCGGTGCTGGCGACACGACCGGGAAAAGCCACCTGGTCCCGATCACGCCCAAGCAGATTGCCGCTGCCGCAGTCGAGGCCGCGAAGGCCGGGGCGACCGTCGTGCACTGCCATGTTCGCGACCCCGAGACCGGCAAGTTCAGCCGTGACGTCGAGCTGTACCGCGAAACCATGGACCGCATCCGTGAAGCCGACATCGACATCATCGTCAACCTGACCGCCGGCATGGGCGGAGATCTGGAAATCGGCCCGGGTGAGCGTCCGACCGACTTCGGCCCCGGCACCGATCTGGTCGGTCCGCTGACCCGGCTCGCGCACGTCGAAGCGCTGCTGCCGGAAATCTGCACACTGGATTGCGGCACCCTCAACTTCGGCGATGGCGACACCATTTATGTGTCCACACCCGCGCAACTGCGGGCGGGGGCCAAGCGTATTCAAGAGCTGGGGGTGAAAGCCGAGCTGGAGATTTTTGACACCGGCCACCTGTGGTTTGCCAAGCAGATGATGAAAGAAGGCTTGCTCGACAACCCCCTGTTTCAGCTGTGCATGGGCATTCCATGGGGCGCGCCGGCGGACACCACCACGATGAAAGCCATGGTCGACAACTTGCCTGCTGACGCGGTGTGGGCCGCCTTTGGTATCGGGCGCATGCAAATGCCGATGGCGGCGCAGGCGGTATTGCTCGGCGGCAACGTGCGGGTCGGTCTGGAGGACAACATCTGGCTCGACAAAGGCGTGCTCGCCAGCAACGGCGCGCTGGTCGAGCGGGCCAGCGAGATTCTCAGCCGCCTGGGCGCTCGGGTTCTGACCCCGGCCGAGGGCCGCGTGAAGATGGGGCTGAAAAAGCGGTTTTGATCCCCACACAAATCCTACCGTGCAGGAGTGAGCTTGCTCGCGATGACGGTGTGTCAGCCACACATCCGGCACATATAAATAGCTATCGCGAGCAAACTCACTCCTACAAGGGCTTCGACACTTTCTCGAGTAACCGACATGACCTTCATCACCACCATCAAAACCTTCGCGGCCTTGGGCAGCGGTGTCATTGGCAGCGGTTGGGTGGCGCGCGCGCTGGCTCATGGCCTGGACGTCGTGGCCTGGGACCCGGCGCCGGGAGCCGAAGCAGCGCTGCGAAAACGCGTCGCCAACGCCTGGCCAGCGCTTGAGCAAAAGGGCCTGGCATCGGGCGCCTCCCAGGAACGTCTACGCTTCGTCGACACCATCGAAGAGTGTGTTCGCGACGCCGACTTCATTCAGGAAAGCGCCCCAGAGCGCCTTGACCTCAAGCTGGATCTGCACAGCAAGATCAGCGCGGCGGCCAAGCCTGACGCGATCATCGCTTCCAGCACCTCCGGCCTGCTACCGTCGGAGTTTTACGAAAGCGCCACGCACCCGGAACGCTGCGTGGTGGGGCATCCGTTTAACCCGGTTTATCTGCTACCGCTGGTGGAAGTGGTCGGCGGCAAGAACACTGCACCGGAAGCGGTGCAGGCAGCGATTCAGGTCTACGAATCACTGGGCATGCGACCGCTGCATGTGCGTAAAGAGGTCCCCGGTTTTATTGCGGATCGCTTGCTCGAGGCGCTGTGGCGTGAGGCCCTGCATTTGGTGAATGACGGGGTGGCGACCACCGGCGAAATTGATGACGCGATTCGTTTCGGCGCCGGCTTGCGCTGGTCATTCATGGGCACCTTTCTGACTTATACCCTGGCCGGTGGCGATGCGGGCATGCGTCACTTCATGGCGCAGTTCGGTCCGGCGTTGCAGTTGCCGTGGACCTATCTTCCGGCACCGGAGCTGACCGACAAGCTGATTGACGACGTGGTCGATGGCACCTCCGATCAGCTGGGTAGCCACAGCATTGCGGCGCTGGAGCGGTATCGCGATGACTGCCTGCTGGCGGTGCTTGAGGCGGTGAAAACCACCAAGGCCAAGCATGGAATGGCGTTTGAGGATTGATACGCCATGTGCCCCATCGTCTGAACTGACGCTTTCGCGAGCAAGGTCACTCCTACAGGGGATCGGGAAATACTGTTCTGATGAGCACCCGAAATGTTGCGGTGTGGCGCTTGCCGTCTTCCCGGCTAAAGCCGGTCCTACATTCGTTCACGCAAAACCTGTGGGAGTGAGCTTGCTCACGAATAGGCCCATTCAGCTCACCACGATTTCAGCCCTGGAACTCCTATGCCTGCGCTCATCACTTACAAAACCCCGGTCCTCGCCGATTGGGTCGACTACAACGGCCACCTGCGCGACGCCTTCTATTTGCTGATTTTCAGCTTCGCCACAGACGCTTTCATGGACCGCATCGGCCTCGCCAGTGATGACCGGGATGCAAGCGGCCATTCGCTGTTCACGCTCGAGGCGCACATCAACTTCCTGCACGAGGTGAAGCTCGGCGAGCCGGTGGAAGTGCGTACGCAAATCGTCGGACACGATGGCAAGCGGGTACAGATCTATCACGGGCTGTACAAGACAGACGGGGATGTCGAGCTGGCGGCGAGCGAGCAAATGCTGCTGCATGTGGATCTGGCCGCCGGACCGAAGTCGGCGCCGTTCAGTGAGGCGTCGCTGCAGGCGTTGCGCCTGCTCTCGGAAGCTCAACACGATCAGCCTGCGCCAAAGTATGTCGGGCGGATCATCGCCCTGCCCGGCCGGCAACATACCGTGTAGAAGCGCAGATCGCGGCCACAAAAAAGCCCGCATCGCTGCGGGCTTCTTCATTTCAGCAAATTGATCAGAAAACGATCAGTTCACTTTGGCGTTCAGCTCGCCTTTGGCATAACGCTCGAACATCTTCTCCAGGGAGATCGGCTTGATCTTGGAGGCGTTGCCGGCGGTGCCGAAGGCTTCGTAACGGGCGATGCACACGTCGCGCATGGCCGATACGGTTTTCGCCAGGTACTTGCGTGGGTCGAACTCGCTCGGGTTTTTCGCCATGAACTCGCGGATGGCACCGGTCGACGCCAGACGCAGGTCGGTGTCGATGTTGACCTTGCGCACGCCGTGCTTGATGCCTTCAACGATTTCTTCGACCGGCACGCCGTAGGTTTCTTTAATGTCGCCGCCGTACTGGTTGATGATTTTCAGCCATTCCTGCGGAACGGAAGAAGAACCGTGCATTACCAAGTGGGTGTTCGGAATGCGCTTGTGGATCTCTTTAATGCGCTCGATCGCCAAGATGTCGCCGGTAGGCGGCTTGGTGAACTTGTACGCGCCGTGGCTGGTGCCAATGGCGATGGCCAAGGCGTCGACCTGAGTTCGTTTAACGAAATCAGCTGCTTCTTCCGGATCGGTCAGCATCTGGCTGTGATCCAGCATGCCTTCTGCGCCGACGCCGTCTTCTTCACCGGCCATGCCGGTTTCCAGCGAACCCAGAACACCCAGCTCACCCTCAACCGACACACCGCAGGCGTGAGCCATGGCGACGGTTTCCTGGGTGACGCGTACGTTGTAGTCGTAGTCCGCAGGGCTTTTGCCGTCTTCGCGCAGAGAGCCGTCCATCATCACCGAGCTGAAGCCCAGCTGGATGGAGCGTTGGCAAATAGCAGGGCTGGTGCCGTGGTCCTGGTGCATGACCACCGGGATGTGCGGGAATTCTTCGATTGCCGCCAGGATCAAGTGGCGCAGGAACGGGGCGCCAGCGTATTTGCGCGCACCGGCGGAAGCCTGAACGATCACCGGAGAATCGGTCTTGTCGGCCGCTTCCATAATGGCGCGCATTTGTTCCAGGTTATTCACGTTGAATGCAGGGACGCCGTAACCGAATTCGGCTGCGTGGTCCAACATCTGGCGCATGCTGATAAGTGCCATTGTCTGTCTCTCTCCCGGTGGGGTCGTTAATCGTGCGTGCCGTATTGGCGGCTATTCAAATTATAGGGGTCGATTGCTCAGTCATCGCCCCGGTACAGCCTCGTTCGAACTGCACGGCCCTTTACGGCGCCTTGCAGCCACGACCGATCAAATCGTTGGTAGCGTCCCAGTAGACCAGCCCTTCGCTGCCTTTGTTGTCAAACGCCAGCACGCCGTTACTGTAGAGCGCGCCGGAAGCTCCGGGCGACGCTTGCAGACGGAATACCTGCTCGCTCTGATTGAGGCGCACATCCACCTCCTTCTTCGCGGCATCGGCGTACTTCCAGAAAATCTCGGCTTTGCTGTCGCAGACCCAATGGGTCCAGGGGGCTGCCGGTTCCGAAGCCTTCATGCTGGCGCAACCGCTCAGCAGCATCAGTGTCGCAAGGGCTAACAAGCCTTTCATTACTACTCCTGAATCCCCTGCATCGCGTGACGTATGTCGATCATGGCAGGGGCAATGCTGTTCCTGTATTCCGGCGCACCGTCAGCTGAGCATCAGTGGTCAACTGAGCATCAGTGACAGGGGACTGGTCCCACGGCAGGCATGAATTCGTATTTTTCCCAGACTTCAGGCCCGCCACGCTTGTAAACGATCGGTACGGTTTCCGCCTGCCAGCCCGCCTGATAGCAGCTGACCTGAAGCAATCCCGGCGCCGCGCTGGACGCCGTTTCCGCTTCAGGCTTGCTTGCGCAGCCGACCAGCAAACCCGCCATGATCAACAGCGGTAATGGCTTGACCATTTCACTCCCCTTCACCTTGGCCGGTCAGGCCTTGGCGCGTTGTTCCAGAACTTCCACGGCAGGCAGAACCTTGCCCTCGACGAACTCGAGGAACGCGCCGCCGCCTGTAGAGATATAGGAGATTTTGTCGCCTACACCGTATTTGTCGATGGCGGCCAAGGTGTCGCCCCCGCCGGCGATAGAAAACGCAGAACTCTCAGCGATTGCGTGAGCCAGCGTCTTGGTGCCTTCGCCGAACTGATCGAACTCAAAAACGCCGACCGGGCCGTTCCAGAGAATAGTCTTGGAAGATTTCAGCAATTCGGCGAAGTGCGCAGCTGTTTGAGGACCGATGTCGAGGATCATGTCGTCCTCGGCCACATCGGCGATCAGCTTGACGGTGGCTTCGGCATCGGCGGCGAATTGCTTGGCAACCACCACGTCGACCGGCAACGGCACGCTGACCTTGGCGGCGATGGCTTTGGCAGTCTCAAGCAGGTCCGGCTCGTACAAGGATTTGCCTACCGGATGACCTGCGGCAGCGAGGAAGGTATTGGCGATGCCACCGCCGACAATCAGCTGATTGCACTTCTGGCTCAGGCTGTTGAGCACGTCCAGTTTGGTGGAAACCTTGGAGCCGGCCACGATGGCCGCCATTGGTTGGGCCGGATTGCCGAGGGCCTTGCCCAGCGCGTCCAGTTCGGCTGCCAGCAAAGGACCGGCCGCAGCGATTTTGGCGAACTTGGCCACGCCGTGGGTCGAGCCTTCCGCACGGTGGGCGGTGCCGAAGGCGTCCATTACGAACACATCACACAAAGCGGCGTACTTCTGCGCCAGCTCGTCAGCGTTCTTCTTTTCGCCCGTGTTGAAGCGCACGTTCTCGAACAGCACGATATCTCCCGCCTTGACGTCGACACCGTCCAAGTATTCCGCCACCAGTGGCACTTCACGCCCGAGCGCCTTGCTCAGGTAGTCAGCGACCGGCTTGAGGCTGTTCTCGGCGGAAAACTCACCCTCGGTGGGACGACCCAGGTGCGAGCAGACCATGACGGCTGCGCCTTTTTCCAGCGCCAGCTTGATGGTGGGCAACGACGCGAGAATGCGGGCATCGCTGGTCACCACGCCGTCTTTGACCGGAACGTTGAGGTCTTCGCGGATCAGTACGCGCTTACCTTGCAGATCGAGGTCGGTCATCTTCAACACGGTCATGAGGCATTCCCTGTTTTTACTATTGTTTATGGATGGTGTGCAGGTAGTGATCGGCGACGTCCAGCATGCGATTGGCAAAACCCCACTCATTGTCGAACCAGGCCAGGATGTTCACCAGCCGAGGGCCCGAGACCCGCGTTTGGCTGGCATCGATAATGGCCGAGTGCGGGTCGTGGTTGAAATCGCAACTGGCATGGGGCAATTCGGTATACGCCAGCAGCCCCTTCAGCGGGCCGCGGGTAGCGGCCTCGCGCAGGATACGGTTGACCTCGACAGCATCGGTATCACGAGCGACCTGCAGCGTGATGTCCAGGCACGAGACGTTCACCGTCGGCACACGAACTGCTTTGGCCTGAATTCGGCCGGCAAGTTCCGGAAGCAACCGCTCGATGCCGCGCGCCAGACCAGTGGACACCGGGATGATCGACTGAAAGGCCGAGCGCGTACGGCGCAAGTCTTCATGATGATAGGCGTCGATGACCGGCTGATCGTTCATCGCAGAGTGAATCGTGGTGATGGTCACGTATTCGAGGCCCAGCTCGCGGTTCAGCAGGTCGAGTAATGGCACGCTGCAATTGGTGGTGCACGACGCGGCAGACACCAGTTGCTCATCGCCCGTCAGGGTTTCCTGATTGATGCCGTAGACGATGGTGGCGTCGACGTCGGCTTCGCTGGCCATGGGCTGGGAAAAAAGCACTCGCGGCGCGCGGGCCGAAAGAAAGCGCTCGCCATCGGCACGCGTGTTGTAGACGCCGGAGCATTCGAGCACCAGATCCACGTCGAGTGAGTCCCAGTCGATGCCTTCCGGCGTCGCGCTGCGAAACACTTTGATGACGTGATCGTTGATGTGCAGAAAATCGCCTTCGACCCGCACTTCGCCGGGGAACCGGCCATGTGTGGAGTCAAAGCGCGTGAGGTATTCGAGACTGGCCATGTCGGCCAGGTCGTTGATTGCCACCACTTCAAAGCCCGCCTTCGCACCTCGCTCGCACAGCGCGCGCAGCACGCAGCGGCCGATGCGACCGTAACCATTGAGGGCGACTTTATAAGGGCGTGGCTGAGGCATGGGGTTCTCAAAATCTTGAGTGGTACAGAGAACCTGCAAGCGCGTGGCTCACCCCTCGATCTGCCAGGCTCAGGCAGCAGATCTCAAGACAAGGCACGCGCATGCAAGGGCAACGCGGTGGTGCTTAGTCTTCCAGCAACTCTTCAGCCGTGGAAAGGACGTTCTCCAGCGTGAAGCCGAACTCTTCGAACAACAGGTTGGCAGGCGCCGACTCGCCGAACGTGGTCATGCCGATCACGCGACCTTCCAGGCCCACGTATTTGTACCAGTAGTCAGCGTGAGCAGCTTCGATGGCGATGCGCGCGCTGACTTCCAGCGGCAGGACCGACTGCTTGTACTCGGCGCTCTGGGTCTCGAAAACGCTGGTGCATGGCATGGAAACCACACGGACGTTCTTGCCGTCTGCGGTCAGCTTGTCGTATGCCTGAACAGCCAAGCCGACTTCGGAACCGGTGGCGATCAGGATCAGATCCGGTTCGCCGCTGCAGTCGCGCAGTACGTAGCCACCGCGGTTGATGTTTTCCAGCTGCTCGGCATCACGCGCCTGATGTTGCAGGTTCTGACGGGAGAAGATCAGCGCCGATGGGCCGTCATCACGTTCAATCGCGTGTTTCCAGGCGATGGCGGATTCAACGGCATCAGCCGGGCGCCAGCAATCCAGGTTCGGCGTGGTGCGCAGGCTGGTCAGTTGCTCGATCGGCTGGTGAGTCGGGCCGTCTTCGCCCAGACCGATGGAGTCGTGGGTGAACACATAGATGATGCGTTTCTTCATCAGCGAGGACATGCGCACGGCGTTGCGGGCGTATTCCATGAAGATCAGGAAGGTCGCGCCGTATGGCACGAAACCGCCGTGCAGGGCGATCCCGTTCATGATCGCGCCCATGCCGAACTCACGAACACCGTAGTGCAGGTAGTTGCCGGTGGCGTCTTCGCCGGTGATGCTGCGGCAGCCTTTCCAGATGGTCAGGTTGGAACCTGCCAGGTCAGCAGAACCGCCGAGGAATTCGGGCAGCAGCGGACCGAAGGCGCTCAAGGCATTCTGGCTGGCCTTGCGGCTGGCGATGGTTTCGCCCTTGGCGTTGACTTCAGCCACGTACGCGGCGGATTTTTCGGCGAAGTCAGCAGGCAGCTCACCGCTCATGCGGCGGATCAGCTCGTTGGCTTCGGCAGGGAAGGCAGCGGAGTAGGCAGCAAAACGCTGGTCCCATTCGGCTTCGACAGCCAGGCCTTTTTCCTTGCCGTTCCACTCGCTGTAAATGTCGGCCGGGATTTCGAATGGGCCGTGGGTCCACTTCAGCGCGGCGCGGGTCAGGGCGATTTCGTCAGTGCCCAGCGGAGCGCCGTGGCAGTCTTCCTTGCCCTGCTTGTTCGGCGAACCGAAACCGATGGTGGTCTTGCAGCAGATCAGCGTCGGCTTGTCGCTCTTGTGAGCGGTGTCGATGGCGGTTTTGATCTCGTCGGCGTCATGGCCGTCGACGTTGCGGATGACCAGCCAGCCGTAGGATTCGAAGCGCTTCGGGGTGTCGTCGGTGAACCAGCCCTCGACTTCGCCGTCGATGGAAATCCCGTTGTCGTCGTAGAACGCGACCAGCTTGTTCAGGCGCAGGGTACCGGCCAGCGAAGCCACTTCGTGGGAGATGCCTTCCATCATGCAGCCATCACCCATGAACACGTAGGTGTGGTGGTCGACGATGTTGTGGCCTGGACGGTTGAACTGGGCGGCGAGGGTCTTCTCGGCAACCGCGAAACCGACGGCGTTGGCGAAACCCTGACCCAGTGGGCCGGTGGTGGTTTCAACGCCCGGGGTGTAGCCGTATTCCGGGTGGCCCGGTGTGCGGCTGTGCAGCTGACGGAAGTTTTTCAGATCTTCGATGGACAGGTCGTAACCGGTCAGGTGCAGCAGCGAGTAGATCAGCATCGAGCCGTGGCCGTTGGACAGGATGAACCGGTCGCGGTCGGCAAACATCGGATTGGCTGGGTTGTGCTTCAGATAATCGCGCCAAAGCACTTCAGCGATATCCGCCATGCCCATCGGGGCACCCGGGTGGCCGCTATTGGCCTTTTGCACGGCATCCATGCTGAGGGCACGAATGGCATTGGCTCGCTCACGACGGCTTGGCATCGCTGATCTCCTGGGGCAGATAAAAGTGGGACCGGAAAAAGGCGGCCATTTTCCCTCAGGCACCCTCCGGGGGCAATGACAGATCACACACCATCGGTGTTTTCCTCTGCTGCTGGCGTGTTTTCGTACACCGCACCCAATGCCCGACGGCAAGCGGCAGAATCACGGCGCCGGGGTGCCGCCACTGATCGACCAATATCAAAACTTTTTGATATTGGCCTTGCGACAGCCCCGGTCGATAACTAGACTGCCTGCCTTATGAATCTTCGCGTGCCTGCCATTAGCCATGATGAATGCGACGAGCTGGCTGCCCTGTGCAAAGCCGGCGGCGATCCGCTGCGGCTGAATGTCTTGCGCGCGCTGTCGAACGATTCCTTCGGCGTGCTGGAGCTGGCGCAGATTTTCGCCATTGGCCAGTCCGGCATGAGCCATCACCTCAAGGTACTGGCCCAGGCTGACTTGGTAGCGACGCGGCGTGAAGGCAACGCGATCTTCTATCGACGCGCCCTGCCCCACACCGAACACACCGGCGGCAAGCTGCACGCGGCGATGCTTGAAGAAGCCGACAATCTGCGCCTGCCCGATGATGTACAGACCCGGATCGGGCTGGTGCATCGGCAGCGGGCCAACGCCAGTCAGGACTTCTTCGCACGCACTGCCGAGAAATTTCGGGCCCAGCAGGACCTGATCGCAGGACTGCCGCAATACCGCGACAGCCTGCTGTCGTTGCTGGACAAGCTGAGCTTTCCCGCCGACGCCACGGCGATAGAAGTAGGGCCCGGGGATGGCGGTTTTCTGCCGGATCTGGCGCGGCGTTTTCGGCACGTTACGGGGCTGGACAACAGCCCGGAAATGCTCGATCTGGCGCGCAAGATCTGCACGCAAAAGGCGCTGGTTAACGTCGAGCTGAAACTGGCCGATGCACTGACCAACGCTAATATCTCCGGCAACTGCGTGGTGTTGAATATGGTGTTGCACCATTTCGCCGCGCCCGCCGAAGCGCTCAAACATTTGGCCAACCTGTTGCAACCGAGCGGTAGCTTGCTGGTGACAGAGTTGTGCAGTCATGACCAGAGCTGGGCCAAGGAGGCCTGTGGCGATCTCTGGTTAGGCTTCGAACAGGAAGATCTGGCCCGTTGGGCCATCGCTGCGGGGCTGGTCCCCGGGGAAAGCCTGTACATAGGCTTACGTAATGGTTTCCAGATCCAGGTCCGCCATTTTCAGCGACCGGCTGGCAACACTCACCATCGGTACTAATCAGGAAAACCGTCGAGATGAGCGAATACTCCCTTTTCACCTCCGAGTCCGTGTCTGAAGGACATCCGGACAAAATCGCCGACCAGATCTCCGATGCGGTGCTGGACGCCATCATTGCCCAGGACAAGCAGGCTCGCGTTGCCGTGGAAACCCTGGTCAAGACCGGTGTGGCCATTGTTGCCGGCGAAGTCACCACCACCGCGTGGGTCGACCTGGAGCAGATCGTTCGTGACGTGATCTGCGAGATCGGCTACACCAGCTCCAACGTCGGTTTTGACGGTGCGACCTGCAGCGTGATGAACATCATCGGCAAGCAGTCCCCTGACATCAACCAAGGTGTCGACCGCGCGAAACCTGAAGATCAGGGCGCTGGCGACCAGGGCCTGATGTTCGGCTACGCCAGCAACGAGACCGCCGAGCTGATGCCTGCGCCGATCGCGTTCTCGCACCAGCTGGTGCACCGCCAGGCCGAAGCCCGTAAGTCCGGCCTGCTGCCATGGTTGCGCCCGGACGCTAAATCCCAGGTCACGTGCCGCTATGAAAACGGCATCGTGGTGGGCATCGACGCCGTTGTTCTGTCGACCCAGCACAACCCGGAAGTGTCCTACAAAGATCTGCGCGAAGGCGTGATGGAGCTGATCGTCAAGCACGTGCTGCCGGCCGAACTGCTGCACAAAGACACCCAGTTCCACATCAACCCGACTGGCCAATTCATCATCGGCGGCCCCGTGGGCGACTGCGGTCTGACCGGTCGCAAGATCATCGTCGACAGCTACGGCGGCATGGCCCGTCACGGCGGCGGCGCGTTCTCCGGTAAAGATCCATCCAAGGTCGACCGTTCGGCTGCGTACGCTGGCCGGTACGTTGCCAAGAACATCGTCGCCGCCGGCCTGGCCGAGCGCTGCGAAATTCAGGTTTCCTACGCCATCGGCGTTGCACAGCCGACGTCGATCTCGCTGAACACCTTCGGCACCGGCAAGATCAGCGACGACAAGATCGTCCAGCTGGTCCGCGAGCACTTCGACCTGCGTCCTTACGCGATCACCACCATGCTCGACCTGCTGCACCCGATGTACCAGGAAACTGCAGCCTACGGCCACTTCGGCCGCACGCCGCAAACCAAGACCGTGGGCGACGACACGTTCACCACGTTCACCTGGGAAAAAACCGACCGCGCCGACGCATTGCGCGCCGCTGCCGGTTTGTAATACCTGCTGGGTGCATTGCGCCTAGCGGCACCCGGTAAGAGAAAAGCCCCTGGCGATGGAAGTCGTCAGGGGCTTTTTGCTTCTTATGTTCGGTGGCTCACTGTTAACCTTCCGCCAATCCCTTCTAAAGCCTTCCGCAAAACCATTACCCCGCGCTATTAGCACTCTGCTCTCCGCGGCGCACTATCGCGCAGCTATCTTCCGGACATTTGGACAGCATCAATAGATACTTGCTCGTGGTTAATCGGAAACCGCGATAGCGCTAATCGCCAAAAGGTCTATAGCGATAACCCTTTGAAAATTCTGAACTTGAAGTTCACCTGTGCATCATTCACATCGTGCTCCAATGAATGCTGATCTAAGATTAAATTGTCCCACTAGTCGAGGTAGCAGCCATAGCATTGCAAATCGCCTTGACATGCAGTTCTGGCGGCAATGAGGCGTCGACGGACAACTCGCAGCTAACGTTATATGACAAATCAATTATTCGCTACGGAAAGCGCCAAGCGTTTTCGTATGAGCTAGACAACGCAATCGAAGGAAATCGAAATCATGGCAACTAGCACTCACAATGGCGCTGTTAACTTTCACAGCTATATTGAAAGCGGCGTCGACCTGCGGACGGGCACATTCTCCACGAACCTCTTACTGGGCACTCTTATAGAGCCTAATTTCGAGGTAAGGCTGTGCTACTCCCCCCTGAACCAAAAAGACTTCGGGTTCGGACACGGATGGCGGATTCCCGTCACCATATATAGCACCAAGAGTAAACTATTATCTTTGAGCGACGGAAGAATGTACGAAGTTGAGGAAGACGGGAGCACGCTTACGCTTAAGGACAACACCGGCGACATTCATGCTGTAAAGGTGACGCAACCCGAAGGGATAAAAATCACCTACCGCGACACCGGGGCAGTCGAGTGGTTGTTTAAGAAGAGTCATTGGTATGCCTGTACGGCGCGTACGTCTACCAGTGGCGACGCTTTGTATTTCAAATGGCATGTGGAAGAGGGCGCATCGCCAAAAATCATGCTGAGGGAAATATTCAAATCCACCACGGCATTCGATACAGTCGATGATATAGACGTAGCAAAAACCATAATGCTCTCCATTCACATGGAAGCGTCAAAAATATCGATTGTTTTCTGGCCTGCAAAAGATGAGCAGCGTAGCTTTTCTCTTACCCTCGACAAAAACCAACTCACCCATATTAATAACACATCATTTACACCAGCGCTTCGGTGGGAGTTTGGCTACGACGAGAATCTATCACCCAACAGGCTCAACATGATTACTTCCCCACTAGGAAAACGCGAACATGTCATTTACTCCGCGTCTAAAGCCTTAGTCAAAGACGAACCTGCACGAATTGCAAAACACAATACATTCATTGCCGATGCCCACATGGAAGGCGATATGACTGAATCACCATTCTGGACAGTCGATTACAGCTATCACTTAAAGCCGGGGGGACTTCTGTGTATCAAAACACGCGGAACACGCAACGGCAGCGAGAACGTCAGCCTAGAGTGCTTTGCGACACTTTACGAAGGCAAGCACCTTCTTGAAATGTCAAATATTGAATTCATTGAAACTTCCCAGGACGCCATAAACCGAGATCATCTGTTAGATAAATCGATCCGAAACCTACCGGGAATACTAAAACGGACCGACACCGTATATTCCTACAGTCACTACATGCTGCCACGTGAAAAACTCATCGACATCAGGAGCATAGATACTAAACAAGATCCGCGTATATTTACAAAACGATACGACTGGGATCAGTATGGGCGACTAATCAAAAAAATCGACGATGACCAGACTACGGACCAATATGTATACCTCGATCAAGATGGAACTGAGAGTTCACTGGTAAGCTGGCATATACACACCGATATCGATTCGGAGATCACAGATCGCTACACCTATGGTCATTTTATCGGCACTGCCTCCGCCCTACAATCAATACCTAAACGACAATCAAATTTACTAAAGTCTATGACAAGGCAAATTCTTTTAAATACTGGACTCTGGCGTTTCGAAAAATCAACAAGTGAGTATTTTGATACGCCTGGAAAATTTTTCCATGGAAAATTAAAGCAACATCAAACGTTCCGGCAGGACGGCTATAAGCAAAATGACAACACCACTCCCACTCAAACAACGAATTTTCGATACAACCTAGAGGGTGAGAAACAGGGCATCGAATCTACCATCACCGGCTTTGATGGGTCTGTCACTACAGTCGAAAGCGTTAAATCAATCTACACAGGCTTGACGGTTAGGGAAAAGGACATTGATGGGAATATCTCCGATTACAGCTGGGATCCATTGTCTAGGTTAACCGGGATTATCAATAACTCAGCCACCCCCTATAAAACGGAAGAAACGTTTACACATGGGATTATCGACAGTGATAACACCTACGAAAAAGTTCTGGGATACGAAGAACCCATAGCCTGCTTTAAGGGCTACGTTATTCACCAGGACAGCGTGGGGCGTAAACTACTGACTGGGCATGACCCGCACAGCCAAGAGGTTCAGACCTGGATCTTCAATAAAGCGGAATACACAATTGAGGGACTTGACGAATGGCTTTTGGCAGAAGAGAAAGGATACGACTCAGCAGGCAGGATTATCCAACACGCGCTGATTCGTGATGCAGATCTGGCCACATCAAGCGTTGAGTACAATACCGTGTACGTGACACCCTATTCCTATTGGACCTATCACGAGCGGACTCATGACGAGTACGATATTACTCATACACTTATTAGTGAAAGTGATCAAATTTGCATCACCACCTATATTGACTCAGAGAATCTGAGAGATCCTGACAGCGATCCGACACTCTTAAAACCATTAGAGAATCTCTTTGATACAACAAAAGCCAACTCGACCGCTTCTTATGAAATTGACGAAAGCGGCCTACTCAAAAGCTATGCAATTCCAAACCTTGCTCTCAACCCTGGAAAAAACCAATGCTGGTCGCGCTTAGAACGGGTTGATGCACGAGGCAATGTAATTGAAAAGCATATTTACACCATGAATGCAAAAGCGGAAGAAGGCAAAGGTTTTTCAACGACGTTAATTCCAGCTTTACACTCATCTAAAACTTACAGCTATAACCAGAAGAACGCTGTAACGTCATTCAAAGACGATTACAACAATTCGACAACCTTTCTACGCGACGTTCATAATCGACCGTCCATTATTACTCGCTCAGATGGTAGTAAGCTCAAATATGAATATGCCGAGCACAGTGATAAATCGCTAATCACTCATCTAAGCGCGTCTCACGATGGCATAACCGTGTCTCTGGGCACGCAGGCGTTCGACGGCCTTGAGCGACTCAAGGAATCCAATAGCGGGGGGGGTATACAGAAATTTGAGTACTCAGGGGCGCTCCAAGCGCCAGCGAAAATACTCAAGCCCGACGGTAAATATCTTCAGTACGATGTCATACGCGAATTTGGAGATGTCATAAAATCCATAAAAGCAGAAAGTATCGAACACAACTTCGAGTATTTCTCGGATTCGGGGCTGCTTAAAGAATACAGTGACCAAAGCGGTTATAAATCCACTTTAACTTATGACAGCCAAATAAAAGTTATCGAGGAAAATATCATCTCGGCTACCGGCCAACCTAATAAAAAACTCTGTAAATCATTTTCGCCCACCGGCGGATACACTGCCTTCACCGACGCCGCGACCAAGCAGCAAATCTCGACATACACCAAGGGCAAAATAGCCACTGCAGAGGACTCGGACATTAAGATCGTTAACGAATACGGTGCATTCGACAAAATCATCAAACAAACGTCTACTAATAAATCAACCCAAAAAACGCTTATCACCGATTATGCCTATGACATTTTGGGCAATGAAACCTCCCGCACGATCACAACTTCGGGAAAGAAAGACAAGCTGGTTATCAGCCAGACACTCCGCAAAAACAACCAACTGGCAACTCGCATGGTGATGGATGGCAAGAAAACACTCAGAAATGAAACGTTCAGCTATAGCAGTGTAGACATGCTCATCGACTACACATGCACCGGGGATGATTTGCCTCTGGATGGTTATGGTAAGCCGATCTCAAGGCTTGAGCTTACCTACGACCTTGCCGCTAATCTAACGCAGTGCGTCACTCATTTTGGCGATGCGAAGGATACCGCGACGTTTATTTATGAAAACGCCAAAGATCCATGCCAATTAACGCGGGTCACACACACTCACGAAGACTATCAAAAGCTGATTGAACTTAGCTATGACGCCAATGGATGCATGACCAAAAATGAAAAAAGTCAGACACTGACATACGACGCACTCAATCGTTTGGCCAGCTTGAAGGATGGAGCAGACACGTACCACTATCACTATGACCCGAAAGGCAAGCTCACCTCGCGGACCAAATTGAAGATCCGCAGTGAATGGTATTACCAGCCAGGCGGGGAATATCCGCTGCTCAGCAATCAGGTCATTGGGGATGTGCATACGCGAATTACGCGTATGGCAGAACAGGTCACGGCAATCGTGACAGGGGCTGACGGCTCAGCCGCCAGCACTGTAAAGCTCGTTGGCATAGACAGGATGAACTCCCCCGTGATTGTGCTGGAGGGTGACGGTAGCCGCAGCACTCAGAAGTACTCGCCTTCAGGTCATTCGAATTCTGCCTTGGTTGTGGGGCAATCGGGCGAGCTGTATGACGACGTGGGCGGCTTCTTCCATTTGGGCGAACGGCAATACAGTCCGCGCCTGTTTCGCTTCACGACCCCTGACAGCTGGAGCCCTTTCGGCGAAGCAGGGCCCAATTGTTATACCTACCTGGACCCTGTGAATTGCCGCGACCCCGAAGGGCACCTGTCAGGATGGGCATGGTTTGGTATTGCGATGGGAGTGCTGACGATTGTGCTGGGCGTCCTCACACTGGGTGCGAGCATTGCCGCAGTGGCCGCCTTCGGGGCGACGTTGGCTACAGCGTTCACCATCGTTGGAGCCATTTCGACCATTGCGTCTGGTGCTGTAGGCATCGCCGCTGCTGCTATCTCGGAGAGCAACCCTGCACTTTCCGCGAAGCTAGAGTGGGTATCATTCGGCTTGTTCAGTGTAGGTATGGTGTTTACCCTGGGTGCAGGGTTTGCTCCCGGCGCAGGGAGAATGGCGATGAGGGGCGCCAGGGCAGGGGCGCCAAGGATGGGCAGGGCAGCCCGTTATGCTGTGCAATCCCGAGTCGCGGAAAGCCTGGAAATGAAGCTCATCACTCCGGTCGCTTCTCGTTCCGGAGTCGCAATGGAAATGAAATTCGCTGGAGGTTCCAGATACGCTTTTAGCACGGCTTCCAGCATGACCAGTGGTATCCAGACTTCGATGAGCAGCGCATTCATCGAGACGCTTGCGAGAATTGCAGAACAGCCTGCGGTCCGGGTGGTAGGTACAACAATGGGGATGATGGCCCTGCTTGGGCTCGTCATCGCAGCGAAGCAGTATGCATAGAGACAATGAGTCCATTGACATGCATTAACACAATCCCGCGAGCCGACAGGTGAAACTGTGTCAGCCGACTGACCTACCGGCTCGCGGACTATGCGTTTTCATCAGCTTCTGTTGATATTGATGGTCAACACCAATCCGGAGTTTGGTTGTCAAAACTACCCCCGCCGCGCCACTAGCAAAAACGAAGCCGCGCTCGCCAACAACCCCGCACACACCCGATTGAAAAGCCGCCTGCCACTTGGCTGGGCAAACAGCCGACGCGCATGCACACCCATCCAGCAGTACAGCGCGATGGCGATACATTCCAGCACCAGAAACATCCCCCCCAGTTGTGCGAACTGAGTGGTGACCACGCCGGAACGATCCACAAACTGCGGCAGGAACGCCGTAAACAACAGAATGGCTTTGGGGTTGCCAATAGCGACCAGAAACTCCTGACGTGCCAGTCTCGTCACTCTGGCCTGCGCGCCGGCTTCGATATCGTGCGCCTCGCATGGCGCTCGCCACAGTTGTAACGCCAGATAGAACAGATACGCCGCCCCCACAATCTTGATCGTATGAAACAGCCACTCGGACGTATGCAGCACCGCTGTAAGCCCAACCGCTGCCAGCGCGATCATGATCGCGAATGCCAGCAACCGCCCGAGCCCGCCCATGCAAGCGCCGCCGAATCCATAACGTGAGGCGTTGCTGATGGAGAGCAGATTGTTCGGGCCCGGCGCCATGTTCAGGGCGAAACAGGCGGGGATGAATACAGCGAAGGTCGACAGGTCCATGGCAGTGTCTCTTCCAGTAGCCGGGTGAAACATCATTTTGCACTCGTGGGCGCGCGGCTCAAGGCACAGCTGGGCGGGGAATCAGGGGCTGGGTGTATCGGTGCGAGACAAACGCGGTAACCACGGCGCGATGAAACGCCCATCGGGAAAACCTAGCCTTGAAGTCCCTCCCCCGGCAAGGACGCTCCGATGCTGCTCTCCCTTCGCGCACTGGTCCTCTGTGCACTGCCTCTTCTGGCCATCCATTCAAACGCGCAAACATGCCCCGACTGGCCACCGGCCAAAGCCCGAAGCGAGATCCTTTCGCTGCAAACCCAGATCACCCAATGGGACGACAGCTATCACCGCCAAGGCGTGTCTCTGGTGGCCGATGAGCTGTACGACCAATCCGTTCAGCGACTCGCCGATCTGCGCAGTTGTTTCGCCGCCACTTCGGCGTCGCCCTCCAATCCGCTGAAAACCGCGCGCGGTCCCGTTGCACATCCCATCCCCCACACCGGCCTGACGAAATTGCCGGGCGAGGCCGCCGTTCAGGCGTGGCTCAAAGAACGAACCGATCTGTGGATTCAGCCAAAAGTGGATGGCGTGGCGGTCACGCTGGTGTATGTCGACGGGAAACTGGTGAGCGCTATCAGCCGGGGCGACGGGGTTTTCGGTCAGGACTGGACCGGACATGCCCACCAGATCGAGGCGATCCCTCGCCATCTCGCGTGGGAAAAGACCGTGATCCTCCAGGGCGAGTTGTATTGGAAGCTGACAGATCACGTTCAGGCGGACGCCGGCAGTCTGAACGCTCGCAGCAAAGTGGCCGGGCTGCTGGCGCGTCACGCGATCAGCGAACAGGAAGGCGCGAATATCGGGCTGTTCGTCTGGGACTGGCCGGAAGGTCCGTCGGACATGACCGAGCGATTGGCAGGGCTCACAGCCATGGGTTTCGAGGACAGCGCGCGCTTCAGCGAACCAGTGGAGGGGTTCGCTCAGGCGAAGAACTGGCGAGAACACTGGTACCGTTCGCCGCTGCCGTTTGCCACCGATGGCGTGGTTATGCGGCAGGGCGAGCGTCCGTCAGCCGAGCGCTGGCAGGCGAAAGCGCCTTACTGGATCGCGGCGTGGAAGTACCCGTTTGCGCAGGCGCTGGCCGAGGTGCGCAAGGTTCATTTCAACGTCGGGCGCAGCGGCAAGATCACGCCCGTTCTGGATGTCGAACCGGTGCGCCTGGATGACCGCATGATCAATCGCATCAGCGTCGGTTCGTTGAAACGTTGGCAAGGCATGGACATCCGGCCTGGGGATCAGGTCGCCATCAGCCTGGCCGGGCTGACGATTCCGCGGCTGGATGAGGTGGTGTCGCGAAGCGTCGAGCGGGCGCCGCTGAGCGTTCCGCGCGCTGAGGATTATCATTCGCTGAGTTGCTGGCAGCCGGTCGAGGGCTGCGAAAGCCAGTTCCGCGAACGGTTGAAATGGCTGGGTGGGAAGAAGGGGTTGGCGCTCAGCGGCGTAGGGCCGGGCACGTGGGATAAGTTGATTCAGGCAGGGCAATTAAAGGGTTTGTTGGGCTGGCTGACCCTCGATGGTGCACGGCTTGCTAACATTCCCGGCATGGGCGAGCGCAGCAGCGCTAAACTGCTGGCAAGTTTTCAGGCTGCACGCGATAAGCCCTTTGTCGTGTGGCTCAAAGCCATCGGTTTACCGCCGGCCACGGGCGTTGATCTGGGTGATTCGTGGGCAGCGCTGGCCTCGCGAAGCGTCATGGAATGGCAGGCCGAACCCGGCATTGGCTCGGGACGGGCGAAGCAGTTACATGCATTTTTTCAAGACCCGCAAGTGCAGGCCCTAAGCAGGCAGCTGAAGGACGAAGGCATCAACGGTTTTTAGTATTTTCAGGGCCGCATGATGGTGTAGAGCGTGCGGCTAGGTGTATTCAAGGAGTATTCATGAAATTCCTGTCATCCCTTTTTGCATTCACCGCGTGCGGGTTTCTGGCCGCACCCGTGTTTGCAGCCGAGCAGGCGCCGGAACCGTCCGGATGCGCCGCGAAGCGCCAGGACATCGCCACTCAGATTGAGAGCGCCAAAGCCGCCGGCGACACCGATCAGCAGGCCGGGCTGCAAAAAGCCTTAAGCGAATTGAACGCCAACTGCACCGACGTCGACCTGGTCAAGCAGCAGGAACAGAAGGTGCTGGATGCCAAGCGTGAAGTCAGCCGTCGCCAGGCGGACCTGAACAAGGCCATGAGCAAGGGCGATCCGGAGAAAATCGACAAGCGTAAAGACAAGCTGGCCGAGTCCCGCAAGGAACTGCAGGACGAGCAGGAAAAACTGGAGAAGGTGCAGCCCGACGAGGATGACGAGTAAGGTCGTCTGCGGGCCTTTATCTTTTTCTACAGGAGCGACCGGGGTGGCGCTCCATTTTGCTCGCGAAGACGGCATTTCTGCCGATGAAGATTTGGCGGATGTACTGGCCTCTTCGTGAGCAAGCTCACTCCCACACGGTCTTTTTCGCGGCAAGATCTCAGGGTGTCAGCGCTACGGTTGAGCGATCAGACTGAGACGCCAAACAACGCAATCACCAGCCCAAGCCCGGCGATCCAGGCCAGCGAGCGCAACGTCGCGAGATCCGCCAGATAGAAGATGATGTAGAGCAGGCGGCTGGTCACGAACAGCACGGCGAGTACGTCGATCGTCACCAACTGCGCCACGCCGGCGACGTGGGCGATGATTACGCCAGCGGCAAACCCGGGAATCGCTTCAAAACTATTGAGCTGCGCATTGTGGGCGCGGCGCGGGAGACCTTCGAGGCGGTCGAGAAAGTCCCGGGGGTCATGATTGTGCCGTGCACTGAATTTGCCGCTGCTGAACTTGGCAATGCCAGCGCACCCTATCGGCAACAGAATCACGATTAACACACACCAAAACGCGACGGTCATACCTGCATCCTTTTTTAGAATTTGAGCTTCATTAGAAAACGCCCATCTACAGCCTAAGAGCCACGGCCCGTCGAAAGGTTCTTACAGGCAACGAATGCAACCGTATGACCGGCTTTAGCCGGGAAGGCGTCACCCATCACTCCGCGAACTTGATGGCGCACACACCGGCCCCTTCCCGGCTGAAGCCAGTCCTACAGAGAACAACCCGCGTGCAGTTTGCTCGTCGTTACTGTCACCGCCATCCCGATTGGCTAAGATGCCAGCCACCCAGCCGACCGCGGCTGTATCTCGTTGCCCAGGAGCCTGCATGTCCAGCGAAGAAGACGCCACCCTCAGTGGCGCAGCGCCGATGATTCCCGATCAGCGCCGGGAGTTGATGCTGCGTCAGCTGCGCAAGCATCAAGTGCTGAGCGTGCATCAGCTCATGGACATGTTCGACTGCTCGCATATGACCGTCCGCCGCGACATCGCGCTGCTCGAGCAAAGTGGCCGTGCCTATTCGGTGACCGGTGGCGTGCGCATCGCCAGCCAGGTTCACAGCGAGCCCAGTCACCAGTCCAAGGCCGTGGTCGAGCTGCCGCACAAACAGGCGATGGCCAAACTGGCCGCCAGCCTGCTGCACCCCGAGATGACGGTGTACCTGGACGCCGGGACCAGCACGCTGGAAATCGTCCCGTACATCGTCGCGCTGGCGGGCATGACCGTGGTCACCAACGACTTCGGCGTGGTCAATGCACTCGCTGACGCAGCCCACGTAGATGTGATTCATACCGGCGGCTTGCTGGACCACCCGAACCGATCCTGTGTCGGCGGGCTGGCAGCGGCGACGTTGCGGCAACTGGCAACCGATGTCGCGTTCATGTCCACCAGCTCATGGGATCTGCAGCGAGGCACGACCACGCCCTCCGCGCTCAAGGTTGAGGTCAAGCAAGCGGCGATGCAGTCGGCGTCGCGCACAGTGTTGCTGACGACCAGCACGAAATACGGCACGTTCGGCATGTACAAGGTCGCCGGTCTGGAGCAGTTCGACACGATCATCAGCGACGACCGCCTCGCCCACGGCGCAGCGGACAGCATTCGAGGACTGGGGGTTGAATTGATGTTGGCGTCGGTGGACCAGCCACGCTAATTCAGCGCGCTTCTACAGTCGATGGTTACCAGGCCTCAGTCTCGACTGGGGCTTTTTTGTGCCCGACAGCAGCAATGTTAATTTTTGTTAATTCAAAAAAGCTCTTCACATTATCCGATCATGGGTTCACTATCTTTAACAGATCAGAACAAACACCGTTCGAGTGCTGATGAACTTCGGCGCTCACCCGAGGAGAGATTCATGAATAACAAGAATGTCGGCGTCATTGGTCTGGGTGCGATGGGCCTGGGCATTGCGCGCTCCCTGCTGCGCAGCGGCTTCAACGTTCATGCCTGTGACGTGCGCGCGGCCGTGACCGAGCAATTCGCCAGCGAAGGCGGCGTTGCCTGTGAATCTCCTGCGAGCATGGCCGCGGCCTGCGACGTGATCATCACCGTCGTGGTCAATGCCGAGCAGACCGAAACCGTATTGTTCGGCGACAACGGCGCAGTCGCCGCCCTGCGCCCGGGCAGCCTGATCATCGGTTGCGCCACGGTCGCACCGACCTTCGCCATCGAACTGGGTCAGCGCCTCACCGAAAAAGGCCTGCTCTACCTCGACGCGCCGATCTCCGGCGGCGCGGCCAAGGCAGCTGCTGGCGAGATGACCATGATGACCTCCGGCCCGGCTGATTCCTACGCCAAGGCCGACGCGATCCTCAACGGCATGGCGGGCAAGGTGTATCGCCTGGGCGACGTTCATGGCCTGGGTTCGAAAGTCAAAATCATCAATCAGCTGCTGGCCGGCGTCCACATCGCCGCCAGCGCCGAAGCCATGGCCCTGGGCCTGCGCGAAGGCGTAGACGCGGACGCGCTGTACGAAGTGATCACCAACAGCGCCGGTAACTCGTGGATGTTCGAGAACCGCGTGCCGCACATCCTCAAAGCGGACTACACGCCGCTGTCGGCCGTGGACATCTTCGTCAAAGACCTGGGCCTGGTGCTGGATACCGCCCGCGCCAGCAAATTCCCGCTGCCGTTGTCGTCCACCGCCCACCAGATGTTCATGCAAGCCTCTACCGCTGGCTTTGGCCGCGAGGATGACTCTGCCGTGATCAAGATTTTCCCGGGCATCGAACTGCCGACCGCCAAGCCTGAAAACAACTGAGATGACGCTGATGAGCACCACGACTCCGCGCCCTCTGTTGGGCTGCATTGCCGATGACTTCACCGGCGCCACCGACCTGGCCAACATGCTGGTGCGGGGTGGAATGCGCACCGTGCAGAGCATTGGTATCCCGAGCGCCGAAAGCCTGGCTGAACTGGATGCCGACGCCATCGTCATCGCTCTGAAATCCCGCACCACGCCGGCTGCAGAAGCGGTTGAGGAATCCCTTGCCGCGCTGCAATGGCTGCGTGATCGCGGCTGTGAGCAGATCTTCTTCAAGTACTGCTCGACGTTCGATTCCACCGCCAAAGGCAACATCGGTCAGGTCAGCGAAGCGCTGCTCAAGGCGCTGAACAGCGACTTCACCCTGGCATGCCCGGCGTTCCCGGAGAACGGTCGCACGATCTTCCGTGGTCATTTGTTCGTGCAGGACCAACTGCTCAGCGAATGCGGCATGCAGAACCACCCGCTGACGCCGATGACCGATGCCAATCTGGTGCGCGTGCTGCAATCCCAGACCACGCAGAAAGTCGGCCTGCTGCGTTACGACAGCATCGCCAAAGGCGTCGACGGCGTGCGTGCGCGCATCAAAGAGCTGCGTGCGGACGGCGTGGTCATGGCGATTGCTGACGCATTGTCGGACGCTGATTTGTACACGCTGGGCGAAGCCTGCGCCGACCTGCCGCTGCTCACCGGTGGCTCGGGTCTGGCGCTCGGTCTGCCGGGTAATTTCCGCAAAGCGGGCAAGCTGCGCGACATTGATGCGGCGAAGCTTGAGCACGTCGACGGCGGCGAAGTCGTATTGGCGGGCAGCGCATCGGTCGCCACCAACGGTCAGGTTGCCGCCTGGCTTGAGGCCAAACGGCCTGCCCTGCGCATCGATCCGTTGGCACTGGCTGACGGCAAACCGGTGGTGGCAGATTCTTTGGCGTTCGCCCGCGATGCCGGGCAAACCGTGTTGATCTACGCGACCAGCAGCCCGGAAGAAGTCAAAGCCGTGCAGCAAAAACTCGGCGTTGAACGTGCCGGCGCGCTGGTCGAAGACGCGCTGGGGCAGATCGCTCGCGGCCTGCTCGACGCGGGCGTGAAACGCTTTGTCGTCGCCGGTGGCGAAACCTCCGGTGCCGTGGTTCAGGCGCTGGGCGTGAGCTTGCTGAAGATCGGCGCGCAGATCGACCCGGGTGTTCCAGCGACCATCAGCAGCGGCGCGACGCCTCTGGCCCTGGCGCTGAAGTCAGGGAATTTCGGTGGCCGTGACTTTTTCGACAAAGCCCTCAAGCAGCTGGCAGGGAGTGCCCAGTGAGCAACGTAACCAGCAGTTCAGTGAGCGCCGAAAACAAGCAGCGTGAAGAAATCTGCGCCATCGGCCGTCTGCTGTTCGGACGCGGCTACACCGTCGGCAGCGCGGGCAACATCAGCGCCCGCCTCGACGATGGCTGGCTGATCACGCCAACCGACGCATGCCTGGGGCGTCTCGATCCTGATGCCATCGCCAAGGTCAATCTGGCCGGCGAATGGGTTTCCGGGGACAAGCCGTCAAAGACTTTAGCCCTGCATCGTCAGGTCTACGACCGCAATCCCGGCGTCGGCGGCGTGGTGCACACCCACTCGACGCATCTGGTTGCGCTGACCCTGGCCGGCGTCTGGAAACCGGACGACATCCTCCCGCCCATCACGCCGTATCAGGTGATGAAGGTCGGGCACATTCCCTTGATTGCCTACGAGCGCCCCGGCTCGCCGAACGTCGCTGAACAAGTGGCGAAACTGGCGAACAGCGTGCGTGGCGTGATGCTCGAGCGACTCGGCCCGGTGATCTGGGAAAGCTCGGTCGCCAAGGCTTCTTATGCGCTGGAAGAGCTGGAGGAGACCGCACGCCTCTGGCTGATGAGCAACCCCAAACCTGAACCGCTGGACGCAGCCGCTTTGGAAGAACTGCGCCAGACGTTCGGCGTGAACTGGTAACCCCAACGGCGTTTTGATCGAAAACCGGCCCTCCGGTTTTCGGCGGACCGGCCTCGCCGGAAAACAATAACAACGGGACACAACATGACTCCTCTACTCCTCATGATCGTCGCCGGAGCGGGCATTGCGCTGTTGCTGCTTCTGGTCCTGAAATACAAATTCCAACCGTTCGTGGCGCTGATGCTGGTCAGCATTATCGTGGCGCTGGTGGCCGGGGTTAAACCCAGCGATCTGGTGGCGACCATCGAAGGCGGCATGGGCAAAACCCTCGGCCACATCGCGATCATCATTGCCCTTGGCGCCATGATCGGCCGCATCATCGAACTGTCCGGCGGCGCCGAGGCGCTGGCCAAGACGCTGATCAACCGCTTCGGCAACCGGCGCACGCCGCTGGCCCTGACCGTGGCGGGTTTCATGGTCGGTATTCCGGTGTTCTTCGAAGTGGGCGTGATCATCCTCATGCCGCTGGCCTACGGGGTTGCCCGTGCCGCACGTAAACCGCTGCTGGTTTACGCGCTGCCGATGTGCGCAGCGCTGCTGTCGGTGCACGCCTTCCTGCCGCCGCACCCGGGCGCCGTCGCAGCAGCCGGCCAGCTGGGTGCGGACCTGGGTCGCGTGTTGATGTTCGGGCTGCCGATGGTGGGCATTCTGTGCCTGATCGGTTACCTGATTGCCGGGCGCATGACCCGCAAGGTCTACCCAATGACCGACGATATTCGCAGCGAAGTGTATGGCTCTCACGTCACCAACGAAGACTTGGTGGCATGGGCCAACAACGATTATTCGCGGGTGTCTGAAGCGACCCACACCAAAGAACTGGGCCTTGAAGAAAACGCCAGCAGCCTGGCGGCACGCCTGCCAAAGGCGCCGGCGCCGGGTGCAGGCATCATCATCGCGCTGATTCTGCTGCCGATCATTCTGATCCTGCTCGGCACGCTGGCGACCACGATGCTGCCGGCCGACTCAATGCTGCGCAGCGTGCTGACCGTTCTCGGTGCGCCGCTGGTGGCACTGCTGATCGACACACTGCTGTGCGCCTGGCTGCTGGGTTCGCGCCGTGGCTGGAGCCGCAGTCAGGTGTCCGATGTCGTGGGTTCGGCATTGCCCGGCGTGGCGATGGTGATCCTGATTGCGGGCGCTGGCGGCGTGTTCGGCAAGGTGCTGGTGGATACCGGTATCGGCGCAGTGGTGTCCGAAGCGCTGCGCAACACCGGGCTGCCGGTTCTCGCGCTGGGCTTTCTGCTGACGCTGCTGTTGCGCGCGGTACAGGGCTCGACCACAGTGGCGCTGGTGACCACGGCCGGCATTCTCAGCCCGCTGATCGCCACGCTGAACCTGAGCGCCAACCACATGGCGCTGCTCTGTCTGGCCATGGGCGGTGGCGGTCTGGCGATGTCGCACATCAACGACGCCGGTTACTGGATGTTCACCAAACTGGCGGGCCTGAACGTTGCCGACGGCCTGCGCACCTGGACCTTCCTGGTGACCATTCTGGGCACCCTCGGGTTCTTGATGACGCTGCTGCTCTGGCCTTTCGTCTAACGGCTTCAACTAGGAGATAACCATGCCTCGCTTCGCTGCCAACCTCAGCATGATGTATCCGCAACACGACTTTCTGGCGCGCTTCTCGGCTGCGGCGAGTGACGGCTTTAAGGGCGTGGAATACCTGTTTCCGTACGACTTCAAAGCCGAGGAAATCAAGCTGCGTCTGGACGACTTCGGCCTGACCCAGGCGCTGTTCAACGCCCCGCCGGGCGACTTCTCCAAAGGCGAGCGCGGCATTGCTTCATTGCCTGGTCGGGAGAGTGAGTTTCGCGACGGCTTCCAGAAAGCGCTGGATTACGCAGCGGTTCTGGGTAACGACCGCATTCACGTCATGGCCGGCCTGCTGCCCAGTGAAGACCTGCGCCAGAAGCATCACGCGGTGTACCTGGAAAACCTGAGCTTCGCCGCGCAGCACGCCGCCAAGGTCGGGTTGACGGTGTTGATCGAGCCGATTAACACCCGCGACATTCCGGGCTTCTTCCTGAACCGTCAGGATCAAGGCCAGGCTGTGCTTAAAGAAGTCGGCGCCGACAATCTGCGGGTGCAGTTCGACTGCTATCACTGCCAGATCGTCGAGGGCGACGTCACCAGCAAGCTGCGCCGCGACTTCGCCGGTATCGGCCACATCCAGATCGCCGGCGTGCCGGACCGCCATGAGCCGAGCGTGGGGGAAGTGAATTACCCGTGGCTGTTCGAAGAAATCGACCGCCTGGGCTACACCGGCTGGGTCGGCTGCGAATACCGTCCGAAAGGCGATACCAGCGAAGGACTGCAGTGGCTGCGTGACTGGCAGGCGCGCAGCGCGATCACTCGTTGATCACGTCTTCCTTGAACTGATCCTTCACATAGGTGATTTCGGTCTTGCCGTGTGGCGCCGGCAGGCCGTCTTCGCCCAGATTCACGAAGACCATTTTCTCGACCGTGAGAATACTCTTGCGGGTGATCTTGTTGCGGACCTGGCACGTTAGCGTGATGGATGTGCGGCCGAATTCGGTCGCGGTAATCCCCAGCTCGATGATGTCGCCCTGACGCGAGGCGCTGACGAAGTTGATCTCGGAAATGTACTTGGTCACAACGCGCTGATTGCCCAACTGAACAATGGCGTAAATGGCCGCCTCTTCGTCGATCCAGCGCAGGAGACTGCCGCCGAACAACGTGCCGTTGGGGTTGAGGTCTTCAGGTTTTACCCATTTGCGAGTGTGAAAGTTCATGGAGGCTCCGGGGTGTTTGGGAGACGGTGGGGGATGTGCCCCAGCTTCAAGCTTCAAGCCTGAAGCTGCAAGTTAAAAGCAGGCCCGCTGTTGTTTACCGCTTGCCGCTTGCAGCTTGCCACTTGCAGCTCAAAGAAAGATAATCGCCACCGCTTCAAAAAACGGTCATCACACCTTGTTACCGTTTTCCCGCCACCTGTCCGAGGGGCGCTGCAGCAGGTCAGACCTGTCAGGCTCGGAGAGGGCGTTGTTTGATCAGGCCTCCCGCCGGTCAAGCTTTAAACGCACAACGGCGCCCATTCGCACCCTACGAATGGAGACTCTTTATGAGTGCTGTACTGACGCCCAACGATTTCAACGACTACAAAGTCGCCGACATGTCCCTGGCTGCCTGGGGCCGTCGCGAAACCATTATCGCCGAATCCGAAATGCCAGCCCTGATGGGCCTGCGTCGCAAGTACGCTGGCGATCAACCGCTCAAGGGCGCGAAGATTCTCGGCTGCATCCACATGACCATTCAGACTGCCGTGCTGATCGAAACCCTGGTTGCCCTGGGTGCCGAAGTACGCTGGTCGTCCTGCAACATCTTCTCGACTCAGGATCAGGCCGCTGCCGCTATCGCTGCTGCCGGCATTCCGGTCTTCGCCTGGAAAGGCGAAACCGAAGCCGAGTACGAGTGGTGCCTGGAGCAGACCATCCTCAAGGACGGTCAGCCATGGGACGCCAACATGATCCTCGACGACGGCGGCGACCTCACCGAGCTGCTGCACAAGAAATACCCGGCCATCCTGGACCGCGTCCATGGCGTGACCGAAGAGACCACCACGGGCGTTCACCGCCTGCTGGACATGCTGGCCAAGGGCGAACTGAAGATCCCTGCGATCAACGTCAACGACTCGGTCACCAAGAGCAAGAACGACAACAAGTACGGCTGCCGTCACAGCCTGAACGACGCCATCAAGCGCGGCACCGACCACCTGCTGTCCGGCAAGCAAGCGCTGGTCATCGGCTACGGTGACGTGGGCAAGGGTTCGGCTCAGTCGCTGCGTCAGGAAGGCATGATCGTCAAGGTCACCGAAGTCGACCCGATCTGCGCCATGCAAGCGTGCATGGACGGTTTCGAACTGGTTTCGCCTTTCATCGACGGCGAGAACGACGGCACCGAAGCGAGCATCGACAAAGCACTGCTGGGCAAGATCGACCTGATCGTCACCACCACCGGTAACGTCAACGTCTGCGACGCCAACATGCTCAAGGCGCTGAAAAAACGCGCAGTGGTCTGCAACATCGGTCACTTCGACAACGAAATCGACACCGCTTTCATGCGCAAGAACTGGGCATGGGAAGAAGTGAAGCCGCAAGTGCACAAGATTCACCGCACCGGCGCTGGCGCGTTCGATCCTCAGAACGACGACTACCTGATCCTGCTGGCCGAAGGCCGTCTGGTGAACCTGGGCAACGCAACCGGTCACCCGAGCCGCATCATGGACGGCTCGTTTGCCAACCAGGTGCTGGCGCAGATCTTCCTGTTCGGCCAGAAGTACGCTGACCTGAGCCCTGCCCAGAAAGCCGAGCGTCTGACCGTTGAAGTGTTGCCGAAGAAGCTGGACGAAGAAGTGGCCCTGGAAATGGTCCGTGGCTTCGGCGGCGTCGTGACCAAGCTGACCAAGACCCAGGCCGACTACATCGGCGTGACCGTCGAAGGTCCGTTCAAGCCGCACGCTTATCGCTACTAAGCAGTAAGCGGCAAGCTTCAAGCGGCAAGTAAAGGCATCACCATTGTCATGACTTGCCGCGTCAGGCTTTAAATCGTCCAAGCATTTAGCAGCACCAGGTGACAAGCCTTGATCTGCAGGATACGGCGCACGGCCACTCTTGCAGCTTATGGCTTGTAGCTTGCCGCTGGAGACTCGCTCCATGAGCCAAGACCGTAGCTACAGCTTCGAATTCTTCCCGACGAAGACCGACGCTGGTCATGAAAAACTGCTTGCCACGGCGCGTACGCTGGCCAGCTACAACCCCAGTTTTTTCTCCTGCACTTACGGTGCCGGGGGTTCCACGCGCGACCGCACGATCAACACCGTGCTGCAGCTGGAAAAAGAAGTGCATATTCCCGCCGCTCCGCACTTGTCGTGCGTCGGTGACAGCAAGGCCGACCTGCGCAGCTTGCTGACGCAGTACCGGGAAGCCGGCATCAAACGCATCGTTGCCCTGCGCGGTGACCTGCCGTCCGGCATGGGCATGGCCAGTGGTGAGCTGCGTTATGCCAATGACCTGGTGAGCTTCATCCGTGAAGAAACCGGCGATCATTTCCACATTGAAGTCGCGGCCTACCCCGAGATGCACCCCCAGGCGCGCAACTTCGAAGACGATCTGAAAAACTTCGTGCGCAAGGCCAACGCCGGCGCCAACAGTGCGATCACCCAGTACTTCTTCAACGCCGACAGCTACTTCCACTTCGTCGAGCGCGTGCAGAAGCTGGGCGTGGATATTCCGATCGTGCCGGGCATCATGCCGATCACCAACTACAGCAAACTGGCGCGCTTTTCGGACGCGTGCGGTGCGGAGATCCCGCGCTGGGTTCGCAAACAGCTGGAAGCGTACGGCGATGATACGGCCAGCATTCAAGCGTTCGGCGAGCATGTCATCACTGAAATGTGCGAACGACTGCTGCACAGTGGCGCCCCCGGCCTGCATTTCTACACGCTGAATCAGGCCGAACCGAGCCTGGCGGTCTGGAACAATCTGAAGCTCTCTGCGTGATAACGGTTTCAATCCAGTCGGATTGAAACTTCGCTGGCTTCACTGGCAGGCTTCTTCACCCCGAAGCCTGCCAGTCCCGTCGTTGAGCCCTGCCTTCTGCTTTTGTTGAGAATCATCACTTCTATTTAGTTAGCTTGCGTCGTAATCTCGCGCGCATGCCGCCCATCCTTCCCCTATCCGTTGCTGTCCTCCTGGCCTGCCTGAGCTTCAGCGCGCTGGGCGAGAAATTGCGGATCGTCACCGAACCCTGGTCACCCTATGTCATCGTGGACGGCAACCACGCCTCCGGGCTTGATTACGACACCACGGCGATTGTGTTCGAACGCCTGGGCATCGACGTCGAGTGGCAGTTTCTCCCCTGGAAGCGCTGCCTGATGATGCTCAGTGAAGGCGAGGCCGACGGTGTTCTCGATATAAACAAGGACGAGGCGCGCGTTGATCTGTTGTATCCGGACGAACCGTTGTCGAGCATTGACTGGGTGCTGTTTCAGGCCAATGCCAGGCCCCATGCCTTCAATAGCATGGAGGACTTGCGCGGGCTGACCATCGGCGTCTCTCCGGGCTATCGATACATCCCGGCGTTCGACACCTCGACGGCGTTCATCCGAGAGCCTGCGCCGAGCCATGAAGCGAACTTCGGCAAACTGATTCGCGGCCGCATCGATCTGATGGTAACCGATCGCCTGCTGGGCCGGCAGATGATCGAGCGGCTCAAGCTCCAAGGCCAGGTTAGTCAGCTGCCGACCGTGCTCAATCACCGGGGGCAGTATCTGGCGCTGCGCCGCAATGCCGGCATGGACCTGCTGGCCCAGCGGTTCAGTGCAGAACTGAAGCGTTTCAAGCGTGAGCCCGCGTACGCGAAACTGGTGGAGCGGTACACCGGCGAAACGCCGACGACACTCCCTGCAGAATCGGAGGAAAGGGTCGATAAAACCGTTGAGCAGCAGGAAAGCAGCGCGTTGTGATTGCTCTGTTATACTCCGGCGTCCCCGCCAGGCTTGCGCCCGGGTGCACGGTCTCACAGAAGACTTCTCGAACACGTCAGCAGCGCACTTTTTAGCGCCCCTGCCCGAGTTGAACTTACAGACCTCCACAGGACCGGACGCCATTGCACCTTCCAAGGACTGTGCGATGACCGCAGCAGGGTCGAGCGCATTCACGTTACGTGCAGAACCTTTAGTCTGCGCCTGGAAGATCATCCCTATTTGGGCCTCTATGGCCCCAACTCAAGACAGGATTACTCATGTCCTTTGCTTCCCTCGGTCTCTCCGAGGCTTTAGTCAGCGCCATCGAGGCTGCTGGCTACACCCAGCCTACCCCAGTGCAACAGCGGGCCATTCCCGCCGTGTTGCAAGGCCGCGATCTGATGGTCGCCGCCCAGACAGGTACTGGTAAAACCGGTGGTTTCGCCCTCCCTATCCTGGAGCGGTTGTTTCCCAACGGTCATCCGGACAAATCCCAGCGTCACGGCCCGCGCCAACCGCGTGTTCTGGTCCTGACCCCTACTCGTGAACTGGCCGCTCAAGTCCACGACAGCTTCAAGATCTACGCCAAGAACCTCAAGTTCGTCAGTACCTGCATCTTCGGCGGTGTCGGCATGAACCCGCAGGTTCAGGCCATGGCACGCGGCGTTGACGTACTGGTTGCCTGCCCGGGTCGTTTGCTCGATCTGGCCGGTCAGGGCAGCGTCGATCTGTCCCACGTTGAAATCCTTGTCCTGGACGAAGCCGACCGCATGCTCGACATGGGCTTCGTTCACGACGTGAAGAAAGTCCTTGCACGCCTGCCGTCCAAGCGTCAGAACCTGCTGTTCTCGGCAACGTTCTCCCAGGACATCACCGCGCTGGCCGGCAAACTGCTGCACAACCCGGAACGCATTGAAGTCACGCCGCCGAACACCACGGTCGAGCGTATCGAGCAGCGTGTGTTCCGCCTGCCGGCCAACCACAAACGCTCGCTCCTGGCGCACCTGATCACTCAAGGCGCGTGGGAACAGGTGCTGGTGTTTACCCGCACCAAGCACGGCGCCAACCGCCTGGCCGAGTACCTGGATAAGCACGGCCTCAGCGCTGTGGCGATCCACGGCAACAAGAGCCAGAACGCACGCACCAAAGCGCTGGCCGACTTCAAGGCCGGCACCGTTCGCATCATGGTCGCGACCGACATCGCTGCCCGTGGTCTGGACATCGACCAGTTGCCCCACGTGGTCAACTTCGAACTGCCTAACGTCGACGAAGACTACGTGCACCGCATCGGTCGTACCGGTCGCGCAGGCCGTAGCGGCGAGGCGATCTCGCTGGTTGCGCCGGACGAAGAGAAGCTGCTGAAAAGCATCGAGCGCATGACCAAGCAGAAGATTGCCGACGGCGATCTGATGGGCTTCGACATCACGGCCGTCGAAGCCGAGAAGCCGGAAGTCCGCGAGCGTCCGGATGTGCGTAACCCGCGCAATGCCCGTGGCCCGCGTGGCGACGGCCCAAACGGAGGCGGCGGTGGCGGCGGTCGCAAGGACAAAGGCAAAGACAAGGGCAAGGAAAAGCCGGCAACGGCCGCGGCAGCACCTTCGGGCGAGCGCCCGGCACGTCCGGCGCGCCCTCAAAAGCCGCGTCAGGGCACCCCGTCGAGCGAGTCACGTCAGTCGCAGCCAGCGGCTGCGGGTGCTAATCGCGCACCTGACGAGTTCCTGGATGACGAAGTGGACAACTTCGGCAACCGTGCCGACTACGTCAGCCCGTACCAGAACAAGAACCAGGGCCGCGGCCGTCGTCCGGGCGCTCCTGCCACGGGCGCCGCACCGGCACCTCGCGGTCAGGCACCAGGCCGTAGCGGTCCGCGCAGTGGTTCGGCCACTGGCGGCTCCGCCACCACCGACGCCGCCGGCGCACCGGCCAAACGCAGTGGTCCTCGCAACGGTTCCGGCCGTGACGGTCAGGCTCGTCGCGAAGACCAGCCTCGTGCTCGTCGTCCGGCGCGCGAAGACCAGCCAGCGCGTCAGGAGCCAGCGGTACGCGGGCCTCGCGACGGTCAGCCAGCACCGAAGATCATGCACAAAGAGTCCAAGGGCGATCGTTTCCCTTCGGCTGAACAACTTGATCAGTTGCCAAGCCGCCCACGCGGTGAAAAACCAGCCCTGCTGACCCGCAACCGCGAAGGTTAAGCAGCGCCGGTTGTTACGCAGCCAATAAAACGCCCCGACTGGTTCGGGGCGTTTTTGTTTGCGTGATTCAAGCAATGCCACACACAAAAACGCCGACCCAAAGGTCGGCGCTTCATCACCACGACAACTCGTCTTACTTGGCTTTGACGCCTTCGAACGAGATGTCCAGCTCCAGGGTGTCGGACTGTGGACCCAGGTCCATCATCTTGCCGAAATCAGAACGCTTGATCGAAGTAGTGCCCTCGAAGCCGGCACGGTAGCCGCCCCATGGATCCTTGCCTTCACCCAGGAAGGTAGTCTTGACGGTGACCGGCTTGGTCACGCCGTGCAGGGTCAGGTCGCCGATCACGTCAGCCGTGGTCTTACCGTCAGCATTCTTGCCGATGTTGGTGACCTTGGTGGAAACAAACTTGGCGTCAGGATAGGTCGCGACGTCGAGGAAGTCCTTGCTGCTGATGTGCTTGTCACGTTCAGCGTGGTTGGTGAAGACGCTCGCGGTCTTCAAGTCGATGCTGATCTTGCTGTCTTCAGGCTTGGCGGCGTCGAAGCTGAATGTGCCGTTCCAGTCCTTGAACGTGCCGTAGATGAAGCTGTAGCCCAGGTGGCTGATCTTGAAGTTGATGAAGGCGTGTTGGCCTTCCTTGTCGATCGTGTAATCAGCGGCCATTGCCTGACCGGCCGTCAGCAGCGCGGTACCCAGGGCCAGTGCAGCAAGTGTCTTTTTCAACATACGTCGTCTTCCTTTCTAGTTGAATTGAGTATCAGGCCTTGCGGCCAAGCATACGTACAAGGGTGGCATCACGATCAACGAAGTGATGCTTCAAAGCGGCCAGCCCGTGGAGTCCTGCAAAAATCACCAGGGTCCAGGCCAGGTACAAGTGCACGGTGCCTGCGACGTCTGCCTGGTCGGGCAGTCCGCTGATCAAGGCAGGCACTTCGAACAATCCAAACACCGGAATCCCGACACCGTCTGCGGTGGAAATCAGGTAACCGGCGAACATCACCAAAAACAGGTCCAGGTACAGAAACGCATGGCCCAGTTTCGCAGCGGTTTTCACAAACCGGCTGTGGGTGGCAGGCGCTGCTGGCGGCGGGCTGACGAAGCGCCAGATCACCCGGATCAGCATGAACAGGAACAGCGTGATGCCGATGCTCTTGTGCAGGTCAGGGCCGGCCTTACGCCACGTGTCGTAATAGCCCAGCCCTACCATCCACAACCCTAGCGCAAACATGCCGAACACCGTCAGCGCGACACCCCAATGCAAAACGATGCTGACCCAGCCATAGCGAGAAGATGAGTTGCGTAACTGCATGCTGAATATCCTGTGAGGGCCGAGGAGAGACTAGCGCTTTACCTATCGAAAGAAAGCGCAAAATGTTGCTTTGAAGAATCAGGAAATCCGATTGAAATCTCCTGACATATTTTCGTCCGAATGAGATTAAGCCAGCGTTACGTTTTATCCAGGCGAAAAAAAGGCGCGGTATCAAGCCGCGCCTTTGCTTTCAGCCGTTACCGATCAGTTTTTGCTGTCGGTCGCCGGTGCTGCCGGAGCCGCTGCCGGAGCCGCCGGAGTGGCCGGTGCTGCCTTGTCACCCGTGGCCTTGGCCGGCGCTTTTTTCGCAGCGTCGGTTTTGGCAGGGGCTTTGTGGATGGCTGCCGGTTTGGCCGGAGCCTTTTTGACGGGCTCCTTCTTCGCCGGTTCTTTCTTGGCCGGGGCCTTTTTCGCAGGCTCCACGACCGCAGGCTTGGACGGTTCAACCACTGGAGCTGGCGGCGGCGTTACCGGGGCAGGCGCTGGAGCCGGGGTCGGAGCAGGCGCTGGGGCTTTCTCGGCCGGTTTCGGCTCAGGCTTGGAACCGCCGAACATGTTCGAGAAGAAGCCGCCAATGCCGCCGCTGCTTTCCTTGGTCGGTTCAGGGGCCTTCGGAGGCGGCGCTTTGACCGGCTCGTACGACTTGCCTTCAGACAGGCCCTGCACCTGAATGGCCGCGCGCTGACCTGAACGCAATGCGCCTTCCAGGGTGCCTGGGTACAAGGTGTCGGTGTGTTCGCCGGCAAAGGCTACGCGCTGCAGTGGTCGTTCCCACAAGCGCCAGTATTTGCTGATCTGGCCCGGGCCGAAGGCCAGGTATGCACCGCCGCTGGACGGGTCAATGCTGGAGCGACGCAGTTCATAACCGGTGAACGCGCCGCGCGCCTGCGGGTAGAACGCCTGCATGCGGATCAGCACTTGATCCACCAGCTGCTTGTCGCCGAACGCCTGCATGATGCGGGCGTTGTCGCCGGCCAGGTTGATCACGACGTTGGCGCCGCCCTTCAGCGCAGGCTCGACCCACAACATGCCGAGGCCGGTGTTGCTATAGATCTCGCCGGACATGCGCGCCTTGCTGTCCCAGACCGGGGTCTTGAACTTGAGCATGATCTGGTCATGCCAGCCGTAGTTGGTGCTCTTTATCGCGCCCAGACGCTGGGCGTCCAGTGCAGGGGTCATCTGGATCTTGCTCAGTGCGCGCAACGGCACGGCCAACACAACATATTCGGCTTCGTAACCCAGCGAACCGACCTTGACGGTCACGCCGTCCTTGTCCTGATTGATGGCCGACACCGGCGAATTGGTCTTGATGACTTTCAGCTGTTTGACGAACTCCTCGGCCAGCACGGCGCTACCACCCGGCAGGCGAGCGGCGCGGCGGTCGCGGTCGTCGACGTTGCGATTGACCCGTGTTTGCTGTGCGAGGTACAGCAGCGACAACCGCGAAGGTTCGTCGTAGCGCGTACGAATCTGCTGATTGATCAGTTGGCGCGCGGTGGTTGGCAGACTCAGACGGTCCAGCCAGTTGGAGACGGTGATCTGGTCCAGCGCAAACAGAGTGCTGTTGGCCGCCGGGTTGTCGGGGTCGGTGATCGATCGGGCCAGGTCATCCACCGCTGCTTCGTAGCGCTTGATGGCTTCGGCGGTCGCCGGCTGTTTGGTCGCCAGGTCGGCGCCAGTGAAGTACTCGCCTTCGATCAGGTAGCTCGGGGTCCGCACAAATTCCGGCGCGGGCACCGCCTTGATCTTGAAGCGATCAATGTACTGATTCAGCACCGGCTGGGCCTTGGCGTTGCCGATCCACTCGCTGCCGGCCAGACCGGAGCGGCCGCCGACGGTGGGTTTGGCTTCCAGCAAGGTGACTTGCCAGCCTTTGCTCTGCAGCTCGTAAGCCGTCGTGAGTCCCGCCAGACCACCGCCGACGACGATCACCGTATGCGGTTTATCCACGGCAAGCGCTGAAGCGCTGACCATCCCAACCATCACCAGCGCACAGGCGCGCAGCCAACCAGAAAGCATTCAGCGAACTCCGGAGAAAAACGGGGGGAATTGTCGGATTTTGTTGTCCGATTTTTCGAAGAGCGCGAAGGATACGCGAGCCGGGAAACGCCCGCCAGCAATGTCCGTCAGGCTCGAAAGCGGCGCTCGCGGCGATTTAAACAACACGCTAAAGGTTGTCCCGCTGGCATCCATTGCATAGGCTTGCGCGATTGTTTGCCCTCGCGCCATGCGAGCCGCTATGTGGAGAAGAGTAATGGGCCTTAACGACCAGTGGATGCAGCGCGACCTGAAGGTCCTTTGGCACCCCTGCACCCAGATGAAAGACCACGAAAAACTGCCGCTGATTCCGATCAAGCGCGGCGAAGGGGTCTGGCTGGAGGACTTCGAAGGCAAGCGCTACCTCGACGCGGTCAGCTCCTGGTGGGTCAACGTATTCGGCCACGCCAACCCGCGCATCAATCAGCGCATCAAGGATCAGGTCGATCAACTGGAGCACGTGATCCTGGCAGGCTTCAGCCATCAGCCGGTCATCGAGCTGTCCGAGCGTCTGGTGGCGATGACGCCCGAAGGCCTGACGCGCTGCTTCTACGCCGACAACGGTTCGTCCTGCATCGAAGTCGCGCTGAAGATGAGCTTTCATTACTGGCTCAATCGCGGCAAGCCGGACAAGAAGCGCTTCGTCACCCTGACCAATAGCTACCACGGCGAAACCATGGCCGCGATGGCGGTCGGTGACGTGCCGCTGTTCACCGAGACCTACAAAGCGCTGCTGATGGACACCATCAAGGTGCCAAGCCCGGACTGCTACCACCGGCCTGAAGGCGTGAGCTGGGAAGAGCACACCCGGACGATGTTCGCGGTGATGGAGCAAACCCTCGCCGAGCATCACGACAGCGTCGCGGCGGTGATCATCGAGCCGCTGATTCAAGGCGCGGGCGGCATGCGCATGTACGACCCGATTTACCTCAAGCTGCTGCGCGAGGCCTGCGACCGGTATGGCGTGCACCTGATTCATGACGAGATCGCCGTGGGCTTCGGCCGCACCGGGACCATGTTTGCCTGCGAGCAGGCCGGCATTCGCCCGGACTTCCTGTGCCTGTCCAAGGCGCTGACCGGCGGCTATCTGCCGCTGGCGGCGTGCATCACCACCGATGATGTGTACGACGCGTTTTACGACGACTACCCGACCTTGCGCGCTTTCCTGCACTCCCACAGCTACACCGGCAACCCGCTGGCGTGCGCGGCGGCGTTGGCGACGCTGGATATTTTCGAGCAGGACAACGTCATCGAAAACAACAAGGCGCTGGCCCAGCGCATGAAGACCGCGACAGTGCATCTGGTCGATCACCCGAACGTCGCTGAAGTGCGGCAGACCGGGATGGCGATTGCCATCGAGATGGTGCAGGACAAGCCCACTAAAACGCCGTATCCGTGGCAGGAGCGGCGCGGGCTCAAGGTGTTCGAGCACGCGCTGACCCGAGGTGCTTTGCTGCGTCCGCTGGGCAGCGTGGTGTACTTCCTGCCGCCCTACGTAATCACACCGGAGCAGATCGACTTCCTGGCCGATGTAGCGACCGAAGGGATCGACATCGCGACGCGCAGCAGCGTGAGTGTGGCGGTGAGAGAGAACTTCCATCCGGATTTTCGTGATCCAGGCTAGCAGGCCGTTACACCCATTCTCCAGGCGCCGCATTCAACACAATCTTTAGAGACACAACCATGAGACTGTCCCGCTTTTTCGTCGATGCCACCCTCAGTGTCGGTGAGCACGAACTGCCAGAGGCCCAGGCCCATTACATCAGCCGCGTGTTGCGCATGTCCGAAGGCGACGCGGTACAGCTGTTCGATGGTTCGGGCCATGAGTTTCGCGCCACGCTGGCGCAAGTCGGCAAAAAGCAGGTGCGGGTGCAGGTGAGCGAACGCTTTGCCGGTCAGCCGGAGTCGCCCTTGCAGATCCATCTTGGCCAGGGCCTCTCCCGGGGTGAGCGGATGGATTGGGCGATTCAGAAAGCCACCGAACTGGGCGTGACGCAGATTACCCCGATCATCAGCGAGCGCTGCGAAGTGCGTCTCAAAGATGAGCGTGCGGAGAAGCGTCAGGCCCATTGGCAGCAGATCGCGATCAGCGCCTGCGAACAGTGCGGGCGCTCGGTGGTGCCGGTGATTCATGGGCCGGTGACTCTGGCCGAGTGGCTCAAGCAGACGGAAGCGGACTTGAAGCTGGTGTTGCACCCGGTCGCGGCGCCGCTGACCAGCCATGAAAAGCCCGGCAGTCTGGCCTTTTTGATTGGTCCTGAAGGTGGGCTGAATGACGCCGAAGTGGCCCAGGCACAGGACGCCGGTTTCCACGCCGCCCGCCTCGGCCCCCGCGTGCTGCGCACCGAAACCGCGCCAGTGGTGGCGCTGAGCATCGCGCAACAGTTGTGGGGTGATTTGTAGGACCGGCTTCAGCCGGGAAGGCGTCAGTCGTCACGCCGCAAGATTGATGGTGCGCACACCGGCCCCTTCCCGGCTGAAGCCAGTCCTACAAGGGTCGCGTACATCCGCCAGTGATTTAGTCCTCACTGCGGCAATTCCGACGCTCGACGCCGTGCTTTCGCAGGCTCCGGCCGGGCGCAGGGCAGAAACTCTCCACGCCCCGGTTCGCCCAACGGGCTGCAGTCCCAGACCCGCTCCCCTCTGGCGAAGGTCATCGCCGGCCATGCCGTCAAGCGCATCCCCTCGTACGGGGTGTAATCGACGTTGTGGTGCAGCATTTCATTGGTCAGTTCGATGTCCAGGTCTTCATCCCAGATCACCAGATCCGCATCCGAGCCAATGGCGATGCTGCCCTTGCGCGGATACAACCCGTACAGCCGCGCCGCATTAGTGGCCGTCAGCGCGACAAACGCCTGCGGGCTGATTCGCCCCTTGCGCACGCCTTCCGACCAGAGCAGCGCCATGCGCGTTTCGACGCCCGGAATGCCATTGGCCACTTCTGAAAACGGCGCCGTCTCGCCGTGGGCACGCTTGCCGTCCGGGCCACCGTAGCGAAACGGCGCGTGATCCGATGAGAACACTCCGAACGAGCCATTCTGCAGGCCGTCCCAGACCACTTGCTGATTGCCAGCGTCTCTCGGCGGCGGGCTGCAGATGCATTTCGCGCCTTCAAAACTGTCATCGCAGCCCAGCGAGTCCGCCGTCAGAAACAGATACTGCGGGCAGGTTTCGCCGTAGACCTTCAAACCGTGGCTCTGCGCCCAGCGAATCTGCTCGATGGCCTCACGTCCGGACACATGCACGATGAGAATCGGCACATCGACCAGCTCGGCCAGCGCGATGGCCCGATGCGTGGCTTCGCGCTCGACCAGCATCGGCCGCGACGTGGCGTGATAGCGCGGCGCACTGAGACCGGCGGCGAGCAGGCGCTCGGTCAACCAGGCGATGCAGTCGCTGTTTTCCGCGTGCAGCATCACCATCGCGCCTTCGGCCCGCGCCACCGACAGGGTTTCCAGAATCTCCCGGTCGTTGAGCTTCAACGCGTCGTAGGTCATGTAGATTTTGAATGAGGTGTAGCCCTCGGCAATCAGCTCGGGCAGCTCGCGGCGCAGCACGTCTTCGGTAGGGTCGGTGACGATGAGGTGAAACGCGTAATCGATCAGCGCGCGACCATCGGCGCGCCGGTGGTAATCCTCCACTGCCGCCCGCAGGGTCTGGCCCTTCTGCTGGCAGGCAAAGGGAATCACCGTTGTAGTCCCGCCACAGGCTGCCGAGCGGGTGCCGCTTTCGAAGTCATCGGCCATGACCGAGCCATCGCCGGTCGGCTGATCCAGATGCACATGGCTGTCGATCCCGCCGGGGGTAACGGTTCGCCCTCGCGCATCGACTTCCTCTGGGGCACCTTCCAGGCCCAGGCCCAGCGCGACGATTCGGCCGTCGCGCACGCCGATGTCGCACAGGAAACCGTCCGCCGCCGTCACCACATTGGCGTTACGGATGATCAAATCAAAAGCCTGCATGTCGTTCACTCCCTCAGGCGCGGGTCAGCCAGGCCTTGGCGATCTCTTCGCGGGTGGTGAACCAGACGCCTTCGCGGGCCTGGGCGTATTCGATGAAATGCTTGATCGCGCGGACACGACCCGGACGCCCGACCATGCGCGGGTGCAGCCCGATGGACATCATTCGCAGGCCGTCGGCGGACTCTTCGTACAGCACATCGAAGCTTTCCTTCATGTACTCAAGGAAATCGGACGCCTGAGACAAGCCCGGGGAGTTCCAGTAGCGGAAGTCGTTGACGTCGCTGGTGTACGGCACCACCAGATGTTGCTTGCCCTCGACGTCGACGAAATACGGCACGTCATCGTTGTAGGCGTCTGAGTCGTAGAGAAAACCGCCCTCTTCCGCCACCAGTCGTCGCGTATGAACGCTGGCGCCGTAGCGGCAATACCAGCCCACCGGACGCTTGCCGCAGGTGCGTTCGAACGACTCGATCGCCAGGCGAATGTGCTCGCGCTCCTCGGCCTCGGTCAGGCGGAAGACCTCCTCCCAGCGATAACCGTGACTGCAGATTTCATGACCCAGCTCGACCGCCGCTTTGGCGACCTCCGGGTTCTGCTCGAAGGCCACCGCACAGGCATGGAAGGTCGCCGGGACGTTGGCCTGTTGCAGGATGTCGAGGATGCGCCAGATGCCGACGCGGGCGCCGTACTCGTACATCGACTCCATCGCCAGATTGCGCACGCCATCGGGAAACTGATAGCTGCCCCACTCGGTCATGCTCTCCTGGTCAGGGTCGCCCATGGCCAGGGAGCGCTCCGAGCCCTCTTCGTAGTTGATGACAAAGTTGACGGCCAGACGCGCGCCGTTGGGCCAGGTACCTTGGGGGCGCTGCCGGCCGTAGCCGACCAGATCTCGAATGGGTGATGCCATAAAAGCCTACTCCTGCAACGTTCGAACAGTCGGCAGACCGCCAAGCCAAGGCTCAGCAGTCGATGGTTTTCAATGCATCATGGTCGGGGCCATCGAGGTTCTGGCCGGTGCGAAAGGCCAGGCCCATGGCCAGGGTCTGCGCAATGCAGAACGCAGCAGTGAGCGAGCGAAAGCCCAGCAGCTCGGCGTCGTTGACCTCGATCATCACCGACGCGGTTTGTCCGATGGGGCTGAGAATGCTGTCAGTGATCGCCACGATGGGCGTCCCCGCGGCGACCGCTTGCTGGCAAGCGTCGATGGTTTCCTGCGCGTACGGCGGAAAACTCACCGCCACCAGCACATCATCGCCGTGCAGCGCACCGACCTGCTCGCGCAAGCTGCCGCCCAGACCGCTGATGTGTACCGCGCGACGACCCACGCGGCTGAGCGCGTAACTCAGGTAGGACGCCATGGGAAACGAGCGACGCATGCCGACCACGAAGGTGGTGCGCGCCTGTTCCAACAGCTCGATGGCGCGCTCGATGGCCTCGACTTGCTCGCCTTCGGCCAGGTGCTCCAGCGAGACGATATTCGCGCGGCTGAATGCCGAGAGCATGGCGCCCACATCGGTGGGGTCATCGAGCAACTGCTCGCCGCGATAGTGCCGAATACGCTCTTTAAAGCTGCCCTGCCCGGCCTGCTGCAACGGCTGCTTGAACAGGCGCTGCAGGTCGCTGAACCCGCCGAAGCCCAGCGCCTGGGCCAGCCGAATGAACGCGGACGACGGGATGCCGGAGATCTTCGCCAGCGCCGCGACCGTGTTCAGCGCCACATCGTGGGGGTGCTCGTTCAGGTAATGCGCGGCATCACGCTGCCGCGCAGTCAGGCGTTCCTGATGTTCGACGATGGCGGCACGCAGCTCGGCCAGGGTTTGGGGTACAGGCATAAAAAGGCTCGATAGAAGTCAGGAGGGACGCAGTTCTGTGATCGCCTGAGCCAGATGCTCCACCAGACGATTCAGCTCATCGACGCTGTTGTAGTGGGCGATCGACACACGAACCACGCCGCCATAAGGGGACAGCCCCAACTGTTCGATCAGGCGGCGTGCATAGAAGTCACCAAAGCGGATGCCCATACGGTGATTGTCCACGCGGCGCACGATGGCTTCCGACTGAATGCCCTCCACCACGAAGCTGATGGTTGGCACGCGATCACCATCGGTCACACGGGATTTTCCGATGATTCGTACACCCGGCGTCTCCCGCAGAAACGCCAGCAGCGTTTCGGCCAACAGGTCTTCCTGGACTTCAAAGGCATCGAACGCCGCCTGCATCAGCTGGCGTTCGCTGCCGCTGGCGCCGAGGCGTTGGCCGATGTCGATCAGGTAATCGCTGATGCCGATGCAGCCGTAGGACAGCTCGTAGTTCAAGTTGCCGGGCTGAAGCTTGTAGGGAATGACCTCCTGACCGATGAAAAAGTGGTTCAGGCTCGGCAGCTCCAGCAACGCCTCACGTTTGCCCCACAGCACGGCGAAGTGCGGGCCGAAGGTCTTGTAGAAACTGAACACGTAATAATCGGCGCCGCTGGCTTGCACATCGACCAGCCGATGGGGCGCGTAGGCCACGGCATCGACGCACACCTTGCCGCCCACTGCATGCACCCGGCGCGCGACTTCGGCGACCGGGTTGACGCTGCCGAGGATGTTCGACGCGTGGGTCATGGCCAGGTAGCGAGTCTTGTCGCTGAGCAGCGCATCCAGATCAGCCAATTCCAGGTCCATGCTCTGGGCGTCGACGGCCCAGACGCGCAAGGTCGCGCCGCGGTCTTCGCACAGCCTTACCCACGGCCCGATGTTGGCTTCGTGGTCGCAGTTGGTGACGATGATTTCGTCGCCGGGATTGATCGACGGGGCGATGGCGCGGCAGAGGATTTGCAGCAAATGGGTGGTCGAGCCGCCCATCACGCACTCTTCCGGGTAGCGCGCGTTGATCAGTTGCGCGACCGATTCCCGCGCCTTCATCACACGTGCGCCAGCATCTACCGACTCACTGTAGGACGCACCCAACTGGACGGCGCTATTAAGCAAGTAATCAGTGATGCGCTCGGCGACCGGCTTGAGCACGGCCGAGCCGCCGGCGTTGTCCAGGTAGGCGTAACCGCTGCCGAGGGCGGGAAACTGGCTGCGTACGTAATCGATGTCCAAGGCATTCAAGGGATGAGCTCCAGAGTCTGATCAGTGATGCAGGATGGCCTGCAAAAACGCGCGGGTTCTCGGCTCTTGCGGGGCCGTGAAGAAATCGTGCGGGTTGTTCTGTTCGATGATTCGGCCGTTCTCCATGAAGATCACCCGGTCGGCGACCTTGCGCGCAAAGCCCATCTCGTGGGTCACGACGACCATGGTCACGCCCGAGCGGGCGAGGTTCTGCATGACGTCCAGCACTTCGCCGACCATCTCCGGGTCGAGCGCCGAAGTGGGCTCGTCGAACAGGATCACCCGTGGCTCCATGGCCATGGTCCGGGCGATGGCCACGCGCTGCTGCTGGCCGCCGGACAGCTGGCTCGGGTATTTCGCCGCGTGGGCGCCCATGCCGACTTTCTCCAGCAGCAGGCGCGCACGTTCATTGGCGTCACGCCGAGACATGCCGCGCACCCGGACCGGCGCCAGCGCCACATTGGCGAGCACGGTGAGGTGCGGGTACAGATTGAAATTCTGAAAAACCATGCCGACTTCGCAACGAATGCCCGCCAGTTTCGGGCCCGTTTCAACACGTTGGCTGCCGACGCGGATGTCGCCCTGCTGGTATTCCTCCAGCAGATTGATGCAGCGAATCAGTGTCGATTTCCCTGAGCCTGATGGCCCGAGAATGACCACCACTTCACCTTGATCGACGGTCAGGTTGATGTCGGTCAGGGCCTGGAACGGCCCGTAGAATTTGGCCACGCCTTCCATTTCGATGACGGTGCTCATGCGCTTTTCCTCCCGGCGCCGTTACGCCGCTCGATCCAGCTCACCAGTTGCACCAGCGGCAGAAGCAGCAACAAGTACATGACCGCCGCGCCCACCAGCGGTGTCGGGTTGGCTGACAGTGCCTGGGCCTGAGTGGCTTGTTTGAGCAGATCGGGCATCGCCACAACGGACGCCAGCGCGGTGTCTTTCATGACGTTGATGCAGTTGCTGGTCATCGGCGGCATGACGATGCGCATGGCCTGGGGCAGGATGATGTCGCGCATGGTGTTGAAAAAGCTCATGCCCTGGGACGCCGAGGCTTCGAACTGACCGCGCGGAATGGCTTCGATGCCGGAGCGGAAAATCTCTGCCGAGTACGCGCAGGACACCAGTGACAGCGCCGCCGTGGCCGCCGCGAACGACGACAGGCGAATGCCCACAAACGGCAGCGCGTAATAGATCAGCACCAACAGCACCAGCAAAGGAATCGAGCGCAGCACGTCGATGTACACCCGCGCCAGAAACCGCACCGGCGCGTACCCGTACAACCGCAGCATCGCCAGCACCAGCCCCCCCACCAGGCCGAGAATGATGCTGACCACGCCAAGCATCACCGTCACGCCCAGGCCGCGGAGCATCAGTGGCAGCGCATCGACGAACACGCTCCAGTTGAAGAACGTTTCTAACAACTCCATTGCGATTCCTTGGTGGCGAGCAGTGACGGGCGGGGCCGTGAGCGGTCAGGGGTTACTTGAGCACATCGACCACTTTGACGGTGCTGGACTCCGGATCAGCGTCGGCACCGAACCACTTCTTGTGCAGGTCGGCGATCACGCCTTCTTTCTTCATCGTGCTGATGATGTCGTTGACCTGACCGGCCGATGCCCAGCCCTTGGCGTGCATCAACGAGTACTTCTCACCGGTAGGAATTTTCGCGACGACTTTGTATTGCGGCTTGTCTTTGATGTAGTACAGGACCGCCGGGATATCGCTGATATAGCCGTCCATGCGGCCAGACGCGAGATCGAGCATCGCAGGCGACAGCCCTTCGTAGCGTGAGACTTCCTTGAATTTGTATTCGGCCTGATGGGCGTTGACCCACATGTCGCCGGTGGAGCCGGTGTCGACGCCGACCACTTTGCCGTCCATGTCTTTCAGGCCGTTGATGCCGGATTTGGCGAGCACGGACAGGGATTGGTCGCTGTCGTAATACGGCTGGGCGAACCCGACGGACTCAAGGCGCTTGGGGGTGATGGTAATCGAGGAAATGGCGATGTCAGCGCGCTTGGACTGAACGGCGCTGAACAGGCCGTTAAACGGGATGTTGACGAATTCCACGGTCTTGCCGGCGCGCTTGGCGACTTCTTTCACCACGTCGACTTCAAAGCCGACGATCTCGCCCTTGGCGTCCTGAAACTCCCACGGCACGTTGCCCACGTTGGCGCCGACGGTCCAGTCAGCGGCCCAGGTGGATGCGGAAAAGGCGGTTGCCACGGCCATGCTCAAGAGTACTTTCACATTCATGTCTTGCTCCCCGATTGATCAGTCAGTTCAAGAAGGCCGCCTTACCACAAGAGGGGGCGTTTCGAGGATCAGACTAGGATGACGAATCAAATAATTCAACAAATAAAATAAATGAATTAAATGCTTCAATCGGGTGCGGTAGTTATCCGCATTGGTGCAGAAGGGAAAGCGCGCAAGGCTGTGGGGTGTACAGAAAATGATCAGTGATTTGAAGGACGCCATGCACCGAAGCAGCGCATGGATCGCCCAACTACGTACGCTGCGTAAGATCCGAATGTGCAGGAGCTGGGTCAGCGATGCCCAGCCTCACAACACGTAACGCATGATCGCGACAAAGTGCAGCAGGCTGCCGGCGATGACGAACAGGTGCCAGACCCCATGGAAGTGTCGGACCTTGGTGTCGAACGCGAAGAAAATGATCCCCACGGTGTAGAACACGCCCCCCAGCGCCAGACAGACGAATCCGGCCATGCCCAGCGCGGCGATCAGCGGCTTGACCGCGACCAGCACAATCCAGCCCATGACTGCGTAAATGACGATGGACATCACGCGGGCGTCGGAGCGGGGCTTGATCTCCTGCAGAATCCCGATGATCGCCAGCGCCCAGACGATGCCGAACAACGTCCAGCCCCACGCCCCGTGCAGCGTCACCAGACAAAACGGCGTGTAGCTGCCGGCGATGAGCAAATAGATGGAAAAGTGATCGACCTTTTGCATGATCACTTTCGCCCGGCCGCGAACGCTGTGATAAACCGTCGACGCGCTGTACAGCATCACCAGGGCCACACCGTAGACCGCCACGCTGATGATCTTCCAGATGTCTCCGGCCATCGTCGCGACAACCAGCATCCAGACAGCACCGATCGTCGCCAGAATCGCGCCCACCAAGTGGGTCCAGGCGTTGAATTTTTCTCCGTAGTACATCCGCACACTACCTCTCTAAGTTGCACGACACGCGTCAAGGGTCCTGCTTCTGAACCGCAATGACAACGAATTGTGTCGTGTTATCGAGAATTTAATGCAGCCAGCCGCCGATCTCTTCGGCACAATCGGGCGCTCTCAAAACAAGAACCCGGCGCGGGCCCACACGATGCAGATCGACGAAGAGCTCACCCTCAAGAAGCTGGAAATTTTCCTGGCGTTCATGCGCACCGGCAATCTGGCTCGCGCGGCGGCCGAGTTGCAGACAAGCACGGTCAGCGTGCATCGGGCGATTCACTCGCTGGAAAGCGCGTTGCGGTGTCCGCTGTTCAAGCACGAGGGTCGCAACCTCACACCGCTCGAAGGCGCATATGTGCTGGAGGAGCGTGCGCAGAAGCTGGTGCAGGACGTGCTCGGCACCATCGAAAAAACGCGGCAGGCGGCCGGGTTTTCGGCGGCGCGGTTCAAGCTGGGGGCGCTGTATTCACTGACGGTCAAAACCGTGCCGCAGCTGATCATGGGCCTGAAGATCCGCCGCAGCGAACTTAACATCGACCTGATTCTGGGCTCGAACATCGACCTTTTCTACAAGCTGAAGAACATGGAAGTGGATGCGATTCTGGTGTCGCTGAACGAATCCGTGAGTGATCCGGATTGCGAGCATTTGCCGCTGTTCTCAGACGATATCTTCCTCGCGGCCCCGGTGGATTCACCCTTCGCCCAGCAAAGCGAAGTGAACCTGGGCGATCTGCGCGAAGCGACGTTCATTACGCTGACCCAGGGCTTTGCCACCCACCGCGACGGCGCCCGGGTGTTTGAACAGGCCGGATTTGAACCGAAGATCGCCATGCAGGTGAATGACATCTTCACGCTGCTGAGCATGGTCAGCTCGGGTGTGGGCTACGCGCTGCTGCCGGGGAGGATTGCGGCCGTGTATGAAAACCGTGTGCGGCTGATCCCATTGCAACAGCGCTATCGCATGCAGCAGCACATCGGACTGGTTTTCCTCAAAGCCCGCGAACGCGACCCGAACCTGCTGGCGTTGCTGGCGGAATGCCGGATGTACTCGAACCGGCTGGCCCAGGCCTGAGCCCGGCTTCAGCTCGATCCAATCTCCACTGTGGGTGTGAGCTTGGTCTGGGCCGCATCGGGGCGAAGAGGCCGGGGAGTTCAGCCACTTTCTCTACAGGCTGAATGCAAGCCTTCGCGAGCAAGCTCGCTCCCACAGAATCTCCGTCAATTTGATATCTCGGGCGAGTCGTAGAACTTGTGGGAGTGAGCTTGCTCACGAAGGGGCCGGGGCGTGCAGCCAATTTCTCTGCAGGCTGAATGCAGCCTTCGCGAGCAAGCTCGCTCCCACAGGATCTCGGTCAATTTGATATCTCGGGCGAGTCGTAGGACTTGT
>NZ_JAXCIQ010000022.1:0-77651 GCF_046540455.1 Pseudomonas sp. W5-36 | reverse complement strand
GTACCTTGATCACATACCCGATTTGCTGAAGCGTTCTCAGGAACGAGTCAGTACCCGAATTTCTTGACGACCATAGAGCGTTGGAACCACCTGATCCCATCCCGAACTCAGCAGTGAAACGATGCATCGCCGATGGTAGTGTGGGGTTTCCCCATGTGAGAGTAGGTCATCGTCAAGATTAAATTCCAAAACCCCATTTGCGAAAGCAGATGGGGTTTTGTTTTTGCGCGCGATAAAAGAATAGAGCAAAAAAAACCACCCCGTAGGGTGGTCTCCATTTCCAACGCTGATCAGTCACCACGATAGACGCAACCGCTAGTACAGGTTTCGTGAATCCGTATAGCGGACAACTCTGGCAGCAGCGGCTTAAGCTCTTTCCAAATCCACTTCACCAGCACTTCACTGGTCGGATTTTCGAGGCCGGGGATGTCATTCAGGTAGTTATGGTCCAGGCGCTCGTACAGAGGCTTGAAGATTGTCTTGATCTCGGAGAAATCGCGAATCCAGCCGGTATGCGGATCCGGTTCGCCCTGCAGATAGATCGCTACACGGAACGAGTGACCGTGCAGACGTCCGCACTTGTGTCCGTCCGGCACGTGAGGGAGCCGGTGAGCGGACTCGAACGTAAATTCTTTAAAAATTTCCACGGTGATATAAGCCTTGAGAAGTGGCGATCGCCTGCGCGATAAATGCAAGCTGCGAGTTTATCAGCAATGGTTTGGCGAGTGACAGGCTGAACCTGACCACGTGGTTAAACCAGAGGCTCCAGCCGTTCGGCGAGACGGCCCGTGTCTACGAGCTCCAGAAACTCATCCCCCAGCCGCTGGCTGCTTTCCATTGCAGTGCGCCAGTACCGTTGCCGATCTGCATCCCTCCCGACGAACCGTTTGAAATCGCTTCTATCAGGCAGCTTGCGGTAGGGCAGCGTAGCCAGGTACGCGTGTGAGGGAGCCAGCAGCACCACGTCTTGAAGCCGAGTCTGGTCGCCTCTGCGCCATGGCAGTGCCTTGTCAAACCAACCCGGAATGATTTTGTCGGTGAAGTGCGGATACAGCACAATGTCGCTTCCGCTGTACGGAAGGTCCAGATGGTAGTCGAGCAGGCCGCCGTCGCGGAACATCCCTGCGCCAACACCGGGTATCTCTCCAACGCCCTCCATGACCATCGGAATGGAGCCAGACGCCAGCAATGCCTGGCGCAGGTTCAGTGTGTCCAGCGGCAAGCAACACGATGGGAAGTCAGTCAATGGCAGCAGGGGAGGGACGAGGCGTGGGTCGTGCATGACCAGTCGTTCGAAATGTCGCGACAGGCGTGCGCGCCCGATCAGGTTATCAGCGACGACAGCCCCTAGCCCCAGGCTTAACCCTGCGCGATGATCCCGGGCAAGCAAGCCCCGACTTCTGACGATCATCACGTTAAGACGGTAATGAGCATTCGCCAGAACGTGTGCATCATTCGCCTGCAAAAGCGCATCAAGCATCGTCACGCAGCTTCGGGTGACCTGTGCCATCGTCACGCCTTTGGCGAAACTCTGCTCGTTGTACAGGTGGCCAAGTCGCCGGATACCTGCAACCGGGTCCGGCAGGCAGGCGCTAGCAAATCGCCACGAACCGATAGAGGCGCCAATCAACGATCGCTCCCGTTGAGCCCGGGGCAGCCATTCACCGAACAGCGCCAGATCCAGGCCCTGAATGCCCAATGCTTTCGGACCACCCGCAGCGCCAGGGATGATGCCGACATCTATCGGCGATAGGCCTTGCTCCCTGATCCGCGTCATCGCACGCCTGCCGGCCTTGATAGTCAATGCCGGGTATTTGATCTGAATGTTGCTCATGGCCCCTCCGGGTCGGACAGGGGCGAAGTATATCGTGGGTCCCGCTTTCATCCACCGGCGGCTCGACGGGTAGTGGCACGTAGCCAGATAAATTCAGCTTCAATTAAGTTCGCCCGTTTATGGTGGGTTCCGTGAACAACCAGACCCCTACGGAGATCCACCATGAAAATCCTGACTGCCTTTATCGCTGCCACTGCACTCACTGTCACAGCCGGTTATGTCCAGGCCCGGGATTTAGGTCCTGATGAGGCGCTGAAACTGCGCGATGCAGGTACTATTCAATCCTTTGAAAAACTCAACGCTGTCGCCTTGGCCAAGCACCCTAAATCCACCATTACTGATACCGAGCTGGAACAGGAATATGGCAAGTACGTTTACCAGATCGAACTGCGCGATACGCAAGGTGTGGAGTGGGACGTTGAAGTGGACGCCGTCAGCGGGCAGATTCTCAAAGATCATCAGGACGCCTGATGATCGCCAGTAAGCGTCCCGCCAAGCGTTTCGTTTACTGTCTGGTGGCCGTATGTGCGGTCACTTCGAGCCTGGAGTGCCTGGCTCGGGACCTGAATCAGGACGAGGTGCTTGAGCTGCGAAGGAAAGGCGTGATTCTGCCGCTTGAGCAGTTCATTGATCAGGCATTGGGGCGTTACCCCGGCTCTAAGTTGCTTGAGGCCGAACTTGAGGAAAAACACGGCGTGTTGGTGTATGAGATTGAGCTTCTCACTGCCGATCATGTGGTGCGCGAGCTGAAATTCGATGCCGGTGACAGCCGCCTGTTGCAAGACAAGGAAGACGATTGATGCGTTTGTTATTGGTTGAGGACCACGTTCCTTTGGCGGACGAGCTCATCAGTACGCTGGGCCGGCAAGGCTACGCGATCGACTGGCTGACCGACGGCCGCGACGCCATTCATCAAGGTGCCACCGAGCCCTACGACCTGATCGTGCTTGACCTCGGTCTGCCGGGGGTTCCGGGGCTTGAGGTCCTGCAGAAATGGCGCTCAGGCGGGCTGTCCACGCCTGTCCTCATTCTGACCGCGCGGGCCTCTTGGGCCGAGCGTATCGAGGGCCTCAAGGCCGGCGCCGACGACTACCTGACCAAACCCTTCCATCCCGAGGAACTGCAGTTGCGCATCCAGGCGCTGCTTCGCCGTGTCCGAGGTCTGGCCAACCAACCGAAACTCGAAGCCGCAGGCCTGCACCTGGACGAGGGGCGCCAGTGCGTCAGTCGCGGTGAGGAGGACATTCAACTGACGGCGGCGGAATTTCGCCTGCTCCGTTATTTCATGCTGCACCCCGGGCAGATACTCTCCAAGAGCCACTTGGCAGAGCACCTTTATGATGGGGAGAACGAACGGGACTCGAACGTCATCGAGGTCCATGTCAATCATTTGCGTCGCAAGCTTGGCCGCGCCGTTGTCGAGACGCGGCGTGGGCAGGGCTATCGTTTTGCCGGGACGGGCGAGTGAGGTCCATTCAGCGACGGCTGAGTCTGGGCCTGATCAGCGTGCTGTTGATTGTCGGGTTGGTCTTGGCGCAGATCAGCCTGTGGCTGTTTGAAGTGGGCTTGCAGCGATACCTCGAGTCTGGCCTGCGCAATGAAAGCGAACTGCTGCTGGTGGCACTGGTTCGCGGTCCGGACGGCTTGCAGCTCGACGAGCATCGGCTGTCGCCCGGCTACCAACGACCTTATTCCGGCCATTATTTCCGGATTGATTTCGACCAGGGTCATTGGCGGTCGCGCTCGTTGTGGGATCTCGAGTTGCCGCATCCCGGACAGCCCGGACTGCATGCCGATCTTGCCCTGGAAAAGACCGATCAATCGCTGTTGTTGCTGCACACCGATTACCGCAAGTTCGGCCAGACCATCTCCATCACCGTCGCTCAGGACTACACCCCGGTGCGGGACAGTTTCGCACTGGTCCAGCGCATCGGTCTCGGGCTGGGACTGATGGCCCTGGTTTTGATTCTTGTGTTGCAACGCGTCACCGTTCGACGCGCCCTGCGCCCGCTGGAAAGGGCCAGAGAACAGATTTTCCAGTTGCAACAAGGGCAGCGTTCGCAGCTCGATGAGCGAGTGCCGGTGGAGCTTGAGCCGCTGGTCGCGCAGATCAATCATCTGCTGGCCCATACCGAGGACAGTCTCAAACGTTCTCGCAATGCCCTTGGCAACCTGGGCCACGCGTTGAAGACGCCGCTCGCGGTCCTGATGAGCCTGGCCGAAGGCGACAAGCTGACCGGCCACCCGCATGTGCGCGACACCCTGCGCGATCAATTGCAGCACATTCAGCAGCGTCTTGAGCGTGAGCTTAATCGTGCGCGGTTGTCAGGCGATGCCTTGCCGGGCGCGCGGTTTGATTGCGCTGCGGAGATCCCCGGGCTGTTTTCCACCTTGCGGATGATTCATGGCGAGCACCTTGAGCTCAGCAGTGAAATCGGTGCGGGTCTGTTTCTGCCGTGGGACCGTGAGGACATCCTCGAATTGCTCGGCAACATCATGGACAACGCCTGCAAGTGGGCCGACAGCCAGGTCAGCCTGACCATTGCCAAGCACGCTGACGGCTACTGCCTGCTGATCGACGACGACGGCCCGGGCATCCCCGTGGAGCATCGCGATGACGTCATCGGCCGTGGCAATCGCCTGGACGAGCAAGTGACCGGCCACGGTCTGGGACTCGGCATCGTCAAGGACATCGTCGAGGCGTGGGGCGGGCGCATTCAGTTGCTGGACAGCCCCATGGGCGGGTTGCAAGTGCGCATCGATTTGCCCGAGCGAATCAGCCCGCAACTGCCGGGGAGCGAAAACGCACGTCAATCTTCATGACCTCAACTTTTTGCGCGCCGGGCCGTTAACCGTAAAGGAACCCCAACGGCTCAACGCACAAAAACAAAGGGTCATGACTGCTATGCGGCTAAATCTCAAAGCCAAAGTACTTTCGCTCGCGGTGCTCCCGGTATTGGTGTTCGCACTGATCATCAGCGCCAGCACCGTCATCATGCTGCGTGAACAGGGCAAGCGCGAAGTCGAGGAAACCCGCCAGCACCTGCTCGCGGAGGCCAAAGCCACGTTACAAAGTTACGTGGCTGTCGCGCTGGGCACCATCAAACCGCTGTACGACGCCTCGGCCCCGGGTGACATGGAGGCCCGCGCGCAAGTCATCAAAATGCTCTCTCAGGTCAACTACGCCAAGGACGGATACTTCTTCGGTTACGATTCTCAGGCGGTGCGGCTGTTCAAGGGCAATAGTCCAGACGGCATCGGCAAGAGCTTTAAAGACGCCCGCGATCCGAACGGTGTTTTCGTCAATGCTGGTCTCGTTGACGTCGCGAAAGCAGGTACTCATTACCTGGAATATTCCTCGGCGCTGCCCGGTTCGAGCGAACTGGTGCCCAAACTGGGGTATACCGAATACCTGCCCAAATGGGACATGGCGTTCGGGTCGTCGATCAACCTGGACAACATCGATGCCAAAGTCATGGAGCTGCAGAAGAATGTCGCCGAGCGCCGGCAGAGCATGCTTGTCAGCATCATCGGCATCACGCTGCTGGTACTGGTGATCATCGCGGCGGCGGGTTTCTGGATCGCGGGCGGTATCCTGCGGCCCCTGCGCCTGATGAAAGCCAACCTCGATGACATCGCCGCCGGTGAGGGTGATCTGACTCGGCGTCTGGCGGTGACCTCCCAGGACGAACTTGGCGATCTGGCGGGTTCGTTCAACCGCTTCGTCGACAAGATTCACGGGCTGGTCCGGCAGATCGCCGAAATGACCTCTCAATTGACCGGGCTTGTGGGTGAAGTGACCGATCAGGCGCAGCGTTCCGAGCAGGCCATGGAGCGTCAGCGTCACGAGACCGATCAGGTGGCTACGGCGATTAATCAGATGTCGGCCGCGGCCCAGGAAGTCGCGAAGAGCGCGCAGGGTGCCTCGGTGGCTGCGCAGCAAACCGATGCCGAAGGTCAGGCCGCCAAGCGAGTGGTCGACGGCAGCATTCAGCAGATTCACGCGTTGGTCAACGACATCCGCGACAGCGGTACGTCACTGGACAGCCTGCAGAATGACGTGTCGTCCATCGTCGGCGTGCTTGGGGTGATTCGTTCCATCGCCGATCAGACCAATCTCCTGGCGCTCAACGCCGCGATCGAAGCCGCGCGTGCCGGGGAAGCGGGTCGCGGGTTCGCAGTGGTAGCGGATGAGGTGCGTGCGTTGGCCAGCCGCACGCAGCAAAGCACTCAGGAAATTCAAGGCATGATCGACCGTTTGCAGCAGGGCACCCACGGCGCGGTGCAGGCCATGAAACGTTCGAGCGAGGCGGGCGACGGGACTTCCGCTCGCGCCAACGAAGCCGGCGCGTCGCTGGACACCATCGGTCAACTGATCGGCACTATCAACGCGATGAACGCGCAGATTGCCAGCGCTGCAGAAGAGCAGACGGCCGTGGCGGAAGAGATCAATCGCAGCGTCCACCAGATCGCCGTGGCGGTCGAAAGCGTGGCCGATGAAACCCGCCACAGCGCCTCCACGTCACGTAACCTCACGGCGCTTAACCAACGCCTCGGCCAGTTGGTTCGGCAGTTCAGAATCTGAACGGGGCGGCGGGCCTCGCTCGGGGCCCGCTGTCAGCGCTTCCTCCACTGACCGTGCACTTCAGGCGCGGCACTCCTGCGGCGATTGACTGACTAAGCATCAGGCCGTGTGCTTGGCGCGGTGTAATGACATGGAAGAAACATGAACGAAACCGCGCTGCAAAAGAAAACCCTCCTGCTGTTATTGATACTGGTCACCATCGCGTTTATCTGGATTCTGCTGCCGTTCTACGGCGCGGTGTTCTGGGCGGTGATCCTCGGGATCATCTTCGCGCCGCTGCAACGCCGTCTGTTGGCTCGCTTCGGCTGGCAGCGCAACCTGACGTCCCTTTGTACGCTGATGATCTGTCTGGTCATCGCGATTCTGCCGGTCATCGTCATTGCGGCGTTGATGGTTCAGGAGGGGGCGACGCTCTACAAGAATGTGGAAAGTGGTCAGCTCGACATCGCCAAGTACCTGGCTGAATTCAAGGTGCTGCTGCCGCCCTATGTGCAGCATTGGCTTGATCGTCTGGGCATGGGAGATTTCAACGGGCTGCGCGACAAGATCGCCAAAAGCGCGATGCAGGGCAGCAATTACCTGGCGACCCAGGCGTTCAGCTTCGGGCAGGGTACGTTCGATTTCGTGGTCAGTTTTTTCATCATGCTCTACCTGCTGTTCTTTTTCCTGCGTGACGGACAGGACCTTACCCGCAAGATCCGCATCGCGATTCCATTGGCCGAGCCTCAGAAACGCCGATTGCAGTTGAAATTCACGCGTGTTGTGCGTGCAACGGTGAAGGGCAATATTGTCGTGGCCGTGACGCAAGGCGCGTTGGGCGGGTTTATTTTCTGGGCACTGGATATCCCGAGCGCTTTGCTGTGGGCGGTGATGATGGCGTTTCTGTCGTTGCTGCCGGCGGTGGGGGCGGGGATTGTCTGGGCGCCGGTTGCGCTGTATTTCCTGCTCAGCGGGATGATCTGGCAGGGTGTGGTGTTGGGGCTGTTTGGGGTGTTTGTGATCGGGCTGGTGGATAACGTGTTGCGTCCGATCCTGGTGGGCAAGGATACGCGGATGCCCGATTATCTGATTCTGATCTCGACGCTGGGCGGTATGGCGGTGTTCGGGCTGAACGGGTTCGTGATCGGGCCGATGGTGGCGGCGTTGTTTATGTCGACGTGGGCGTTGTTTACCGGCGACAAGAAAACCATTCGATTGCCTGGTTAGCGTGTGTTTTAAGATCAAGATCTAAAGCGTCTGCCTAAGGGCAGACTGTTTCGCCTTCGGCGAGTTACTTGGAAAAGCACCCCAAGTAACCAAGGGTGCTTGCTCCTGGTTGGGCCCTTCCTTCGTCAGGGTTCCTTCACTCCGGTCTCGCTCCGTGGGCCCGCGCCGAACGGACATCCATGTCCTGACGGCGCTCTCGCCGCATCCATGCGGCTCGGCCCACTGCGCGAGACCTCCGTTCAGCCTGCACCCAAGTCGCGATTGGCGGTGTTTGAGCCTTTTGCGTGTGAAGATCAAAAGCACATCTAAAGCAGATCAAGAGCTTCCCGGCTAAAGCCAGTCCTACAGGTATCCCGCACGGTCAGTAGGACCGGCTTTAGCCGGGAAGCTGTTGATCTTGATCTTCATACACAGCAGTCCAGACGACACCCATCGCGACTTGGGTGCAGGCCGAACGCAGACGACGCGGAGTGGGCCGAGCGGCATGGATGCCGCGAGAGCGCCGTTAGGACATGGATGTCCGTTCGGCGCGGGCCCACGGAGCGTCGTCGAAGTGAGGGAACCCTGACGAAGGAAGGGCCTAACCGAGAGCAAGCACCCTTGGTTACTTGGGGTGCTTTTCCAAGTAACTCGCCGAAGGCGAAACCGAGGCCGTTAGGCCGTTAGGCCGACGCTCTTGATCCTCGGCTCTTCCAAAGTACTAAAGCCAAAGCCATAAAAAAACCCTGCTCTAGAGCAGGGTTTTTTGTGCATCACTCACTCATCACAAACCCGCATGGCCCACCAGGGTCAGCAGCGGTTGCGGGTACACGCCCAGGAAGAACGCCAGCAGCGTGATCCCCAACAGCATCACGCCACCTGCACGCTGCGCCCAGTTGAACGGGGCGTCGTGGCGCTGGATCTTCGAGTCCTGCAGATACAGCGTCACCATCACACGCAGGTAATAGAAGACACCAATGGCGCTGCCCACGACCAGTGAACCGGTCAGCCACCACAGGTGTGCTTCGACGCCCGTCGCGATGATGTAGAACTTGCCGATGAAGCCAGTCGTCAGCGGGATACCGGCCAGGGACAGCATCATCACGGTCAGCACCGCCGTCAGGTACGGACGACGCCAGAACAGGCCGCGGTATTCGAACATCGCATCGGCATCGCGGCCGCTGTACGGTGACGACATCAACGTGACCACGCCGAACGCGCCCAGGCTGGTCAGCACGTACGTCACCAGATAAACGTTGATCGCCTCGACGGCCATGCCTTTGCTCGCCACCATCGCGATCATCAGGTAACCGAAGTGCGCAATCGACGAATAGCCCAGCAGACGCTTGAGGTTGTTCTGCGTCAGGGCCAGCAGGTTACCGACCAGGATCGACGCCACGGCAATGACCGACATCACGTCGGTCAGCACACCATTGGTGGCCGCCGGGGAGATCTGGAACAGGCGAACCAGCACACCGAACACCGCGACCTTACTGGCCGTGGCAAGGAAAGCCGCCACAGGGGCAGGGGCGCCTTCGTACACGTCCGGTGTCCACAAGTGGAACGGCACCAGCGACAGCTTGAAGCCCAGACCCACCAGCATCATGCCCAGACCCAGGCTGGCGATCGGGCTTGGCATACCGGTGGCCGCGATAGCCTTGCCGATCTCGCTGAAACCCAGGCTGCCGGATTCGGCATACAGCAGCGCCATACCGAACAGCAAGAAAGCCGAACCGGCGGCTGACAGCACCATGTACTTGATGCCGCCTTCCAGCGAACGCTTGTTAAAGAAGGCGTAAGCGACCAGACCGTAGACCGGCACCGACAGCAGTTCCAGACCGATGAACAGGCTTGCCAAGTGTTGTGCAGCGACCAGTACCAAGCCACCGGCCGCGGCCATCAGGATCAGCAGGTAAAGTTCTTCGCGGTTACCCGGATAGCCCGCCTTGCCTTCACCCAGGTAAGCGTGAGCCAGCGTGACGCAAGCCAGCGTGGACACCAGGATGATGCCCATGTAGAGGCAGGCGAAGCTGTCGATTTGCAGCAATGGCGTGACCACCAGCGGCGCAACTTTCAGCGCCGGGTAGATGGACAGCAAAGCCAGGTTGAGTCCCGCTACCGTCAGCAGGAATGATTGCGAGTGATTGCGACGCCATGCGATGCCCAGCATCACCACCACAATGGTGATGCTGGTAATCAGCAGCGGCGCCAGCGCAATAAAGTGTTGAATCGTCAGGTCCATAGCGCTCTTACCGGGCCGAAGCGAGTTGAGTGAAGGCGGTGCCGAGCCATTGCTGCACGCCATGCATGGTCGCCGAGGAGGTGTCGAGGATCGGTTGCGGGTAGACGCCCAGCAGAATCAACAACACCGCCAGACCCAGCACCATGATCAATTCCCGACCGTCCATGCCTTTATAGACCGCGTCGGATTTGGCCGGGCCGAAGTAGGCGCGGTGGATCATGATCAGCGAGTAGACAGAACCGAACACCAGGCCGGAGGTGGCGATGGCGGTGATCCATGGCGAGCTGACAAAGCTGCCAATCAGGATCAGGAATTCGCCAACGAAGTTACCGGTGCCTGGCAGGCCCAGCGAGGCGGCAGCGAAGAACAGGCTGATGGCCGGCAGGTACGCGATCTTGTTCCAGAGACCACCCATTTCGCGCATGTCGCGGGTGTGCAGGCGCTCGTACAGCTGGCCGCTGAGGATAAACAGCGCGGCAGCCGACAGACCGTGAGCGAGCATCTGAACGACGACGCCTTGCAGCGCCTGCTGGCTGCCGGAGTAGATGCCGATCAGCACGAAGCCCATGTGCGACACGCTGGAAAACGCGATCAGGCGCTTGATGTCGGTCTGCGCAAAGGCCAGGAAGGCACCGTAGAAGATACCGATCAGGCCCAGGACCATGGCGATTGGCGCGAACTCGGCCGAGGCATTCGGGAACAGCGGCAGGGCAAAGCGCAGCAGACCATACGCAGCGGTCTTCAACAGGATGCCCGCCAGGTCCACGGAACCGGCGGTCGGCGCCTGGGCGTGAGCGTCAGGCAACCAGGAGTGCAGCGGCACGATCGGCAGCTTCACCGCGAAAGCGATGAAAAAGCCCAGCATCAGGATGTATTCGGTGCCGTGGGACAGCTTGGTTTTCAACAGGTCCGCGTAACCGAAGGTGATCACGCCGGTCTGGTTGAAGTGCACCAGCACCAGACCGAGGATCGCCACCAACATGATCAGGCCGCTGGCCTGAGTGAAGATGAAGAACTTGGTCGCTGCGTAGATCCGGGTCTTCTTGCCATCTGCCGAGCTGTGACCCCAGAGCGCGATGAGGAAGTACATCGGCACCAGCATCATTTCCCAGAAGAAGAAGAACATGAACAGGTCGATGGCGAGGAACACGCCGACGACACCGCCCAGGATCCACATCAGGTTCAGGTGGAAGAAGCCGACGTTACGTTGAATCTCTTTCCACGAGCAGAGTACCGAGAGGATACCCAGCAGGCCGGTCAGCAGAATCATCAGCAGGGACAGGCCGTCGAGGGCCAGGTGCACGCTGATGCCGAAGCGCTGGATCCACTGAAGCTTGAATTCAAGGGCCCAGGTCGGATCGGCGCCCGGAGCGGGAGCATAGGTAAACGTACCGGTGCTCCAGACCCACAGCCCAAGAATCGTCTCGAGAGACATGGTCAACAGCGCAATCCAGCGCGGCAGGGTAGGGCCGAAGCGCTCACCTTGCCAGCACAGCAGGCCGCCAATGAAGGGGATCAGGATTAGCCAAGGCAGAATCATGACGGGCTCAATTCCTTTTCGTAAGTCGCAAGGTTCATGTCAGATCGACTCATCAGACCAGCACAATCGCGCCGAGTACCAGTACGGCACCTGCGGCGATCGAAGCGGCGTACCAACGGAGCTGACCGGTTTCGGTGCGGGTCATCAAGCCGTTACCGGCTTTGACCAGACGCGGAATCAGGCCGATTGTGTGGTCGAGCGGGTCGGCACGCAGGAGGCGACTGATTGCCAGGTAAGGTTTGACGAACAGCACGTCGTATACCCAGTCGAAGCCCCAGGCCGCAAACCACCATGCCGACAGGAAACGACCCGGACCGCTGTTGGCGATGGCAGTGGCCAGACGACGCTTGCCGAGGAACAGCACCGCCGCCAGCAGAATACCGGCCAGAGCGATGGCGCCCGAGGCGATTTCCAGACTGTGCTTGGCTTCGCCGCCCGCATGGCCCGCGCTTTCCGGCAGCACGCCGGCCAGTGGCGGATGAATCCAGGCGCCGATGAACGTCGACAGTACGATCAACACACCCAGCGGCAGCCAGTGGGAAATCCCGTGGCCGGCGTGGGCTTCGGTCTTCGCTTCGCCGTGGAAGGCGATGAAGATCAGGCGGAAAGTGTAAAGCGAGGTCATGAACGCACCGACCAGACCTGCATACAGCAGGTACTGATGGCCGCTGGCGAAGGCTTCCCAGAGGATTTCGTCCTTGGAGTAGAAGCCCGCGGTGACCAGCGGCAAGGCCGACAGCGCAGCGCCGCCGACGATGAAGCTGGCGTAGGCCAGTGGCAGTTTCTTCCACAGGCCGCCCATCTTGAAGATGTTCTGCTCGTGGTGGCACGCAACGATCACCGCACCGGACGCGAGGAACAGCAGCGCCTTGAAGAAGGCGTGGGTCATCAGGTGGAAAATCGCGCCGTCCCAGGCGCCCACGCCCAACGCCAGGAACATGTAGCCAATCTGGCTCATGGTCGAGTAGGCGAGGATACGTTTGATGTCGGTCTGCACCAGTGCGGCGAAACCCGCCAGTACCAGGGTCACGCCGCCGACAATCCCGACCAGATGCAGGATGTCAGGAGCGAGGATGAACAGGCCGTGGGTCCGTGCGATCAGGTAAACGCCTGCGGTTACCATGGTCGCGGCGTGGATCAGTGCCGACACCGGGGTAGGACCGGCCATTGCGTCTGCCAGCCAGGTTTGCAGCGGCAGTTGCGCGGATTTACCGACCGCACCGCCCAGCAGCATCAGCGTGGCCAGCACGATCCAGAAATCACCGACCTTGAAGTGCTGTGGCGCACGAACCAGCAATTCCTGAATGTTCAGCGTGCCCAGTTGTTGGAACAGAATGAACAGGCCGATGGCCATGAACACGTCGCCGATGCGGGTCACGATGAAGGCTTTTAGTGCGGCGTTGCCGTTGTTGCGGTTGCTGTAATAGAAACCGATCAACAGGTACGAGCACAGGCCCACGCCTTCCCAACCGAAGTAGATGAACAGCAGGTTGTCGCCCAAGATCAGGAACAACATGCTGGCAATGAACAGGTTGGTGTAGGCGAAGAAGCGCGAGTAGCCGTCTTCACCGCGCATGTACCACGAGGCGAACAGGTGAATGAGGAAGCCGACGCCGACCACCACACCGAGCATGGTGATGGACAGGCCATCGACATACAGGGCGAAGTTGGGCTCGAAGCCGTCCACCGACATCCAGCGCCACAGCACCATGGTCAGGTGACCGCCTTCCGGTGGTGAGACGTTGAATTGCCAGATCACGTACGCGGCGACGATGGCCGACAGGCCAATGGAACCCACGCCGATCAGGGCTGAAAGGTTTTCCGACCATTTGCCGCGCGAGAACGACAGCAGCAGGAAACCGATCAGGGGGAATACGAAAGTCAGAAAGAGTAGGTTCATCCGCGCATCTCGCTGGCAGCGTCGATATCGAGCGTGTGGAAGCGGCGATACAGTTGCAGCAGGATCGCCAGGCCAATACTGGCCTCGGCTGCGGCAAGGCTGATCACCAGAATGAACATGATCTGGCCGTCAGGCTGTGCCCAGCGGCTGCCCGCGACCACAAAGGCCAGCGCGGCTGCGTTCATCATGATTTCCAGGCTCATTAACACGAACAGAATGTTGCGGCGTACCAACAGGCCCGCCAGGCCGAGGCAGAACAGGATGCCGGCGACCGCCAGACCATGTTCCAGAGGGATTGCTGAGTTCATGGCTTTACTCCTTCGCCTCGTTACGGCCGACATGGAACGCCGTCACGGCTGCCGCAAGCAGCAGCATCGAGGCGAGTTCGACAACCAGCAGGTAAGGGCCAAACAGGCTGATGCCGACGGCTTTGGCGTCCACCGTGGTGTGACCGATGGAGGCGCCGGTGGAGTTGGCAAACAGCACGTAGATCAACTCCGCCAGCAGCAGGCCGCCCAGCAGAATCGGGCCGAGCCAGATGCCGGGTTTGAGCCAGGCGCGTTCTTGTTGAACCGAGGCCGGGCCCAGGTTCAGCATCATCACCACGAAGACGAACAGCACCATGATGGCGCCCGCATAGGCGATCACTTCAAGCGCACCGGCGAACGGCGCGCCGAGGCTGAAGAAGGTCATGGCCACGGCGATCAGCGAAATGATCAGGTAGAGCAGGGCGTGCACCGGGTTCGTGTTGGTGATCACCCGGAGGGTGGCCACCACAGCGATGCCGGATGCGAAATAGAAAGCGAATTCCATCTTTCTTCCTTAAGGCAGCAAGCTCTTGACGTTGATGGGCTGGGCTTCGTTCTGGGCATCGCCTTTCGGCTTGCCGGCGATGGCCATCCCTGCAACGCGGTAGAAGTTGTAATCAGGGTTCTTGCCGGGGCCGGAGATCAGCAGATCTTCCTTCTCGTACACCAGATCCTGACGTTTGAACTCGGCCATCTCGAAATCCGGTGTCAGCTGGATCGCGGTGGTCGGGCAAGCTTCCTCACACATGCCGCAGAAGATGCAACGCGAGAAATTGATGCGGAAGAACTCCGGGTACCAACGACCGTCGTCGGTCTCGGCCTTCTGCAGCGAGATGCAGCCCACTGGGCACGCCACGGCGCACAGGTTGCAGGCCACGCAGCGCTCTTCGCCGTCGGGGTCGCGGGTCAGGACGATGCGGCCACGGTAACGTGGCGGCAGATAGACCTGCTCTTCCGGATATTGCAGGGTGTCACGCTTACGGAAACCATGGCCGAAGACCATGATCAGGCTGCGCAACTGGGTACCCGTACCCTTAACGATGTCGCCAATATATTTGAACATGGGTCAAATCCTCACTGAGCCGCCAAGACGACCGCAGCGGTCACCAGCAAATTGATCAGGGTCAGTGGCAAGCAGAACTTCCAGCTGAAATCCATCACCTGGTCATAACGCGGACGAGGGATCGAAGCACGCAACAGGATGAACAGCATGATGAAGAACGCGGTTTTCAGGGCAAACCACATGAACGACAGTTGCGGCAGGATATCGAACGGGCCGTGCCAGCCACCGAAGAACAAGGTCACCAGCAGCGCCGAGATCAGGATGATGCCGATGTACTCACCGACGAAGAACATGCCCCATTTCATGCCGGCGTATTCAATGTGGTAACCGTCGGCCAGTTCCTGTTCCGCTTCCGGCTGGTCGAACGGGTGACGGTGAGTCACGGCAACGCCCGCGATGAAGAAGGTACAGAAGCCGAAGAACTGCGGAATGATGAACCACAGGTGATCGGCCTGGTACTTGACGATGTCGCCCATGTTGAACGAACCGACCTGCACCACGATGCCCATCAGCGACAGGCCGAGGAACACTTCGTAGGACACGGTCTGCGCCGAGGCACGCAAGCTGCCCAGGAGGGCGTACTTGTTGTTCGATGACCAGCCGGCGAACAGCACCGCATAGACCGACAGACCGGCCATGGCGAAGAAGAACAGCAGGCCGATGTTCAGGTCGGCGACGACCCAGGTCTGGGTCACCGGGATGACCGAGAACGCGATCAACAGCGCGCTCATGGCCACCACCGGCGCCAGGGTGAAGATCACCCGGTCGACGAAGGGCGGGTTCCAGTCCTCTTTAAAGAACATCTTCAGCATGTCGGCAGCAATCTGGAACATGCCGAACGGCCCGACGCGGTTCGGGCCGTAACGGTCCTGCCACCAGCCCAGCAGACGGCGTTCCACGAAACTGAGCAGCGCGCCGCAGACCACCACGGCGAGCAGCACCACGATGGCCTTGACGACAGCGATGATCGAGTCGATCACTTCAGGGGTGAACCAGGTCATTGAGCGGCCTCCTGCACAGCATCAACGGTTTTGCCGAACAGCGCCGGAGGAATACCGGCCAGACCGGACGGCAGCGCCACCAGGCCTGCGCCCAGTTCTTCGCTGATGCGCAGCGGCAGACGCAGGGTCTGGCCGGCAATGCTCAGGCTGAGCAAGGCACCTTCGTTGACACCCAGACGGTCCGCTTCGGACTTGGCCAAGGCTACATACGGTTGAGGAATGCGCTCTTGAACCGGTGCGGCTTTGGAAGAGGTCTCTTCGCTGCCGAACAGGTGGTAGAACGGCACGACCTGCCAAGTCCCTTGTGCCGGGGAGAAGGCACGCGGCACGTTGGCGAACCAGCCCAGCTTGTCGCCGCTGCTTTCGATCAGGCGTACGCCCGGATCGCCAGCGCGCAGGTGACCGCCGACTTCGTCCTGGAACTTGTTCCACGCCTGCGGCGAATTCCAGCCCGGCGACCAGGCAAACGGCACCTGGGAACGCGGTTCGGCAGAGCCCGAATAACCTTCCATCGAGAAGGCGAACGCGGTGTCGATGTCCTGCGGCATACGGGGTTCGTGCACGCTGATGTTGGCGCGCATGGCGGTCCGGCCGCTGTAACGCAGCGGTTCGCGTGCCAGCTTCAGGCCCTTGATGCGGAACACGGCAGACGGCGCGGCACCGACGATGCCCGCCAGTTGCGGATTGCTCGCGGCGCAGGCAGCGGTGACGTGGTCGAGCTGGGTCCAGTCAACCGGCTGATTCAACAGGGTGGCGCGCAGGGCATGCAGCCAGCGCCAGCCTTCGTGAACCAGAATGCTCGCGTCCAGATACGTCGGATCAAAGACCTGGAAGAAGCGCTGGGCGCGGCCTTCCTGGCTGACCAGCGTACCGTCGCCTTCGGCAAAGCTTGCGGCCGGCAGCACCAGGTGCGCGCGATCGGTAGTCGCGGTCTTCTGATGATCGGCAACGATCACCACTTTCGCGGCCTTCAGTGCAGCCTCGACCGTCGCAGCGTCAACACGGGTGAACAGATCGTTTTCCAGCACGACGATGGCGTCCGCCTGGCCCGAAATCACGGCCTGCAGCGCAGCGTCGACCGAGTCGCCACCGAACAGGGTCAAGCCCATGCTGTTGGCTTCCGGCACGATCAGGCTCAGCGAACCCTGCTTGTCGCGCAGCTTCAAGGCCTTGGCGATGTTCGCCGCCGCTTCGATCAGCGCGTTCGAGCCCAGCGAGGCGCCGGACACGATCAGTGGGCGCTTGGCTTCAAGCAACGCAGCAGCAATGCGCTCGGCCAGTTCCAGCGCTTCGCTGTCCAGACCAACAACGGCCGGGGCGCTCGGGTCGAGGGCGTGGGCCACGGCGAAACCGATGCGCGCCAGATCATCGGGCGCCGCGTGCACGCACTCCTCGGCGATGTCGTCGAGGCGGGTGTCGGTCAGGCTGGCGATGAACAGCGGGTTCAGCTCGTGCTGACCGATATTTTTGACCGCAGCGTCCAGCCACGGTTGGACCTTCATCGCAGCGGCCATGTCTTCGGCTTTGTTCTTCACCGACTGACGCAGGCCGAGGGCCATGCGCGCAGCGGTCTGGGTGACGTCTTCGCCAAGGATGAACACGGCGTCGTGCTCTTCGACTTCACGCAGCGTCGGGATCGGCAGCGGGCTGTCTTTCAGCACCTGAGCGATCAGGCGCAGACGCTCCAGCTCACCGGCCTCGATGCCCGAGTAGAAGTGCTCGGCACCGACCAGCTCGCGCAGGGCGAAGTTGCTTTCCAGGCTGGCGCGCGGCGAACCGATGCCGACGATGTTGCGCCCGCGCAGCAGGTCAGCGGCCTTGTCCAGCGCAGCGTCCAGGCCCAGCTTGATGCCTTCGGCCAGCGGCTGGCGTGGACGGTCCGTGCGGTTGACGTAGCCATAACCGAAACGGCCGCGGTCGCAGAGGAAATACTGGTTCACCGAACCGTTGTAGCGGTTCTCGATACGGCGGATTTCACCATAACGTTCGCCCGGGCTGATGTTGCAGCCGCTTGAGCAGCCGTGGCAGATGCTCGGCGAGAACTGCATGTCCCATTTCCGGTTGTAGCGCTCGGAGTGGGTCTTGTCGGTGAACACACCGGTCGGGCAGACCTCGGTCAGGTTGCCGGAGAACTCGCTTTCCAGGGTGCCGTCTTCAACGCGACCGAAGTACACGTTGTCGTGGGCGCCGAACACGCCGAGGTCAGTACCCCCGGCGTAGTCCTTATAGAAGCGCACGCAGCGATAGCAGGCGATGCAGCGGTTCATCTCGTGTGCGATGAACGGCCCCAGTTCCTGATTCTGGTGGGTGCGTTTGGTGAAGCGATAGCGGCGCTCGTTGTGGCCGGTCATCACCGTCATGTCCTGCAAATGACAGTGACCGCCTTCCTCGCAGACCGGGCAGTCGTGCGGGTGGTTGGTCATCAGCCATTCGACGACGCTGGCGCGAAACGCCTTGGATTCGTCGTCTTCGATGGAGATCCAGGTGTTGTCAGTGGCGGGCGTCATGCAGGACATGACGATACGACCACGGGTGTCGTTCTCGTCGGTGTACTGCTTGACCGCGCACTGGCGACAGGCGCCAACACTGCCAAGTGCCGGATGCCAGCAGAAATAAGGGATGTCGAGGCCCAGCGACAGACATGCCTGTAACAGGTTGTCTGCGCCATCGACTTCGAGCGCTTTGCCGTCTACGTGGATAGTGGCCATGGTTCAAAGTTCTTCGTTGGCCCGGTGTCAGCGGGCGTGGCTAATGGAATCTCGGTGCCATCCGACTCAAACAGCCTCGCGGCGTCGTCGGATGCAAGGAAGGCGGCCTTGAGAGCCGCCGACCGTTTATCGTGTTATGCGCCGACCACGGTCGGACTGATGACCTGATTGAGGTCGCCCGCACGTGCCGGTGCGATGCCTGCCTCGAATTCCGGCCGGAAATACTTGATCGCGCTGCCCAGAGGTTCCACGGCGCCCGGTGCGTGGGCGCAGAAGGTTTTGCCTGGGCCGAGGAAGTTGACCAACCCCAGCAGCGTCTCGATATCGCCTGGTTGACCCTGGCCATTTTCGAGGGCGCGCAGCATTTTCACGCTCCACGGCAAGCCATCGCGGCACGGCGTGCAGAAACCGCACGACTCCTGGGCGAAGAACTCTTCCATGTTGCGCAGCAGCGAAACCATGTTGACCTTGTCGTCCACCGCCATCGCCAGACCGGTACCCATCCGGGTGCCGACCTTGGCCACGCCGCCGGCGTAGAACTGGCAATCGAGGTGTTCCGGCAACAGGAAACCGGTACCGGCGCCGCCGGGCTGCCAGCACTTGAGCTTGAAGCCGTCGCGCATGCCACCGGCGTAGTCTTCGAACAGCTCGCGAGCGGGGAGGCCGAAGGGCAGTTCCCACAGGCCAGGGTTCTTCACCTTGCCGGAGAAGCCCATCAGCTTGGTGCCGTGGTCTTCGCTGCCTTCGCGGGCGAGGGACTTGTACCAGTCGTTACCGTTGTTAACGATGGCCGGGACGTTGCACAGGGTTTCGACGTTGTTCACGCAAGTCGGCTTGCCCCATACGCCCACCGCAGCGGGGAAGGGCGGCTTGGAGCGCGGATTGGCGCGACGGCCTTCGAGGGAGTTGATCAGCGCGGTTTCTTCACCGCAGATGTAACGCCCTGCACCGGTGTGCACGATCAGCTCGAAATCAAAACCGCTGCCAAGGATGTTCTTGCCCAGCAGGCCGGCGGCTTCGGCTTCTTTCACCGCGCGGCGCAGGTGCACCGCCGCAGTGGTGTATTCGCCGCGCAGGAAGATATAGCCGCGGTACGCCTTCAGGGCGCGCGCACTGATCAGCATGCCCTCGATCAGCAGATGGGGCTGTTGCTCCATCAGCATGCGGTCTTTCCAGGTGTTCGGCTCCATCTCATCGGCGTTACACAGCAGGTACCGGATGTTCATGGATTCGTCTTTGGGCATCAGCCCCCACTTCACGCCGGTGGGGAAGCCTGCACCGCCGCGGCCTTTGAGGCCGGAGTCTTTGACGGCCTGGACGATTTCGTCAGGCGACAGCGTCGCAAACGCTTTGCGCGCCGCGGCGTAGCCGTCTTTCTTCTGGTATTCATCGAGCCATACCGGCTCGCCGTCATCGCGCAGACGCCAGGTCAGCGGATGGGTTTCCGGGGCGCGAGTGATGAGGTTGGCGGGGCCGAAGGAAGTGATGGTCATACGTAACCCTCCAGCAGCGGGGCGACGCCCGCGGGCTGCAGATTGCCGAAAGTATCGTCGTCGATCATGACCGCCGGCGCCTTGTCACAGTTGCCCAGGCAGCAGGCCGGCAACAGCGTGAAGCGGCCGTCGGCGGTGGTCTGACCCAGGCCGATGCCCAGCTTGCTCTGAATCTCGCTGACGATGTCTTCGTGACCGGCGATGAAGCAGACCATGCTGTTGCAGACGCGAATGATATGGCGGCCCACCGGCTGACGGAAGATCTGGCTATAGAACGTCGCCACGCCTTCAACGTCGCTGGCAGGGATGCCCAGCACTTCACCGATGGCGTAGATGGCGCCGTCCGGCACCCAGCCGCGTTCTTTCTGGACGATTTTCAGGGCTTCGATGGACGCCGCGCGCGGGTCCTCGTAGTGATGCATTTCGTGCTCGATGGCCGAGCGCTCGGATTCGCTCAGGGCGAAACGGTCTGTCTGGATAAGCGTGCTGTTCATGCTTAGCGGTCCACGTCGGCCATAACGAAATCGATACTACCCAGGTACGCGATCAAGTCCGCGACCATGCTGCCTTTGATCACCGAAGGGATCTGCTGCAGGTGCGGGTAGCTTGGGGTGCGAATCCGGGTACGGTAGCTCATGGTGCCGCCGTCGCTCGTCAGGTAATAACTGTTGATGCCCTTGGTCGCTTCGATCATCTGGAAGGATTCGTTGGCCGGCATGACCGGGCCCCACGAAACCTGCAGGAAGTGCGTGATCAGGGTTTCGATATGCTGCAGGGTGCGTTCTTTCGGCGGCGGCGTGGTCAGCGGATGATCCGCCTTGTACGGACCGGCCGGCATGTTGCGCATGCACTGCTCGATGATCTTCAGGCTCTGGCGCATCTCTTCGACACGCACGATGCAGCGATCGTAGGCGTCGCCATCGTGGGCCAGGGGCACTTCGAACTCGAAGTTCTCGTAACCCGAATACGGACGCGCCTTGCGCAGGTCGAAGTCCAGACCGGTCGCCCGCAGGCTAGGCCCGGTGACGCCCCATTCCAGCGCTTCCTTGGTGTTGTACGCGGCAACGCCGACGGTACGACCTTTGAGGATGCTGTTTTGCAGTGCCGCTTTGGTGTACTCGTCCAGACGCTTGGGCATCCAGTCGATGAAGTCCTTGACCAGTTTCTCCCAGCCGCGGGGCAGGTCGTGGGCAACGCCGCCGATACGGAACCAGGCCGGGTGCAGGCGGAAACCGGTGACGGCTTCGATCACGGTGTAGGCGCGCTGACGGTCAGTGAACGTGAAGAACACCGGGGTCATGGCGCCGACGTCCTGGATGTAGGTCCCCAGGAACAGCAGGTGGCTGGTGATGCGGAAGAACTCGGACATCATGATGCGGATGACGTTGACCCGATCCGGCACGGTGATGCCGGCCAGTTTCTCGACCGAGAGCACGTACGGCAGGTTGTTCATCACGCCGCCGAGGTAATCGATGCGGTCGGTGTACGGAATGTAGCTGTGCCAGGACTGGCGCTCGGCCATCTTCTCGGCGCCACGGTGGTGGTAACCGATGTCCGGCACGCAGTCGACGATCTCTTCGCCGTCCAGCTGCAGGATGATGCGGAATGCACCGTGGGCCGAAGGGTGGTTCGGGCCCAGGTTGAGGAACATGTAGTCCTCGTTGGTGCCGGAACGCTTCATGCCCCAGTCTTCCGGACGAAAGCGCGCGGCTTCCTCTTCCAGCTGCTGCTTGGCGAGGGTCAGGCTGTAGGGGTCGAATTCGGTGGCACGGGCCGGGAAATCCTTGCGCAGCGGGTGACCTTCCCAGGTCGGCGGCATCATGATGCGGGTCAGGTGCGGGTGGCCCGGGAAGTCGATCCCGAACATGTCCCACACTTCACGCTCGTACCAGTTGGCGTTTGGCCAGATGCCGGTCACGGTCGGCATGCTCAGGTCGGTTTCGGAAAGCGCAACCTTGATCATCACGTCACTGTTACGTTCTATCGACATCAGGTGATAGAACACGGTGAAGTCAGCATCCGGCAGGCCACGTCGCTTGGTCCGCAGGCGTTCGTCGACGCCGTGCAGGTCGTACAGCATCACGTACGGCTTGGGCATCTGACGCAGGAAGGTCAGGATCTCGATCAGCCGGGCGCGTTGCACCCACAGCACGGGCATGCCGGTGACAGTGGACTGGGCGCTGAAGGCTTCAGCGCCAAAACGGTTATGGAGTTCAACGACGACCTCTTGGTCGTCAGCCTTGTGAGGCGGGATGTACAGAGCGGTGTCTGCAGTCATAGGTCTCGATCGCTATCGGTCAACGTACAGAATGAACCCAGGTTCAGGCTTCTTTTTGTAAAAGAAAAACTGGATCAGACTTCGTCGGGGCTGCGCAGGTTGGTCACCGCAATACGCTGTTCGCGGCGCTGTTCCTTCTGCGACGGCATCTCGGCGCGATAAACGCCCTGGTCACCGACGACCCAGGAAAGAGGACGACGCTCCTGTCCAATGGATTCCTGCAACAGCATCAAGCCTTGCAGAAATGCCTCTGGGCGGGGCGGGCAGCCGGGCACGTAAACATCCACGGGGAGGAATTTATCCACGCCCTGAACCACGGAGTAGATGTCGTACATGCCACCGGAGTTGGCACAGGCGCCCATGGAGATCACCCACTTGGGCTCCAGCATCTGCTCGTAGAGGCGCTGGATGATCGGGGCCATCTTCAGAAAGGGTGTACCGGCGATCACCATGAAATCCGCCTGACGCGGCGATGCCCGGATGACTTCGGCGCCGAAGCGCGCGATGTCGTGGGGGGCAGTGAAGGCGGTGGTCATTTCCACATAGCAGCACGACAGACCGAAGTTGTACGGCCAAAGGGAGTTCTTGCGACCCCAGTTGACGGCACCATTCAGTACGTCTTCGAGCTTGCCCATGTAGATGTTTTTGTGGACTTGATCTTCTAACGGATCGGAAACGACTTCGCGTTCGCCGATGGGGTACTGCTCGTTAGGAGCATCCGGGTCGATCCTGGTGAGATTATATTGCATTGCCAAAGCCTCATTGTTTTAGCTTCGCCTGCCGGTTACGACGACCAACGGGAGCCCAATCGAGCGCCCCTACCCGCCATAGGTAGACAAGACCTGCCAACAGAATTGCTATGAAAACGAGCGCTTCGGCGAAGCCGGTCCAGCCGCTTTCGCGGACGGACACAGACCAGGCGTAAAGAAAGAGGGCTTCAATGTCGAAAATCACGAACAGCATCGCGACCAGATAGAATTTTGCCGAGAGCCGCAGACGGGCGCCGCCGGTGGGCAGCATGCCGGATTCAAACGGTTCGTTTTTGCTGCGGCCCCAGGCTTTGGAACCCAGCAGGCTGGAAAGGCCGAGCATGAAGGCGCAGAGGCCGACGACACCAAGGAGAAACACGGCGAAGCCCCAATTGTGGGCAATCAATCCTGTCGAGTCGGGCATGCTGGCAGTCCTTAACAGAGAGCAAAGGTCTCTGGGCTTGAAAGAAGTAGAAGCAGTGACGATATGTCGCAGTGCGATCAATCCCGGGATTTTATGTGCAAAAGGAGGGCAAGTAAATTTTCTGCATCAAATTTATTCGCAGGATTAATGAGATAGGTCACGGTTTTCATGCTTAGCCCCAGCAGGGGCGGGCGTCGAAGCCGCTTTGGAGAAATATGTATCGTAGGGCAGGCCGGCAATTAGCCACGACTTAAATGATAATAAATATCATTTGGGGAGGGTGATTATCATGTGTCACTGCGACGTGACGAAGTTCCCATTAATTATCGCGGGGAAGTTACCCGGTTATTGATGGCCTGATTAATTAACTTTTATCGGCTGATGAGAGTTGTCTATCGTTAATAGTTGACTGTCAACGTAGGTTAATTCCGGGCAGTCAGCAGAAAGCCGCCCGAAGGCGGCTCCTGTATTCTGTGGCGGCGGCTTTCGCCGGGAAGAGGGCGGTTCGAAAAGCGTCAGTGGAACTGTTCTTCTTCCGTCGAGCCAGTCAGTGCCGTCACCGAAGACTTGCCGCCCTGAATGACCGTGGTCATGTCATCAAAGTACCCGGTGCCCACTTCCTGCTGGTGCGCCACGAACGTGTAGCCCTTGGCGGCGTCGGCGAACTCCTGTTCTTGCAGCTTCACGTAGGCAGTCATGTCGTTGCGGGCGTAGTCATGGGCCAGGTTGAACATGCTGTGCCACATGTTGTGGATGCCGGCCAGGGTGATGAACTGATGCTTGTAGCCCATTGCTGACAGCTCGCGCTGAAATTTCGCGATGGTCGCGTCGTCCAGGTTCTTCTTCCAGTTGAAGGAAGGCGAGCAGTTGTAGGACAGCAGCTGATCCGGGTATTCCTTTTTGATCGCTTCGGCGAAGCGACGGGCCTCGTCCAGATCCGGCTTGGCGGTTTCACACCAGATGAGATCGGCATACGGCGCGTACGCCAGGCCGCGGGCAATGGCCTGGTCCAGGCCGGCACGTACTTTGTAGAAGCCTTCCGGCGTGCGGGTGCCGGTGACGAACGGCTGGTCGTACGGATCGCAGTCCGACGTCAGCAGGTCCGCCGCGTTGGCGTCGGTGCGCGCCAGAATGATGGTCGGCACGCCGGCAACGTCAGCCGCCAGACGTGCGGCCACCAGTTTCTGTACCGCCTCCTGGGTGGGGACCAGAACCTTGCCGCCCATGTGACCGCATTTTTTCACGGACGCCAGTTGGTCTTCGAAGTGCACGCCGGCAGCGCCTGCCTCGATCATGCTCTTCATCAGCTCGTAGGCATTGAGCACGCCGCCGAAACCGGCTTCGGCGTCGGCCACGATCGGCGCGAAATAATCGATATAGCCTTCGTCGCCCGGGTTCTTGCCGGCTTTCCACTGGATCTGGTCCGCGCGGCGAAACGAGTTATTGATGCGCTTGACCACGGTCGGCACCGAGTCCACCGGGTACAGCGACTGATCGGGGTACATCGATTCGGCGGAGTTGTTGTCCGCCGCGACTTGCCAGCCAGACAGGTAGATCGCCTGGATACCGGCTTTGACTTGTTGCACGGCCTGACCGCCAGTGAGAGCGCCCATGCAGTTGACGAAATCCTTGTCGGGACGAAAGGACGGCTTGGCGCCCTGGGTCACCAGGTTCCACAGCTTTTCAGCGCCCAGCTTTGCAAACGTGTGTTCAGGCTGAACCGAGCCACGCAGGCGGACGACGTCAGCAGCGGAGTAGGTGCGGGTGACGCCTTTCCAGCGTGGATTCTCGGCCCAGTCTTTCTCGATGGCTGCAATGTGTTGTTCGCGTGTCAGTGCCATGGGGTAAACCTCGTTGCTTGATGTTGTGGGTCTTGAGGTGAAGCGCCTTGCTTCGCCGCCGCCGGTCTTTCTTCAAGGCGCGCGGATGGCTGCTCGCTGATCCGGGGAGCATTGTTTCAGTCAGATTTATTCGCCATCGAGATGATGAGGCGATGAAACAGCCTTGTGGGCGTAAATGACGCTAATCGGCGCGAACGTGTTGAGTTCGAGCGCGATCAGGGAGAGTTCTGCACGACCCCTGATCAGCGGGAGCGAGGCCATCATGCCTCGGCAATTTTGCCTCGTCAAACAATTTGTAGTGCTTTTTTTGCTGCACTACATATTTCGTCTAATGGGACTTGTCGGTCAGTTTCAGGCGTGTGGGTGCTGGGAAGGGGGAATCAGCGTGAATACTGGGTGGATACGGGAGTGGGGCAAGATGTAGTGCCGGATCGGGCACTACATAATTAGCGGTATAACCGAAGCGGCACAGATGGACACGGTCCGTGTGGGAGCGACCGGGGTGGCGCTCCACCTTGCTCGCGAAGAGGCCAGTACATCCGCTGAATCTTCATTGGCTGAGATAGAGCCTTCGTGAGCAAGCTCACTCCCACAAGGTGTGCGCAGTAACTCGCGATCACATCATGTCAATCCAGGCTGTCGACCTTCACCCGCAGTTGCATGTCGTTGCTGCCCTGAGTCGAGTAGCGCCGGGCCACGCCGTGCTCATCGGCGCGGGACTGACCGCTGGCGCCCGCTAGCGTGATCCACTCACCCAGCCGACCACTGACTTGCGTGTCGGTGCTCTGAACCTTGATCGCGTCAGCCTGTTGCTGGCTCATGCGGTCGTTGTTGGTGCTGATGCTCAGATGGACGATGTCGCCGGTGACCGTCGCCGTGACATAGAAGCCCTGGGTCACGTTGCGGTATTGAGTATTGGTCTGCGGGTAGCCATAGCCATCGGACTGCACCGAGGTGATCGGTATGCTCTGGCCCATCTGGATCAGAGCCGGGGTCCCTTCGCTGGCCTGAACCTGCTGCACGCCGCCGTCGCGGCTCGCGGTGCCGTAATTCTGGATGCGCGTCCGGCCGTCGGCGCTGAGGCGTCCGTCCTGCGAACGCACGGTGCCGTTGACCGAGTAGCCCTGGTCGCTCTGCACCGTGCTGTCACTGGTGTCGACGCTGATCATCAGACGCTTGGGCGCAGTGTCGAGCTGGCCGAGGAGGTCGCGCAGTTCGCTGATCTTGTCCGGCTCGGCGTTGACGATCAGTTTGTTGCCGTAGGCATTGACGCTGCCTTCGTTGCCCAGGAACGACTTCACGGTGGGCAGCAAATCGTCGCTGGTGCGGTAATTCAGGGGGATGACTTCAGTGGCGGCCGCGGCCGTGAAGCTGCAAGCCAACAGCAGTGAAGCGAGCAGGGTGCGTAATGACATCGGTGTGGTCTCCGCGAGGGGCGCGTCTGAACGACGAGTTTGCCAGTGTGTCGGCCTGGGCAGCACCAAGTTGAATCGCAGACAGCAAAACGCCCCGGTGCTTTTGTTTCAGCTTAGGCAGCTGAAGCGCGAACGCCGGGGCGCAAATGTCGCCAGGTGCAGTCAGTGCGAGTTGCGCACCATGTCCACGTGGGGCAGGCCGGCTTCAAGAAACTCGTCGCTCACCACGGTAAAGCCAAAGCGCTCATACAGCGCCGTGGCATGAACCTGTGCGCTGAGCCGCGTCTGTTTCAGGTCGCGGCGCTCTGCTTCGGCGAGGATCGCGGTGATCAACGCCTCACCCACGTTCAGGCCGCGCCAGTCCTTGAGCACGGACAATCGGCCGAATTCACCATCGGGCAGCAAGCGCGCGGTGCCCACGGCGTAATCCCCTTCAAGCGCCAGAAAGTGCAGGGCGCCTGCATCTTCCGAGTCCCATTCCAGTTCGGGCGGAACCGACTGTTCAAACACGAACACGGCGTCACGAATTCGCCGAATGTCGGCGTTGTCTTTCTGCCAGTCGGCTACCCGTACGTGGATCTTATTCATCAGCAAACCCCAGACTTCCTTGTTTGACCAGCTCACAGAGCAGGTTACGTCCATCATCATCTGCCAGCCATTGGCCCAGATTGTCGATGTGCAGCGCATCGGCCGCGCAGATCATTTTCAGCAGTTCACGCAGATGGCCCGGCAACAGACGGCTCTGACCGCTGGCGAACAGCAGCAGGTCGTCGTCGACTTCCGACCACGCCAGTCGCGCGCTCGGGTTGCGGATCAGCACGGCGCCCTGTTCCAGGCTGTCGAGTAACTCGCTCTCGGCCAGTTCCGGGCCGACCACCAGTTCAGGATAGCGCGGTTCGGTCATGAACTGGCCGAACCAGGTCAACAGCAGGCGCTCGTCACCCATGTGCTCGGCGAGCAAGCCCTTCAGGCGGTCAAGGGCGTCGTGTTGAATCTGGTGCGGATCGCTGACCGGTTGCGCGTCGGCGTCGGTGTAACGCTCTTCTTCAGGCATGAACTGGCTGAGGAAGTCCGTGAAGTGGGTCAGCACTTCGGCGGCGCTTGGCGCGCGGAACCCGACGGAGTAGGTCAGGCACTCATCCACCGCGACGCCGCAGTGGGCGAGGCGCGGCGGCAGGTAGAGCATGTCGCCCGGTTCCAGCGTCCACTCGTCGGTACCCTGGAAGTCGGCAAGGATGCGCAGGTCGGCGTGCTCGAGTAGCTTGCTTTCGGAGTCGCACATCTGGCCGATCTGCCAGTGACGCTTACCATGGCCCTGCAGCAGGAACACGTCGTAGTTGTCGAAATGCGGACCCACGCTGCCGCCCGGCGCGGCGTAGCTGATCATGACGTCATCGATGCGCCAGCTCGGCAGGAAGCGGAAGTTTTCCAACAATTCGCTGACTTCAGGCACGAACTGATCCACAGCCTGGACCAGCAGGGTCCACTCGCGCTCCGGCAACGTGCTGAAGTCGTCCTCGGCGAACGGGCCGCGACGCAGCTCCCACGGGCGCTCGCCTTTCTCGAGGACCAGGCGCGATTCAACTTCTTCTTCCAGTGCCAGGCCGGCCAATTCGTCAGCGTCGATCGGGCTCTGGAAATCCGGAATGGCCTGACGGATCAGCAAAGGTTTCTTCTGCCAGTAGTCACGCAGGAACTCGCGCGCTGTGATGCCACCTAGGAGCTGAAGAGGGATGTCAGGATTCATGTGTAACCTATTGAAAAAACGGATTTTTACGACGGGAATAAAAACGCCCGGCTCAGCCGGGCGTTCAGAGCGGGTGCAGTGCGGTCAGATGCGCTTGGCTTGCGCCACGGCGTTGCCGATATAGTTCGCCGGGGTGAGCTTCTTCAGCTCGGCCTTGGCTTCGGCAGGCATGTCCAGGCCGTCGATGAAGGTCAGCAGCGCTTCAGGGCCGATGCCCTTGCCGCGCGTCAATTCCTTGAGCTTCTCGTACGGGTTTTCGATGTCGTAGCGACGCATGACCGTCTGGATCGGCTCGGCCAGGACTTCCCAGCAAGCGTCCAGATCGGCGGCGATCTTCTGCTCGTTGAGCTCCAGCTTGCCGATGCCTTTGAGGCTCGCTTCGTAGGCAATCACGCTGTGAGCAAAGCCCACGCCGAGGTTGCGCAGCACGGTGGAGTCGGTCAGGTCACGCTGCCAGCGGGAGATCGGCAACTTGCTGGCCAGATGCTGGAACAGCGCGTTGGCGATGCCGAGGTTGCCTTCGGAGTTTTCGAAGTCGATCGGGTTGACCTTGTGCGGCATGGTCGACGAACCGATTTCACCGGCGATGGTGCGCTGCTTGAAATAGCCCAGGGAGATGTAGCCCCAGATGTCGCGGTCGAAGTCGATCAGGATCGTGTTGTAGCGGGCGATCGCGTCGAACAGCTCGGCGATGTAGTCGTGGGGTTCGATCTGCGTGGTGTAGGGGTTGAAACCCAGACCCAGCTCGTCTTCGATGAAGGCGCGGGCGTTGGCTTCCCAGTCAATGTCCGGGTAGGCCGACAGGTGCGCGTTGTAGTTGCCGACGGCGCCGTTGATCTTGCCCAGCAGCGGCACGGCAGCGACTTGAGTGATCTGACGCTCCAGGCGGTAGACGACGTTCGCCAGTTCCTTGCCCAGGGTGGTCGGCGAGGCCGGCTGCCCGTGGGTGCGCGACAGCATCGGCACGGCGGCGAAACGGATCGCCAGCTCGCGGATGGACTCGGCGATCTGGCGCATCAGGGGCAGCAGCACGGTGTCACGGCCTTCGCGCAGCATCAGCGCGTGGGACAGGTTGTTGATGTCTTCGCTGGTGCAGGCGAAGTGGATGAACTCGCTGACCTTGGCCAGCTCCGGCAACTTGGCAGCCTGCTCCTTGAGCAGGTACTCGATGGCCTTGACGTCGTGATTGGTGGTGCGCTCGATCTCTTTGACACGCTCGGCGTGCTCGAGAGCGAAATCGTTGGCCATGGCATCGAGGATGGCGTTGGCTTCGGCGGAGAAGGCCGGGACTTCAGGGATTTGCGGGTGAGCCGCCAGGCGTTGCAGCCAGCGTACTTCCACCAGGGCGCGGAAACGGATCAGGCCGTATTCGCTGAAAATCGGGCGCAGGGCCTGGGTTTTGCCGGCGTAGCGGCCATCTACAGGGGAAACCGCAGTGAGCGAAGAAAGCTGCATAGGGTGTTCTCGGACTGTCGGGCAACGAAAAGGGGCGCGTATCATACATGAAAATTCCGGTCAGCCGAGGCTGGCTGACCGTTATGAGTCGCGCGATGTCGGGTCGGAAGCGAGCTGAAGGGCGTTGGCCCCTCAGCGGTGAAGCAATGGATACAGTTCTTTCAATAACTTGCGGCGGCTGATGACCAGTTGCCAGCGGTGACCGCCCACTTGTCGCCAAAGTCGCGCGCAACGAATCCCGGCCAGCAAAAGCGCGCGGATTTTCGACGCATTGTTAGGTTGCTGCAGATTACGCATGTCGCCGTGGACCTGAATCCGTTGACGCAAGGTGCTCAGGGTGTCCTGATACAGCGCGCCGCTGGCGGCAATGACGTTCTCATGAGCGATACCGAAATGCTCAACCTGGGATTTGATCTGCGGCAGGCGCTTGCCGATGGTGTCGAGCATGTCGTCGCGCTTGGACAGTTGACGCTCCAGGCCCAGCATCGCCAGGGCATAACGCAATGGTTCCCGTTGCAACGTGGCCGGATCGCGTTCCAGGGCGCTGGCGAGGGCGCGATAGCCCTCGTGCAGATTCAGGTCGTCGCCACCGAACACGTCCAGCGTGTCTTTCGGGTCCATGACCAGCAGGGTGCCCATCATACAGCCCACGGCGGCTTCACCGGCCTGACCGGTCTTGGCGATGCGATCGACCAGCACGGCGGCCTGAAAGACCCCCGCCAGGGCGACGAGTTGTTCCTGAATCGGGGTCATCAACGTGCGTCCCTGGTGTGCCACGGCTCGGCGATTTCGATGACGCCGCCGCCCAGGCAGACCTCGCCGTCGTAAAACACCACGGACTGGCCGGGCGTGACCGCGCGCTGAGGCTCGTCAAAGGTGGCGCGGTAGCCGGTTTCAGTGCGTTCCAGGGTGCAGCGCTGGTCGCTTTGGCGGTACCGCACTTTGGCGGTCAGCTGGCGCGGACTGCTCAGGTCGATCGGGTTGACCCAGTAGATCTCAGAGGCGAGCAGGGCGCGGGAAAACAGCCACGGATGCTCGTTGCCCTGGCCGACGATCAGCTCGTTGTGCTCCAGGTCCTTGACCAGTACGTACCACGGCTCATCACCGGCATCTTTCAGCCCGCCGATGCCCAGGCCCTGGCGCTGGCCGATGGTGTGGTACATCAGGCCGGCGTGGCGACCGATGACTTCGCCTTCGGTGGTCTTGATTTCGCCGGGCTGCGCAGGCAGATATTGCTTGAGGAAGTCGGTGAAGCGACGCTCGCCGATGAAGCAAATGCCGGTCGAGTCCTTCTTCTTCGCGGTCGCCAGCTGGTATTTCTCGGCGATGGCGCGCACCTGGGGCTTCTCGAGTTCGCCGACCGGGAACAGCGTCTTGGCGATCTGCTCGCCGCCGACGGCATGCAGGAAGTAGCTCTGGTCCTTGTTCGGGTCCAGGCCCTTGAGCAGTTCGGTGCGGCCGTCGATGTCGCGGCGACGCACGTAGTGACCGGTCGCGATCAGGTCGGCGCCGAGCATGAAGGCGTAGTCGAGGAAGGCTTTGAACTTGATTTCGCGGTTGCACAGGATGTCCGGGTTCGGCGTGCGCCCGGCTTTGTATTCCTCGAGGAAGTGTTCGAAGACGTGGTCCCAGTACTCGGCCGCGAAATTCACGGTGTGCAGTTTGATACCGATCTTGTCGCACACGGCCTGGGCGTCCGCGAGGTCGTCCATGGCGGTGCAGTATTCCGTTCCGTCGTCTTCTTCCCAGTTCTTCATGAACAGGCCTTCCACCTGGTACCCCTGCTCCATGAGCAGAAGGGCGGAGACCGAAGAATCCACGCCGCCGGACATGCCGACAATGACGCGCTTCTTTTCTGTATCGGAAAAGGCTGAATCAGACATAGGAATTCGATTGGGTAGCAGCAGGAAAGGGCGCGATTCTAACAGGGAGTCGGCGCCAAGGCTAAAAGCTATTCAGTTGCGCTGGGCGGCCGGTCAGTCGCGCACAACCTCGATGCTGTGAATCGGACCTATCAGGTAGTCGTCCACGCAGCGCAGGACCAGCTCGCTGCGCCAGCGCTCCGGTTGGCTGGCCAGTTCGTCGCGGCTGAACCAGGGGGCGCCGACGATGCCGGTGTCCAGCGCACGCTCGGGGTGGTGTCGCGTCGCTTTGGCCGAAAAACACACACGCTGATAGGTCACGCCATTGCTTGGCGCAGTGTACAGGTAGATGCCGACGACGCCCGTCAGCTCGACGTCCCAGCCGGTTTCTTCAAGGGTTTCGCGGATGGCCGCTTCACGCAACGTCTCATCAGGCTCCAGGTGCCCGGCAGGCTGATTGAGCACCAGCTTGCCGTTTTTCAGTTCTTCAACGAACAGGAAACGGCCGTTGTCTTCGATGACGGTTGCGACGGTGATGTGGGGGTGCCAGGTCATGGATAGTTCGCTCATGCGGCAGGTGTCAAACATAGGTCGTGTGTTCAGATTGCAGTGCTGCCCAGAAACACAAACCCCGGCACCGGGCCGGGGTTTGTGATCAAGCATTACAACCTTACTTCAACGCGTTAATCGCGTCGTTCAGGGTCTTGCTTGGGCGCATGGCGTTGCTGGCCAGTTCCGGGGTAGGGAAGTAGTAGCCGCCGATGTCCAATGGCTTGCCCTGTACGCTGTTCAGCTCGGCGACGATGGTCGCTTCATTGTCAGCCAGGGTTTTTGCAAGCTCGGTGAACTTGGCTTGCAGCGCCGTATCTTCGGTCTGTGCCGCCAGGGCCTGAGCCCAGTAGGTGGCCAGGTAGAAGTGGCTGCCACGGTTGTCGATACCGCCGACCTTGCGCGATGGCGACTTGTTGTTGTCCAGGAACTGGCCGGTGGCCTTGTCCAGGGCGGTGGCAAGTACCAGCGCTTTCGGGTTGTCGTAGACGTTGCCCAAGTGCTCGAGAGACGCGGCCAGCGCCAGGAATTCACCCAGCGAATCCCAGCGCAGGAAGTTCTCTTCGTTCAGCTGTTGAACGTGCTTGGGCGCCGAACCGCCTGCGCCGGTTTCGAACAGACCACCGCCGCTCATCAGCGGCACGATGGACAGCATCTTGGCGCTGGTGCCCAGTTCCATGATCGGGAACAGGTCGGTCAGGTAGTCGCGCAGCACGTTGCCGGTCACCGAAATGGTGTCCTTGCCCGCGCGGATACGCTCCAACGAAACCTTCATCGCGTCGACGGGCGACTGGATGCTGATGTCCAGGCCTGCCGTGTCGTGATCCTTCAGGTAGTGCTCGACCTTCTTGATCATCGCCGCGTCGTGGGCGCGCTCAGGGTCCAGCCAGAAAATGGCCGGGGTGCCGCTCAGGCGCGAACGGTTGACGGCCAGTTTGACCCAGTCCTGAATCGGCGCGTCTTTGGTCTGGCACATGCGCCAGATGTCGCCGGCTTCAACGGTCTGCTCCATCAAGACCTGACCTTTGTCGTCGGTCACACGGACCACGCCATCGGTGTCGATCTGGAAGGTTTTGTTGTGCGAGCCGTACTCTTCGGCTTTCTGCGCCATCAGGCCAACGTTTGGCACGCTGCCCATGGTGGTCGGGTCGAAGGCGCCGTGTTGCTTGCAGTCTTCGATTACTGCCTGGTAAATGGTCGCGTAGCAACGATCCGGGATCACGGCCTTGGTGTCCTGCAGAACGCCGTCGTTGTTCCACATCTTGCCGGAATCACGAATCATCGCCGGCATCGAGGCGTCGACAATGACGTCGCTCGGCACGTGCAGGTTGGTGATGCCTTTGTCGGAGTTGACCATCGCCAGAGCAGGGCGGGTCGCGTAAACGGCTTTGACGTCCGCTTCGATCTGCGCTTGCTGGTCGGCCGGCAGGTCTTTGATGCGGGCGTACAGGTCGCCAATGCCGTTGTGCAGGTTGAAGCCGATTTCCTTCAGGACGTCAGCGTGCTTGCTCAGCGCTTCCTGATAGTACTCAGCGACGAACTCACCAAACATGATTGGGTCCGAGACCTTCATCATGGTGGCTTTCAAGTGCACGGAGAACAGCACGCCGAGCTTCTTGGCGTCTTCGATTTCACGGGCCACGAAAGCGCGCAGGGCTTTCTTGCTCATGACGGCGCAGTCGATGATCTCACCGGCCAGTACCGAGGTCTTGTCCTTCAGCACGGTGGTGCTGCCGTCTTTGCCGATCAGCTCGATCTTCACGGCGCCAGCGGCTTCGATCAGCGAGGATTTTTCGCTGCCGTAGAAGTCGCCGTTGTCCATGTGCGCCACGTGGGACTTGGAGTCCGCCGACCAGGCGCCCATCTTGTGCGGGTGCTTGCGCGCGTAGTTCTTGACGGAGAGCGGCGCTCGACGATCAGAGTTACCTTCACGCAGAACCGGGTTCACGGCGCTGCCTTTCACTTTGTCGTAGCCCGCCTGGGCAACCTTGTCGGCTTCGGTCACGACTTCATCCGGGTAGTTCGGGATGTCGTAGCCCTTGGCTTGCAGTTCCTTGATCGCGGCCTTCAGTTGTGGAACCGAGGCGCTGATGTTCGGCAGCTTGATGATGTTGGCTTCCGGCGTGGTCGCCAGTTGGCCCAGCTCTGCCAGATCGTCGGACACCTTCTTGTCACCCAGGCGCTCGGGAAAGCTGGCGAGGATGCGGGCTGCAAGCGAGATGTCGCGGGTTTCAACGGCGATGTCAGCGGAGGCGGTGAACGCTTCGATGATAGGCAGCAGTGAGTAGGTGGCGAGGGCTGGCGCTTCGTCAGTGAAGGTGTAGATGATCTTCGAGCGGTTGGACATATTCGGGATAACTCTCTTCTTTGCTGAGCGTACACAAAATTTCGAGATGCGCAGGGTAGGCACTTTCGCCCAAGGTATCGATGAGCCGAAAGTCGAGAATTTCGTCGCGTGATAGGGGGTGCATCAGTCGAGCGTCAAACGGTCGGACCCGGGTAGCGGTCTGGCCTGTCGAGGGCTGAAAGCCTGGTCTCAGGTGGTTCGGCCCCCAATGACCCAACGGTCACCGGCGCTGAGTATATCACTGCACCCGGCCATTACTACGGTACTCGTGTGACGGCTTTGCGGTGCCCGGGGCGGTCGCGCGGATTCAGGCAAGCGTCATGATTTCCCCGGAAAACCCTTCAGCCCTTGTACAGCGGGGCCTGCGGCAAGCTGTCGCAGTGGTCTGAAGGCGATGTACCTGGTTCGGTCGCTCAATGGATTTCGACTAAAGGCGCATCCCCATCACGGCAGCGTTTCTCACGGCTATATAGATGCACGTCCCGAAAGGGGAGCGGCACAAAAAAAAGCCGGTCAACCCTGAACGGATTGACCGGCTTTTCGAATCTCGCGCTTGAACGGTCCGGCTCAGGCGTGATTGTTACGCTATGCCCGCTGCTTCTCTTCCTGTCTCTGGTGTTGAGTGACGGCTTCATGGGCAGCAGCGGGGACCTGCGCAATGATCCCCACGGCGTGAAGACCTTTTGGACCCTGGATGATCTCGAACTGGACCGGCTGTCCGGCCTTCAGCGTTTTATAGCCGTCCATAGCGATCGCCGAGTAATGAGCGAACAGGTCTTCAGACTTGCCGTCTTCAACGATGAAGCCATACCCCTTGGCGTTGTTAAACCACTTGACCTTACCGCTTAGCATAGTCACATCCCTCTGCAAAGGACTCCGATGGGAGTATCATCACCTCTCATCCGCCGGACCTAAAAAATTTTGGTTGACTGCGCGGACCCTTTTTACCCAATGTGGGTTCTATTGTTTGTAACACCGATTGGCCGATAGTCAAGGTCAAGCGGCGGTCCAGTTGAAAACCGGTATCACCGCCACCACTTATTTCAATCACGTCCTCTGTGAACCTTCTTTACCATGCATGCATTCAGCAAGATTCGACTAACATTCAATCAGGATGACCCGCAGCCCCATGAGGACGATGCGTCGGGCATCGCTGTACAAGAAGCCAAGCCGACATTGCAGGTGCCGCCTATGTATAAGGTGGTTTTGTTCAATGATGACTACACCCCGATGGATTTCGTTGTCGAAGTGCTCGAGGTGTTTTTCAACCTGAATCGTGAGCTGGCGACCAAGGTCATGCTGGCCGTCCATACAGAGGGACGGGCCGTTTGCGGATTGTTTACCCGCGACATCGCCGAGACCAAGGCTATGCAGGTCAACCAGTACGCCAGGGAAAGCCAGCATCCGCTACTCTGTGAAATCGAGAAGGACGGTTAACCGCCGGACACTTGGGTATGAGGTGAAGCTATGTTAAACCGTGAGCTCGAAGTCACCCTCAATCTGGCTTTCAAGGAGGCCCGCTCGAAACGTCATGAGTTCATGACCGTCGAGCACCTCCTGCTGGCCTTATTGGACAATGAGGCTGCCGCCACCGTACTGCGTGCCTGCGGCGCAAACCTCGACAAACTCAAACACGACCTCCAGGAGTTCATCGACTCCACCACGCCGCTGATTCCCGTCCACGACGAGGATCGCGAGACCCAACCTACACTCGGCTTCCAGCGCGTTCTACAGCGTGCGGTTTTTCATGTGCAGAGTTCCGGCAAGCGGGAAGTCACGGGCGCAAACGTGCTGGTGGCCATTTTCAGCGAGCAGGAGAGCCAGGCAGTGTTCCTGCTCAAGCAGCAGAGCGTTGCCCGTATCGATGTCGTCAACTACATCGCCCACGGTATTTCGAAAGTGCCCGGGCATGGCGATCAATCTGAAGGTGAGCAAGATATGCAGGATGACGAGGGCGGTGAGTCTTCTTCCTCAGGCAATCCTCTGGATGCCTATGCGAGCAACCTGAATGAGCTGGCCCGTCAAGGCCGCATCGATCCGCTGGTAGGGCGCGAGATGGAAGTCGAGCGCGTCGCTCAGATTCTCGCGCGGCGTCGCAAGAACAACCCGCTGCTGGTGGGCGAGGCCGGGGTGGGTAAAACCGCCATTGCCGAAGGCCTGGCCAAACGCATCGTCGACAACCAGGTGCCGGATCTGCTTGCCAACAGCGTCGTCTACTCCCTCGACCTGGGTGCACTGCTGGCCGGTACCAAGTACCGTGGCGATTTCGAGAAGCGCTTCAAGGCGTTGCTCGGCGAGTTGAAGAAACGTCCCCACGCTATTTTGTTCATCGACGAAATCCACACCATCATTGGTGCGGGCGCTGCGTCAGGTGGCGTGATGGACGCTTCCAACCTGCTCAAGCCGCTGCTGTCTTCGGGTGATATCCGTTGCATCGGCTCGACCACGTTCCAGGAATTCCGCGGCATCTTCGAGAAAGACCGTGCGCTGGCCCGCCGCTTCCAGAAAGTCGACGTGTCCGAGCCCTCCGTCGAAGACACCATCGGCATTCTGCGTGGCCTGAAAGGTCGTTTCGAACAGCATCACAATATCGAATACAGCGACGAAGCCCTGCGTGCCGCTGCCGAGCTGGCATCGCGCTACATCAATGATCGTCATATGCCCGACAAGGCCATTGACGTGATTGACGAGGCCGGCGCCTATCAGCGGCTGCAACCGGTGGAAATGCGCGTCAAGCGCATTGAAGTGCCACAGGTCGAAGACATCGTGGCGAAGATCGCGCGGATTCCGCCAAAACACGTCAATAGCTCCGACAAGGAGTTGCTGCGTAACCTGGAACGCGACCTGAAGCTGACCGTGTTCGGTCAGGATGCCGCCATCGACTCGCTGTCCACTGCGATCAAGCTGTCCCGTGCCGGCCTCAAGTCGCCGGACAAGCCTGTCGGCTCGTTCCTGTTCGCCGGTCCGACCGGTGTCGGCAAGACCGAGGCTGCGCGTCAGTTGGCCAAGGCGCTGGGTATCGAGCTGGTGCGTTTCGACATGTCCGAGTACATGGAGCGTCACACCGTATCGCGTCTGATCGGTGCGCCGCCGGGCTATGTCGGTTTTGATCAGGGCGGCCTGCTCACTGAAGCCGTCACCAAGCAACCGCATTGCGTGCTGCTGCTCGATGAAATCGAGAAGGCGCACCCGGAAGTCTTCAACCTGCTGCTGCAGGTGATGGACCACGGGACGCTGACCGACAACAACGGGCGCAAGGCGGACTTCCGCAATGTGATCGTGATCATGACCACCAACGCCGGTGCCGAAACGGCGGCGCGGGCCTCGATCGGTTTCACCCATCAGGATCACTCTTCTGATGCGATGGAAGTGATCAAGAAGAGCTTCACGCCGGAATTCCGCAACCGTCTGGACACCATCATTCAATTCGGTCGCCTCAGCCATGAGGTTATCAAGAGCGTGGTGGACAAGTTCCTTACCGAGCTTCAGGCGCAGCTGGAAGACAAGCGCGTACTGCTGGAAGTGACCGAAGCGGCGAGAGGTTATCTGGCCGAAGGTGGTTACGACGCGGCGATGGGCGCCCGTCCGATGGCACGACTGATCCAGGACAAGATCAAGCGTCCGCTGGCCGAGGAAATCCTCTTTGGCGAGTTGTCCGAGCATGGCGGTGTGGTACACATCGACTTCAAGGACGGCGAGATCACGTTCGATTACGAGACCACGGCTGAAATGGCCTGAGGTTTTGGCTATCGCAATAAACCTCAAAGGCGCCGAAAGGCGCCTTTTTTTGTGTCTGGCTGGCTCGGGACTAAACCCGCGCACACAAAAACGCCCGGCATGTGCCGGGCGTTTTTGTTAAGACCTGTTAGCGGGCGCGGTAAGTGATGCGACCTTTGCTCAAGTCGTAGGGCGTCAGCTCAACGCGGACCTTGTCGCCGGTAAGAATGCGGATGTAGTTCTTGCGCATCTTGCCGGAGATGTGCGCGGTTACGACGTGCCCATTTTCCAACTCCACACGGAACATGGTGTTGGGCAGGGTGTCGACGACAGTGCCTTCCATTTCGAAGCTGTCTTCTTTCGACATGCAGTAAAGCCCTCGGTATCCAATGAATGGCCCGGTGCAAACGGCAGCCAGGCAAAAGCGGGCTGCATTGTGCCCGAAAACTGAGGTTTAAGCCAAGGGCTTCAGTAAAGAGTGACCCATCTTTGATTGGTGAGCAGTTCGATGGGGCGATATTGGGTCTTGTAATTCATCTTTTTGCAGTTCTTTATCCAGTAGCCGAGGTATACCGCATGCAATTGCATGCGTGCGGCTTCGGCGATCTGCCAGAGAATCGCGTACCGCCCAAGGCTGCGGCGCTCCTCCGATGGCTCGTAGAAGGTGTAAACGGCAGAAAGACCATTGGGCAGCAGGTCGGTGACGGCCACGGCGAGCAGTCGGCCTTCCAGACGGAATTCGTAAAAACGCGAAAACGGCAGGTCCCGGACCAGGAAGGTGGAAAACTGGTCGCGGCTCGGCGGAAACATATCCCCATCGGCATGGCGCTGTTCGATGTAGCGCTGATACAGATCGAAGTACTCCTCACTGAAATGCGGCTTGGTGCTCGTCACTTCGAGATCGGCGTTCCTTTTGAAAATACGTTTTTGCTGACGATCGGGCACGAACAGTCCCACAGGAATGCGCGCAGGCACACAGGCGCTGCAGTTCTGGCAGTGCGGACGGTAAAGATGATCGCCACTGCGGCGAAACCCCATGTCCGAGAGATCGGCATAGACCTGGACATCCATTGGCTGGCTGGGGTCGAGAAACAGCGTAGTGGCTTGTTCCTCGGGCAGGTAGCTACAGGAGTGGGGTTGAGTGGCATAGAACTTCAGCCGCGCCAGCTCGGTCATGATCAACCCTCGAGAAAAACTGTAGACATGAGTGTATGCCAGGCCAATCAAACTCGCCTAGGTGACCAATCGGCTGAATGGCTCCCGTCGAGGTGTTTGTGCAGATAGTCGGCGAAGGTCTGGCGCGCAATCGAGCGCGCGCCAAGGCTTAGCAGGTGCTGGGTAGGCATCTGGCAATCAATGAGAACAAAACCCGATTCTTTCAGGTATTCGACCAACGTTGCGAAACCGACCTTGGAAGCGTTGTCGGCGCGGCTGAACATCGATTCGCCGAAGAACAGATGGCCCATTGCCAATCCGTACAGGCCGCCCACCAGCGCGTCGCCGTCCCAGACTTCGACGCTGTGGGCGAAGCCGCGGGCGTGCAGTTCAATGTAGGCTGCCTGCATGGAGCCGGTGATCCACGTGCCGTCGGCGTAGGCCCGGGGTTCGGCGCACGCTTGAATGACCGCCGCGAAATCCTGGTCGAAGGTGACCCGATAACGCCCCTGACGCAGCAACTTGCCCAGGCTGCGGGATACATGCAGCTCTTCCGGAAACAGCACGGTGCGCGGGTCCGGCGACCACCAGAGAATAGGCTGGCCCTGCTGATACCACGGAAAGCAGCCATGCCGGTACGCAGCGATCAGGCGATCAGCCGACAAATCGCCGCCGCCGGCCAGCAGTCCGTTGGGCTCGCGCATGGCTTTTTCCAGCGGAGGGAAATCGAAGGTGTCGCGTTGTAACCAGGTCAGCATGGCATCCAGACTTTACGAGAGGGGAGGGGAGTCAACGCGGTGTGCAACTCCGTAGTGCAAATGCGGTCACAAGCCGCTTGATCGCGCCTGGAAACTGGAGCAGTTGGCTTTTTCATCCAGACATGGCCTTTTGATAGTTCAAGCGAGTCGCAAAAACCCGTCATAAGCCTTTGTCGGCAAAGAAAATGCGTGCTCAAATTGTCAGCGGCCGGCGAAGCTTGAACATCTGCAAGCACCGCGCCAGACTAACGTAGCGCGCGGCGTGCAAATCCGTACAATGCCGATGTTGTTTAACCTCATTTCAAGTCACCTGTCGAGCGTGCGTTATCGCAGGCGCGGTTTTCCCTGTTGCCAGGATGCTCTTCTGGCCGATGTTCGGGAAAGCCACTGCCATTTCGCCCAGGCAGTCGTACACAGTCAATCATCAGATGTTCGCGCTTGCGCGCAGGAATTGAAGCGTTTTGAAGAAATCCACCATGGCACCCACCCCCGTTCCGCTCTGGCGGCAGCACCTGCACTACCGGCTCAAGGAAGGTGCACTGATCGCGTTCGGCGCGCTGTGTCTGTATCTGATCATGGCGCTGTTGACCTACGATCAGGCCGATCCGGGCTGGAGCCACACAAGCAGCTCGAGCAATTCGGCGCAGATCCAGAACGCCGCAGGCTTCGCCGGTGCTTATTCTGCCGACATCCTGTTTATGATCCTCGGCTACTTCGCCTACATCTTCCCGTTGCTGCTGGGCGTCAAGGCCTATCAGGTGTTCCGCCAGCGCCATGAGCCATGGCAATGGAGCGGCTGGCTGTTTTCCTGGCGCATGATCGGGCTGGTGTTTCTCGTGCTGGCGGGCGCTTCGCTGGCGCACTTGCACTTTCATTCGGCGTCGGGCCTGCCGGGTTCGGCCGGTGGCGTGCTGGGCGAAGTGCTGGGCGATCTGGCCAAGCGTGCGCTGAATGTTCAGGGCAGCACGCTGCTGTTCATCGCCTTGTTTCTGTTCGGCCTGACCGTGTTCACCGATCTGTCCTGGTTCAAGGTGATGGACAACACCGGCAAGATCACCCTGGATCTGATCGAACTCTTCACCGGCTCCCTCAACCGCTGGTGGGCCGCCCGCAATGAGCGCAAGCAGATGGTGGCTCAGTTGCGTGAAGTCGACATGCGTGTCGACGAAGTGGTCGCGCCGGTGGCCCCGGATCGACGTGAGCAGGCCAAAGCCAAGGAGCGCCTGATCGAGCGCGAGCAGGCGCTGACTGAGCACATGGTCGCCCGTGAGAAGCACGTGCCCGCGGTCATCGCCCCGGCACCGCCACGCGCGCCTGAGCCGAGCAAGCGCGTGCAGAAAGAGAAGCAGGCGCCGTTGTTCGTCGACAGCGCCGTGGAAGGCACCTTGCCACCCATCTCGATCCTCGATCCGGCTGAGAAAAAGCAGCTCAACTATTCGCCTGAATCCCTGGCGGCGGTGGGGCATCTGCTGGAGATCAAGCTCAAGGAATTCGGCGTCGAAGTCACCGTGGACTCGATTCATCCAGGGCCGGTGATCACCCGCTACGAAATCCAGCCGGCTGCCGGCGTGAAAGTCAGCCGCATTTCAAACCTTGCGAAAGACCTCGCACGCTCCCTGGCAGTGACCAGCGTCCGTGTGGTCGAGGTCATTCCCGGCAAGACCACCGTCGGTATCGAAATTCCCAACGAAGATCGCCAGATCGTGCGCTTCTCCGAGGTCCTGTCGACGCCGGAATACGACGACGCGAAATCGCCGGTCACCCTGGCGCTGGGTCACGACATTGGCGGCAAACCGGTCATCACCGACCTCGCCAAGATGCCGCACCTGCTGGTCGCCGGTACCACCGGTTCCGGTAAGTCGGTGGGCGTGAACGCCATGATCCTGTCGATCCTGTTCAAGTCCGGCCCGGAAGACGCCAAGCTGATCATGATCGACCCGAAAATGCTCGAGCTGTCGATCTACGAAGGCATCCCGCATTTGCTGTGTCCGGTGGTGACCGACATGAAGGACGCCGCCAACGCCTTGCGCTGGTCGGTGGCTGAAATGGAACGCCGCTACAAACTGATGGCCAAGATGGGCGTGCGTAACCTGTCGGGCTTCAACCAGAAGGTGCGTGAAGCGGAGGAGGCCGGCACGCCGCTGTCCGATCCGCTGTACCACCGCGAAAGCATTCACGACGAAGCGCCGCTGCTGACCAAGCTGCCGACCATCGTTGTGGTGGTCGACGAATTCGCGGACATGATGATGATCGTCGGCAAGAAGGTCGAAGAACTCATCGCCCGTATCGCCCAGAAGGCCCGTGCGGCAGGTATCCACCTGATTCTCGCGACCCAGCGACCGTCGGTGGACGTGATCACCGGTCTGATCAAGGCCAACATCCCGACGCGCATGGCGTTCCAGGTGTCGAGCAAGATCGACTCCCGGACCATCATCGACCAGGGTGGCGCCGAACAACTGCTCGGTCACGGCGACATGCTCTACATGCCGCCGGGCACCAGCCTGCCGATTCGTGTGCACGGCGCGTTCGTCTCGGACGAAGAAGTTCACCGCGTGGTTGAGGCGTGGAAGCTGCGGGGTACGCCGAACTACAACGACGACATCCTGGCCGGCGTTGAAGAGCCGGGCAGCGGCTTCGACGGTGGCGGTGGCGGCGGTGATGGCGAAGACAGCGAAAGCGATGCGCTGTACGACGAAGCGGTCAAGTTCGTGCTGGAAAGCCGTCGCGCGTCGATCTCTGCGGTACAGCGCAAGCTGAAGATTGGCTACAACCGCGCCGCGCGGATGATCGAAACCATGGAAAACGCCGGCGTCGTAACACCCATGAACACCAACGGCTCGCGCGAAGTGATTGCGCCAGCCCCTGTGCGTGACTGACACTTCCCGGTCACGCGTTACCGGGCGTCGCCATCGCGACGGCGCCCGGCTTCAACCACACTCAAAGAGGAATCCCATGCGTCTTATCCGCATGCTGTTGGTATCTGCACTGGCTTTTTCTGCTGTCTCGGCCCACGCCGACAGCAAGGACGTGGCACGCCTGACCCAACTGCTGGAAAACTCGAAAACCCTGAGCGGGCGCTTCTCCCAGCTCACCCTCGACGGTGGCGGCACGCAGTTGCAGGAAACCTCCGGTCAAATGACTTTGCAGCGCCCGGGCCTGTTCTACTGGCACACCGACGCGCCGCAAGAGCAACTGATGGTGTCCGATGGCAAGAAGGTTTCCCTGTGGGACCCTGACCTGGAGCAGGTCACCATCAAGACCCTCGACCAGCGCCTGACCCAGACCCCGGCGCTGCTGCTGTCCGGCGACGTGTCGAAAATCAGCGAGAGCTTCGACATCAGTGCCAAGGAGGCGGGCGGCGTGATCGACTTCGTGCTCAAGCCCAAGTCTCGGGACACCCTGTTCGACAGCCTGCGCCTGTCCTTTCGCAACGGCATGATCAACGACATGCAACTGATCGACAGTGTCGGCCAGCGCACCAATATCCTGTTCACCGGCGTCAAGGCCAACGAGCCTGTCGCCGCGAGCAAATTCCAGTTCCAGATCCCGAAGGGCGCTGACGTCATTCAGGAATAAAAGGGGTTCGCCTGTTTCATGGACCTGTTCAGCACTGAACCGATCGCGCAACCGTTGGCCGCGCGCCTGCGAGCGACCAATCTGGACGAGTACGTTGGCCAGCAGCACCTGCTCGCCCACGGCAAGCCACTGCGTGAAGCGCTGGAGCAGGGTGCGCTGCATTCGATGATTTTCTGGGGGCCGCCCGGCGTGGGCAAAACCACGCTGGCGCGGTTGCTGGCGAAAGTCTCCGACGCGCATTTTGAAACGGTGTCGGCGGTGCTGGCGGGGGTCAAAGAGATCCGCCAGGCGGTGGAGGTCGCCAAGCAGCAGGCGGGTCAGTACGGCCGCCGCACCATTCTGTTCGTCGACGAAGTGCACCGTTTCAACAAGTCCCAGCAGGATGCGTTTCTGCCCTACGTGGAAGACGGCACGCTGATCTTCATAGGCGCCACCACCGAAAACCCTTCTTTCGAACTCAACAACGCGCTGTTGTCTCGCGCCCGGGTCTATGTGCTCAAGAGCCTGGACGAAGGGGCGCTGCGCCAGTTGGTCAACCGCGCGCTGAACGAAGAACGCGGGCTGGGCAATCGCCATCTGACCTTGGGCGACGAGGCGTTCAAGACGCTTCTGGCTGCAGCGGATGGCGACGGCCGGCGGATGCTCAATCTGCTGGAGAACGCCTCGGACCTGGCGGAAGACGGCAGCGAAATCGATCCCGAGTTGCTGCAAAGCCTGCTCGGTGACAGTCGCCGTCGCTTCGACAAGGGCGGCGAAGCGTTCTACGACCAGATTTCCGCGCTGCACAAGTCCATTCGCGGCTCCAACCCCGACGCCGCGCTGTACTGGTTCGCGCGAATGATCGACGGTGGCTGTGATCCGTTGTATCTGGCGCGGCGCGTGGTGCGCATGGCCAGCGAAGACATCGGTAACGCCGATCCGCGCGCCTTGCCGCTGTGCATGTCGGCGTGGGATGTGCAGGAACGCCTCGGCAGCCCGGAAGGCGAGTTGGCCGTCGCCCAGGCCATCGTGTATCTGGCTTGCGCGCCGAAGAGCAACGCCGTGTACATGGGTTTCAAAATGGCCATGCGCGAAGCCACCGAGCACGGTTCGCTGGAAGTGCCTTTGCACCTGCGCAACGCGCCGACCAAGCTGATGAAACAGCTCGGCTACGGCGAAGAGTACCGCTACGCCCATGATGAGCCGGATGCCTACGCGGCGGGTGAAGACTACTTCCCCGACGAGCTTGAACCGCGTCAGTATTACCAGCCGGTCCCCCGCGGCCTTGAGCTGAAGATCGGCGAAAAACTCAAACACCTGTCGGCGCTCGACCGCGCCAGCCCTCGTCAACGGAGAAAATAGTGATTCAGTTGATTCTTGCCGTGTCCGCCGGTGGCGTCGCTGGTACATTACTGCGTTTCGCCACGGCTAACGTCGTGGCCGCGAACTGGCCGCGCTACTTCTACACAGCAACGCTGGCGGTGAATCTGGTCGGGTGCCTGCTGATCGGTCTGCTCTACGGGCTGTTTCTGATTCGCCCGGAAGTCCCGATCGAGTTGCGCGCCGGATTGATGGTGGGATTCCTCGGTGGTTTGACGACGTTTTCGTCTTTCTCACTGGACACGATTCGTCTGCTTGAAAGCGGCCAGGCTCCTCTGGCCATTGGCTACGCCCTCATCAGCGTACTGGGCGGGCTGCTCGCAACGTGGGCTGGCCTGTCTTTGACCCGAATTTAATATACGAGAGACCGATATGCTCGACTCCAAACTGTTACGTACCCAACTTCAGGACGTAGCGGATCGCCTGGCTTCCCGTGGCTTCACACTGGACGTGGCCCGCATCGAAGCGCTGGAAGCCCAGCGCAAGACGGTGCAGACCCGCACCGAACAGCTTCAGGCCGAGCGTAACGCCCGTTCCAAATCCATCGGTCAGGCCAAGCAGCGCGGCGAAGACATCGCGCCGCTGATGGCTGACATCGATCGCATGGCCGAAGAGCTGAGCACCGGCAAGAAAGAACTGGACGCCATTCAGTCCGAGCTCGATGCCATGGCCCTGAGCATGCCGAACCTGCCCCACGAATCGGTGCCGGTGGGCGCTGACGAAGAACAAAACGTCGAAGTGCGTACCTGGGGCACACCGGCTTCATTCGACTTCGCGGTTCAGGATCATGTCGCCCTGGGCGAGAAGTTCGGCTGGCTGGACTTCGAAACCGCCGCCAAGCTGTCCGGGGCCCGTTTCGCGTTGTTGCGTGGCCCGATTGCGCGCCTGCACCGTGCGTTGGCGCAGTTCATGATCACGCTGCACATCAATGAGCATGGTTACGAAGAGACCTACACGCCGTATCTGGTCCAGGCGCCCGCATTGCAGGGCACCGGCCAGCTACCGAAATTCGAAGAAGACCTGTTCAAGATCTCCCGCGAAGGCGAGGCCGATCTGTACCTGATCCCGACCGCCGAAGTGTCGCTGACCAACATCGTCTCCGGCGAAATCATCGACGCCAAGCAGCTGCCGCTGAAGTTCGTCGCCCACACCCCGTGCTTCCGCAGCGAAGCCGGCGCGTCGGGTCGCGATACCCGCGGCATGATCCGTCAGCACCAGTTCGACAAGGTCGAGATGGTGCAGATCGTCGAGCCGGAAAAATCCATGGAAGCGCTGGAGAGCCTGACCGGTCACGCCGAACGCGTTCTGCAACTGCTCGAATTGCCGTACCGCGTACTGGCGTTGTGCACAGGCGACATGGGTTTCAGTGCGGTGAAAACCTACGATCTGGAAGTGTGGATTCCGAGCCAGGACAAATACCGTGAAATCTCGTCGTGCTCCAACTGCGGCGACTTCCAGGCGCGTCGTATGCAGGCGCGCTGGCGCAACCCGGAAACCGGCAAGCCGGAACTGGTTCACACGCTGAACGGTTCGGGCCTCGCGGTGGGTCGCACGCTGGTGGCGGTACTGGAAAACTACCAGCAGGCCGACGGCTCGATCCGCGTGCCGGACGTTCTCAAGCCATGGATGGGCGGCATCGAGGTCATCGGCTAAATGGAATTTCTGCCACTGTTCCATAACCTTCGGGGCGCTCGGGTGCTGGTGGTCGGCGGCGGCGAGATTGCCTTGCGCAAGTCTCGCCTGCTGGCTGATTCCGGTGCGGTGCTGCGCGTGGTTGCTCCCGAGATCGGGGCGGAAGTGCGCGAGCTGATCGAGCGCAGCGGTGGCGAGCAGATTCTGCGTGGCTACACCGAGTCGGACCTCAACGGCTGCGTGCTGATTATCGCCGCCACCGACGATGAGCCGCTCAATGCGCAGGTGTCAGCCGATGCCCGCCAGCGCGGTGTGCCGGTCAACGTGGTGGATGCGCCTGCGCTGTGCAGCGTGATCTTCCCGGCGATTGTCGACCGGTCGCCGCTGGTGATCGCGGTGTCCAGCGGTGGCGATGCGCCGGTGCTGGCGCGTCTGATCCGCGCCAAGCTGGAAACCTGGATTCCGCCTACCTACGGGCATCTGGCCGGTCTGGCCGCGCGCTTTCGTCATCAGGTGAAAGGGCTGTTTCCCAACGTTCAGCAGCGTCGGGCGTTCTGGGAGGATGTATTCCAGGGGCCCATCGCTGATCGGCAGCTGGCCGGACAGGGCGCCGAAGCCGAGAGGTTGCTGCGAGCGAAGATCGACGGCGAGGCGCCGCCCACGACCGGTGAGGTGTACCTGGTGGGCGCCGGGCCGGGTGATCCTGACTTGCTGACCTTTCGCGCACTGCGTCTGATGCAGCAGGCGGACGTGGTGCTTTACGACCGCCTGGTAGCGCCGGCGATCCTGGACTTGTGCCGCCGCGACGCTGACCGGGTCTACGTCGGCAAGCAGCGCGCCGACCACGCCTTGCCCCAGGATCAGATCAACCAGCAGTTGGTGAATCTGGCCAAGCAGGGCAAACGCGTGGTGCGCCTCAAGGGCGGCGATCCGTTCATCTTCGGCCGTGGCGGCGAAGAAATCGAAGAGCTGGCCGCCCATGGCATTCCGTTCCAGGTCGTGCCGGGTATCACCGCGGCCAGTGGTTGCGCGGCCTACGCCGGTATTCCGCTGACCCATCGCGATCACGCGCAGTCCGTGCGTTTCGTGACCGGCCACCTGAAGAACGGCTCTACCGACCTGCCGTGGAAGGATCTGGTGTCGCCATCGCAGACGTTGGTGCTCTACATGGGCCTGATCGGGCTGCCGGTTATTTGCGAGCAGTTGATCCGGCACGGCCGGTCGGCCGACACCCCAGCGGCGTTGATTCAGCAGGGCACCACGGTCAACCAGCGCGTCTTCACCGGCACGCTGGCCAATCTGCCGCAATTGGTGGCCGAGCACGAAGTCCATGCGCCGACCCTGGTGATTGTGGGCGAAGTGGTGAAGTTGCGGGAGAAACTGGCATGGTTCGAAGGGGCTCAGGCGAGCGTCTGATTCCACCGCAGTCTTTCAAAGTTTATGCGGTGGAGAGGCAGGCGGGGTTTCAGTGTTAACTGAAACCCTTCAGCCGTTCTGCAAGATCCCTTTTCCGTTCAAACGCCCCCGATCATGCTCGCCGCTGAAGTCCTGCTGCGGCCCTTTTGGCACGATACCGGTCGGGTTGATGGTGGCGTGGCTCCCGTAGTAGTGATGCTTGATGTGCACGAAGTCCACCGTCTCGGCAACACCCGGCAGCTGATACATCTCGCGCACCCAGTTGCTCAGGTTCGGGTAGTCGGCAATGCGTCGCAGGTTGCACTTGAAGTGCCCGTGGTACACCGCGTCAAAGCGAATCAGCGTGGTGAACAGGCGCACGTCCGCTTCAGTCAGGTACTCGCCCACCAGATAGCGTTTCTCGCTGAGCAGCGTTTCCAGCGCATCCAGCTCGGCGAACACCTCATCGAAAGCCTCTCCGTACGCACCTTGCGACGTCGCGAATCCGGCGCGATAGACGCCGTTGTTCACGGCCGGGTAAATCCGGTCGTTCAGCCGGTCGATCTCGTTGCGAAGCGGCTCTGGATAGAGATCCAGGTGATTGCCGGTCAGTTCGTCGAACGCCGAATTGAACATCCGGATGATTTCCGACGACTCATTGCTGACGATGCGATTCAGCTGCTTGTCCCACAGCACCGGTACCGTAACCCGACCGGTGTAATCGGCGGTGTCGGCGAGGTAGCGCTCGTACATAAAGGTATGGCCATCCAGCGCATCGCCGGTAGAACCGGTCTGCTTGTCGAATGTCCAGCCGTTCTCGCGCATCAGCCAACTGACCACCGAGACGTCGATCAGGCTTTCCAGACCCTTGAGCTTGCGCACGATCAACGTGCGATGGGCCCACGGGCAGGCCAGGGAAACGTACAAATGGTAGCGGCCGGCCTCCGCCTTGAAGCCGCCTTCACCGGACGGGCCGGGGCTGCCATCAGCAGTCACCCAGTTCCGGCGCTTGGCTTGCTCGCGCTGAAACGCGCCGTCTTTGCTGCTTTCGTACCACTGGTCTTGCCAGCGTCCTTCAACGAGAAGGCCCATGCCTGACTCCAAATTGAGCTGTACCGAAGTACGTTGGAGATCAGTCTAAAGGCAATCGTTCGAACGAATGGCGCAAAGACTGGGGAGTAGCTATCGGCTAAATCGATCTGTTCCGGTTTGCCCAATACTGCTCCGCCTGGGCGAAGGCTTCAGCCCGCGGCATCCCGAGGCCCCGCAGTGCCAGCGCCATGGTTGCGATCAGCGCCAGCTGCGGGTAGCTGTCCTCGATATCGCCTTTCCAGATCGCGACCAGATGCAGCGGGTCGAGGGTGGCAGGCTTCACATGGCGACGGTCCGACAACGCTGGCCATTCCTCATCCCACGGCTGGCCATCGGTGGTGCCGTACAAATGGCTGATGGTGTCGGGATTGATCTCGACCTCACCACCGTCGCCCTTGATCACGATGGCGTGGTCGCCGAGCAGGCTGCTGGCGTCGCGGTGCACGCCCTGATAGCCAGGATGGAAAATACTCTGGAGCCCGCACCGCGCGCCCAGTGGGTTGAGGATGCGCGCCAGCGAATGGATCGGCGAGCGCAGCCCCAGCGTGTTGCGCAGATCGATCATGCGCTGAAGCTGCGGCGCCCAGTCGCCGAGGGGGAAGAACGCAATGTTCTGCTGCTCCAGCGCTTCACCCACCGCTTGCCAGTTGCGACACAGCGGAATCCCCAACAGGTTCAGCAACTGCTCGCTGTACAACCGGCCGGCGGTATGGGCGCCGCCGCCGTGCATTAATACGTGCACGCCGTTCTGCGCCAGGCACTTGGCGGCCAGCAGGTACCACGGCAGGTGACGCTTCTTGCCGGCGTAGGTCGGCCAGTCGATATCGACCGTCAGTTCCGGCGCATGCAGACGCTCGCGCACCGCTTCGGTGAAGCCTGCGAGCTCATCCGGGCTCTCTTCCTTGTGCCGCAGCAGCATCAGGAAAGCGCCGAGCTGGGTGTCTTCGACTTTTTCATCGAGCACCATGCCCATGGCTTCCCGGGCTTCGGCGCGGGTCATGTTGCGCGCACCACGCTTGCCCTTGCCGAGAATACGAACGAAGGGCGCGAAGGGATGCTCGGCAGGGGTTTCGGTGACGAGGGGGGTGAAGTCAGTCATAGGCAATTGGTCGGCTTGGGCAGGCCCGCCAGCTTGGCGGCAAGTTTGGCGGGAGTGCCGTTGAACAGACGATTCAGGTGCAAGCTGTTGCCTTTGTCGGCGCCCAGTTTCAGCGCGGTGTACTTGACCAGCGGCCGTGTGGCCGGGGACAGCTGAAATTCTGCATAGAACGCGCGCAGCAATTCGAGAACTTCCCAATGCTCCGGCGTCAGGGCGATGTCTGCCTCAAGGGCCAAGGCTTCAGCGACCTCGCTGGACCAGTCGTGCAGGTCCTCTAGATAGCCGTCTTTGTCCAGCTGAATATCGCGCCCGTCGACGATGAGCTGTTTCATAGCCAGGTGTTGACCTTGTCGTAGTGCACCGAGAGCGTCACGAAGCCGGCATAGTCGACGCCTTGTGCCCAGTCAGGCAGCGCGATGTGTCGAGCGGTGGCGTCTTCATCGAGCACGAACACCTTCAGGCTGCCGGTTTTCGCGTTCAGCGACTGGGCTGCAGCGGTGTCTGCGCGCAACGCATAGGTTGCGTCGCCGCAGAGCAGGATCGCGTCTTCGCTTCCTAGCACGCGCAGGCAACTGCTCAGGCGCGAGTCGGTGAAAGGGGAATGAGAGAGTACGTGCAGGGTAGCCATCAGATCGTAATCACTTGGTCGTAACGGTCAATGAGCGCGGCGATTTGCGGGTCATCCAGCACCTGGAGCGGTTCGACGCTTAACCCGGTTGGCGGCATCCCGCGCTGATTCAGGCTGGTGCGGCAGACGAACAAGTCTTCCACGCCGAACATCGACAACGCCTGCAGGTTGGCGCTCAGGTCTTTCTGCTGCACCTGGCTGGCGTTCTGCGCCGCGGCCAACTGAAGCACACCGTCGTCCATGAACAGCATGGCGACCGGCAGATCGAACGCGCCGCCGGCCAGGGCAATGTCCAATGCCTCGCGCGCGTCCGGACCCGACCAGGGCGCCTGACGGCTGATGATCAATAACGACTTCGCCACGTTACGGCCCTCCAAAACAGATCAAGCGATCGGCCGTCTGTACTGCCTCGTGCAGCTGACCCAGCCCCGACAATTCCCAGGGTGCCGACAGGTTCGCCGCAGGTCGCGAATAACGCTCCGCCTCTTCAGCATTCAACACCCCCCGGCGCAGGGCGGCTGCGATGCAGACCACGCCATCAAGCTTGTGGGTGCTGACGAAATCGCGCCATTGCGCGGCGGTATCCGACTCGTCCTGGGGCGACACCACATTGCCGGACGCGCTGTGCACGCCGTCCTGATAAAAGAACAGGCGCACGATTTCATGGCCCTGCGCCAACACAGCTTTAGCGAACAGCAATGCACGCCGGGAGGAGGGCGCGTGGGCGGGCGAATGCAGGGCAATGGCGAACTTCATGGGCGGCTCGGTCGGGCGCTGACAGGGAACATGGGCGCAATGATAAAGAATTCACGAACGCCGGACAGCAAAAAGCCCGCAGAAGCGGGCTTTTTGTTGAAGCGGGCACACTGATCAGTCTTTGCTGCCCATGATGCCGAAGATCTGCAACAGGCTGATGAACAGGTTGTAGATCGATACATACAGGCTGATGGTCGCCATGATGTAGTTGCGTTCACCGCCGTGGATGATCGCGCTGGTCTGGAACAGAATGCAGACCGACGAGAACAGCACGAAGCCGGCGCTGATCGCCAGTTGCAGGCCGCTGATCTGGAAGAACATGCTGGCTACTACGGCCCCGAGCAACACGAAAAAGCCTGCGGTGATGAAGCCGCCGAGGAAGCTCATGTCCTTGCGCGTGATCAGCACATAGGCCGACAGACCACCGAAGACCAGGGCCGTCATCGCGAACGCGGAGGCAACGACTTCAGCGCCGCCCTGCATGCCGATGTAGCGGTTGAGAATCGGGCCGAGGATGAACCCCATGAAGCCCGTCAGCGCGAACGCCGAGACCAGACCCCACGCCGAATCGCGCAATTTGTTGGTGAGGAAAAACAGACCGTAGAAGCCGATCAGCACAACGAAGACGTTCGGGTAACCGAAGTTCATCTGTTGGGAGACGAACGCCATGACGCCGCTGAAGGCGAGGGTGAGGGCCAGAAGGCCGTAAGTGTTGCGCAGGACGCGGCTAACCTCTAGCTGCTCGACCTGCACGCGGTTGTTGACTGCGTAATCCTGTTCGCGCATGGCGCTACTCCTGGTGGTGAAAACGAAGGGTTTGAAACCTCAAGTTGCAAAGATCATAACAGAGGCGAGGCAGCGCGCTAGCCGGAGAGTTTGACAGCTTGTTTCATTACGGTATTATGGCGCCCGCAAAGCGACGGAGGGGTGAAAAACCTTCGACGCCAAATGCTTCGGGGAATTGGCAGAGTGGTTGAATGCACCGGTCTTGAAAACCGGCGAACGTTAATAGCGTTTCTAGGGTTCGAATCCCTAGTTCCCCGCCAAACACAGTAAAAAGCCCTGCATATGCGGGGCTTTTTTCGTTTTCGGGGTCTGGTTTTCGATGGGCTGCACTTGATCTTCATCTTTCGGATCATCCTGCCCGGCTTGCGTGAGCATTAGCAAAGGCTAATCATGTGGCTGATAGCAGACCGTAATTTACTGTATGCTAACCGGAAGCGATGATGGGACATGGACATTAACAAGCTTAGAGCCGACGCCCTGAAAGCCCTGATGGCCGGGGCCTCCCAGAAAGATTTCGCCAATAGGCACGGCCTCGATGCGTCGTATCTGTCCCAGATTCTTAACGGGCACAGAAATCTCGGCGAGAAAGCTGCTGCGAATTTGGAAGAGAAGATCGGCCTTCCTTCGGGAAGCTTGGTCAGCCCTGCTGCGTCCGAGACTTCCGCGACATCAGTGAAGGCCGGGCTTTCGGCACTGGAACAGCTCAAACAGTCTCTCGCCAAGGTGAAAGGCTTTTCAAATGAGGCGCGGGACCGGATTGTGGCGGCGGCTGCCGACCCGGATGACCAGAGCACAGACGTGCTTCCGGCCAATTACGCCGCCCTTCGTCCTACCCATGAAGAGATTGTCATTCGCCAGTACGACATACGTGCAGCGATGGGTCACGGACAAGTGCCGCCTGATTACAATGAGGTAGTGCGCAACTTGGTTGTCAGAGAGGAGATTCTTCGCGAGAAAGGTGTGACCTACACCTCGAAGACAGCTCTGGCCATGATCAGTGGCTGGGGTCAGAGCATGGAAGGAACCATCAACGATAAAGACTTGGTGATCGTCGACAAAGGCGTGCAGGACTTCATCGGTGAGGGCATCTACGTACTGACTTGGCACCAAGAGCTGTACATCAAGCGCGTGATGCGACTGGACGAAGAGAATTACAGGCTTATTTCAGACAATCAGCATTATGAGAACCAGACGGCAAGGATCGACGACGTGACGATCCATGCTAAGGTTTTATTGATCTGGAACGCAAGAAAGGCCTAGTTGCGCTGGCCGATCTGGCCGACTAGTGGCCGGCACAGGCGGTTTTTTGAAGGTGCAGACGCCCGCGAATCAAGCGGGCTTTTTTGTGCACTCAGAAAGGCGCGGCTTCCTCCAGTGCTTCGAATTCGTCCCGCACTTGGACGCGGGGATCGTCATCTGACGGCGCTTCCCACTTCAGCGTGACCGAACTGTCTTCATCGTTGAAAACCATCTCTATCCCATCCACTTCCGCAATAGCCCCCATCACTTCGTCCCACTCTCGCTCGCCGTCGGTCTCCAGCTTATGGATCGTGACCCACATCTGATCCTGGGCGATCGGGTGGTTGATCATGCCCGCCACCCTTAGGTTCAGGCGCTCCAGGCCGGACATGGGCTCGCGCTCTTGAGACTTTTTCTTCTCTGGTAGGGACATCAGTTTCTCCTTGATTACTGTATATGCGTACAGTTCTCGTAAGCATAACGGCAGTCAGCTGTTTGCAAAACCCCTGTCAGAAATATCGACCTGCCTCGAGCGACCAGCACCCATTACAGGCACGAAAATAATTTAGCATTAGCTATTGACGCTAAATTTAGCGCTTGCTAACTTACATCCATCGCAGCGACATACCGCAGCGATACATGACTGGTGAAGCCGCCAGATAGCCAGGGACCAGCGAAGTGGTCTCCCAGCCCCGACAAGGGACCGACTGGATCAAAGCTCTTTAGCAGGACGGAATCACCGATTTCGCTGGCTGGCCTTGGCAACAGGGCCAGACGGGAAATCAACGAAGAAAGAGAGGGCAGTCAGGCGGGTGCACTAACACCCACAGGGATCGCCAGATCGCAGGCTGTACCTGCAAACCAGCCGAGGCCCTTACTCTCCGCGCGAGCGGGGCGGAGCCTGGCAGAATCCAAAAGGCTTCGCGGAATGTTGAAAGATTGCAGATGTGGAAAGTGCAAAAGACTTCTCGCCCGTATCGGTGAGATGACGGAGCTCCAGATCAAGTGTTCCCGGTGCGGGACGTTGAATCATGTGAGGGCCACGTGCCCCGAGCTATCGCCTGTGAGCGACATGAATGCGGAATTCTCCGCTAAAAATCATTCGACTCAAGGTAATCAAAATGTCCAATAGCAGCTCAGTAATCGCCCAGCTCAAAAACATTCCTCTGGTAGGAATCAACCTGGGCTCGGTCGCCAATGCGGGTCAAATCCTTCCAGGTTCGGCCGGCACTCATTATCAATGGCCCACTCGGGACACCATCACTCACTGGGTGAAGAACCTCGGTGTGCGCCTTATCCGTTTTCCGTTCGAACTGCAGCGCGCCATTGAGCTGTCGACAATCGACGGTCTGCCAGGTCAAGGCGCGAACTTGAAGCAGGAGTTCGTGGACAAGTGGAAGGAAATGCTGAAGGCGATCAGCGATGACTCTAACGGTGAAGCCAGGATCATCCCCGATCCGCATCACTACATGCGCCTGCATCGCTACCAGACCGATGCGAATGGCCAACTGACCGGTCAGCTTTACCCAAGTAAAGAGGCGGGCAATCAAGACGGCTGGAAAATTACAGAGCAGGTTCTGATCCAGGAGGGTAACTCCGTCGGTGGTGGTTCCTGGAGTGCGGTCCACTTGGCGAACTTCCACCAGAAGTTGGTTGTTGCGTGCGACGACCCTATGGTTCTGGGTTGGGGTTTGGGCAACGAGCCCTATCCCAACCCCAACGCCGGCGCAAAGGACTACATTACGTCGGCCGACTTGGAAACCCTTTACATCAACACGATGAATACCGTGCTGAAGGCCCTGCGCAACAGCTCCAAAAAGCCAGTCTTCATCTGTGGCCTGCAATACGCTAGCGCCAAGGACTGGGCGACTGCCTCGGTCAATCTACAGTCCAAAATTGTGGACCCGGCAAATTCCATTGTTTGGGAAGCGCACGCCTATGCTGACGTCGATGGCGGATCGAGCGGTGCCTACAACGGCGACAACACCCAGATTTCGCCAACGGCGCTGCGCGACCAAATCGTGGGTCCGTTTCTGACTTACGCCAAAGCCAACAAGATGGCAGCATTCATCGGCGAGACTGGCATTCCACCAACGGATGCTGGCCGCACCGCGCTGAAGAATCTGCTCGACAAAGCCAAGGCTGAGAAAATACCCGTCACCCTATGGGTCGCGGGTCCGGGCACTGACGGCGAGAAGATGAGCCTTGAAGCGAGTAACCAGGCGGCAACGGTTACGATGGTGAAGCCATACTTCGCTGAGCGCATCACTCAGTGGGGTTACGCGCAAGCGTAGGTCTGGCTGTCAGAGCCTGAGCCTCCCATTCCGGGAGGCTTTCCTTCCCATTCTTTCAGCGACCGCGGGTGTGAACACCCGATCCGGAACGCTACTTAACAGTACCCGCGCTGCTCCGACGGGCAGCGTGAACGACATGCACTTATTCAGAGCCTCGGCATTTGCCGGGGCTTTTTCGTATTCAGCCCCGCCACATTCATCGCTCCAAGTAGGGATTGCCGAGGGGCTGACCCATTCCCCGAGCCCGAGGGGGCGGACTGTCGGAGGTCGACGAAGATGCCGGAAAAAACACCTGACTTCTGGGCGCACGTCTGGCTGATCATCACGACGCCGCTCTGGCAGGGAGCGATCATGGCCGCCACCACTTCTCTGTTGCGCGTGCTCTATGAAGGCAAAGAAGCCAACAAATGGCGCGTCGTGCTTGAGGCGCTGATCTGTGGTGCATTGAGCCTGTCAGCCAGCAGCGTCATCGAATGGATGGCCTGGCCGTCGAGTCTGTCCGTCGCCGCCGGCGGCACCATAGGGTTCATCGGCGTGACGGCGATCCGCGAGCTGATCATCCGGTTCCTCGGACGCAAGGCGGATTCGTTATGAGCCTTGGGGCCATTGTCGCCGTAGCCAAAGCGGGTTCCACATTGCGAGCCATTGCGGGCCGCTGTAGTGATTGCAATCGTGATGGGACTGCTGATTGCGGCCCAGCAGATTCGCGTTGTCAGTCTGCAGGGCGCCATCGCCCTCGAGCGTGACGCGCGGCAGACCGCCCCCAAAAGCACATCCGATCGTCTAGCCCGCCGATGAGCGGGTTTTTTGTCTGGAGAATAGCCATGACCGTCACTGATAGAGATCGCGACTTGCTCGCCCGCACGCTGTATGGCGAAGCTCGTGGGGAAGGGCTTGCCGGAATGCTGGCCGTGGCCTGGACGATCCGCAACCGCGTGAACGATGGACAAGAAAAGTCATGGTGGGGCGAGGGCTATGCCGGGGTGTGCCAGAAGCCCTATCAGTTCAGTTGCTGGAACAAGGGCGACCCGAACTATCCGTCCGTGAGCGGCGCGCGACAGATTCCGTTCCGCGAGTTGGCGCAGTGCCAAATCGCTGCCGACCAAGTAATCGACGGGAACGTGCCAGACCCCACCGGCGGGGCCACTCACTACTACGCGACCACTTTGTCGAGGGCTCCGGCGTGGGCAGCCAGCGCCAAGCCGACTCTGAAACTCGGGAGCCACATGTTTTTCAAGGACGTTCCGTGATCAGCGGCACAGTCATCAGCAAGCCGTTGGGGCAGGGAAGCCGGCTTCAGGGCGTCAAAGCAGCCATGGGCTAAAGCCGGAACTTGCCGACCATGTCGTTGAGTCGGACCGCGAGCGTCGACAGTTCGCTGCTTGCTTCCAGCGTCTGTCTCGCGCCCTCGGTGCTTTGTATGGCCAAATCCCGAATGCTCACCAGGTTTCTGTCCACATCTCGGGCAACATGGGCTTGTTGCTCCGAAGCCGTCGCGATCTGCATGTTTCGTTCGTTGATTTCCAGGACCGCGTCGGTGATCAGGCGCAGGGACGAGCCTGCGTCTTTCGCAGAGGTCAGCGTGCTGTGAACCTCCTGCCTGCTTTTGTCCATCGATTCAACCGCCGCGGCGGACCCTGACTGGACCTTGGTGATCATCTGCTCGATTTCCTGAGTAGACAGCTGGGTCCGGTGCGCCAGGGCTCGTACCTCATCTGCCACTACGGCAAAGCCGCGTCCTTGTTCCCCGGCGCGCGCCGCTTCAATTGCCGCGTTCAACGCGAGCAGGTTTGTCTGCTCGGCGATGGCGCGGATGACGCTCAGCACTTTCGTAATATCGTCAGCCTGACTGGCCAGGGCCTTGACCTGTACCACAGAGTTGTCCACGAGGTCGGCGAGGTTCGTCATGGCCGTCACCGTGTTGACGACCCGGCGGTTGCCCTCTTCGGCAGATGTGCTGGATGACTGTGCGGCCTCGGACGTCGAGTTCGCATTTCTTGCGACTTCTTCCACCGCCGCACTCATCTCGGTGACCGCCGTGGCCGCCTGTTCGATCTCACTGTTCTGTCTTTGAAGTGTCCGGTCTGCGTTTTCGGTGATCGATGTCATTTCCACGGACGCGGTGCTCAGTTGGTCGGCCGCTCCCGATATTTCAGTCAGCGTGGTCTTCAAATTGCCGGCCATGAGATTGAGCGCAATCATCAGACTGGATATCTCATCCCGCCCTGTCACGGCGAGGACGCCGGAGAGGTCGCCCGTTGCGATTTTCTCCGCGAAGGTCAACGAACTGCCGACCGGCTTCACGATGCTTCGGGTCAGGGCATAAGCCAGGCCTATGGTGAGCACCGATGCACCCAGAACAACGGAGATAAGAACCATGATGCTGTGGTTGTAAACCTCTGCAGCGCGATGCCCGGCGTTGACGGCGTTCTGTGAATTAAGGTCGCGCAGCTTTGTGAGCTCTGCCTGATACTGCGTCGCGGTCTGCGCCTGTTCGTTGTTGGCGTAGTCCAGCGCGCTTTGATGGTCGGTTTTATTCAGCGAAATAATGTTTTTGACGCCAGCTATGTATTTCTCCATCAGGCCGTTCGCGGTCTGAAACTGCTTGTTATCTTCTTCATCAGTAATCAGGTGTGCTCGGTAGTAGCCCGTCTTTTCTTCGAGCGTGGCGATGTCTTGAAAAATATTATCGGTGACTTTGCGTTGTGCGTCTGAGCCCGACACCGCCAGCGATCGTATGCTTTCCAGCCGGGTATGCAGCAGAGCGATCTGGATATCGTCAATCACCTGAATGCTGGGCACCACGTCGGTTTCCAGCTTTTGTTCAGTGGCACGCATTTCATCAATTTGAACGTAAGCGAACACGCCAAGGCCTAGCAGGATCAGCGTGATCAGACCGAAGCAGAGCAGCGCTCTGGTCGCAATTCTAAAGTTTTGTAGTTGCATGTGAGTTTCTCCGGAGCTCCAAAGGAAGGCGCTGAGGTCCGTTCCAGCGATCAGCGTGTCTGCCGGATTTTTGAATACTTAAGGTGCGTTCGGCGGATGGGCAGGCCTATGGCTAGCATGTCCGTGGGTTTGCTCAGTGCTAAATAATCAATTAACTAATTCTTCATTCAACGGTGCCAAGGCGTTTGCAAATGCAGCAGGCACGAGGCGATTATTGTTTCATCGGGCTCTCCCCAACTACCTGCCAACTCTTAAGGAACACCATGCCGTTTAAAGACCTTTGCCTGGCATTGCTGGTCATCATCGCGTGGGGTTTGAATTTCATCGTGATCAAATACGGGCTGGATGGCCTGCCGCCGATGCTGCTGGGCGCGCTGAGGTTCACGCTGGTTGCGATTCCGGCCGTGTTTTTCATCCGTCGTCCGCAGTTGCCCTGGTTCTGGCTGCTTGCGTACGGAGCGACCATTTCATTCGGTCAGTTTGCCTTTCTGTTCGAGAGCATGGCCCATGGCATGCCACCGGGGCTGGCCTCCCTGCTGCTGCAGGCGCAGGCGTTCTTCACGCTGCTGTTCGCGGCGATCTTCATCGGTGAGAAATTACGCATCTATAGCGTGGCGGGCTTACTCATCGCCGCGGGCGGGCTGACCCTTATCGGCATGGGCACAGGGGCTGCGACACCGCTGCTGGCGGTGTTGCTGGTGTTGTGCGCGGCCTCGATGTGGGCGTTGGGCAACATCATCACGCGCCGGTTCGGCAACGTCGATCTCGTGGCGCTGGTGGTCTGGGGAGCGATTGTTCCGCCGCTACCGTTTCTCGCCATGTCGCTGTGGCTGGAGGGGCCGGCGCTCATTGAGCATTCATTGCTCAACCTGAGTTGGAGCTCGGTGCTGTCGCTGGCTTATCTGGCCTTCGTCGCCACGCTCTTCGGCTACATCAGCTGGAGCAAGCTGCTGTCTCGCTACCCGGCGGGCAAGGTCGCGCCGTTTTCCCTGCTGGTGCCGGTGGTCGGCCTGAGTTCCTCAGCGTTGGTGCTGGGCGAGCGACTCAGCGTGCTGCAATGCGCGGGGGGTGTGCTTGTGATGTTGGGTCTGACAGTCAATTTGTTGGGCCCCAAATTATTCGGTGGAGGGCGACGCGCGGTGGCTTGATGACGGGCGACGCCGGATCACTTTCGCAAACCACGCGTATCCATTGCAGCGCTGCGTCTCTGCGCAGCGCAGGCCGTTGCCAAGCCTTCCCGGCGTCACTGCTGACCGTTTTGCTGCGGTCAGTGCCCCATTGGCGTCTCTAAACCGTCCGGTTTGTCATGAATGCCGAAGCGATCCACGAGAGTTGCACTGGCCTGGTTCATCCCGACGACATCCACCTGGACCCCCAGTCGACGAAGCTTGAGCACCACTTTGTCCAATGCCGCAACCGCCGTGATGTCCCAGAAGTGCGCGGCGCGAAGGTCAATGGCCAGCGTCTCGAGGGGCTCTTTGAGATCAAAGGATCGGATAAACCTGTCCGCTGATCCGAAGAACACCTGACCGGTTACCTCATACGTGCGGTGAGGGTGCTCGGGATCACGGGTTGAGCTCACCTCGAGCTGATGGCCGATCTTGTTTGCGAAGAACATTGCCGCCAGCAAGGTACCCGCCACAACGCCGAAGGCCAGGTTGTCGGTGGCGACCACGACCGTCACCACCATAACGATGTTGGTTGAAAGCGGGTACTTGTTGAGGTTGCGGATCGAGTCCCAGCTGAACGTACTGATCGACACCATGATCATCACGGCCACCAGCGCCGCCATCGGGATTCTCGCAAGCCAGTCGCCGAGAAACACCATCATGACCAGCAGCGACACCCCGGCGCTCAGCGTCGACAGTCGGGTGCGGCCGCCGGATTTCACATTGATCATTGACTGGCCGATCATTGCGCAACCTGCCATGCCGCCTATCAGGCTGGACGCGATGTTCGCGATGCCTTGCCCCTTGCACTCGCGGTTCTTGTTGCTGGAGGTGTCTGTCAGGTCGTCGACGATGGTCGCGGTCATCATCGACTCCAGCAGCCCTACGATCGCCAGGGCGGCAGAGTAGGGCAAAACGATCAGCAGGGTGTCGAGGTTCAGCGGTACGTCCGGCCATAGAAATATCGGCAGGCTGTCAGGCAACGATCCCATGTCGCCTACGGTGTGTACGGTCAGTCCCATCGAGATTGAAATCGCGGTGAGTACGATAATGCACACCAGCGGCGAGGGGAGCAGTTTCCCCAGCACCGGCAGTCGTGGAAACAGGTAAATGATGGCCAGCCCGCCCGCCGTCAGGGCATAAACCGGCCAGGTCACTCCTGTGAGTTCCGGCAGTTGGGCCATGAAAATCAGGATCGCCAAGGCGTTCACGAACCCGGTCACGACGGAGCGGGAGACGAAACGCATCAGCTCACCCAGGCGCAGATAGCCGGCGATGATCTGAAGCACTCCGCACAGCAACGAAGCTGCCAGAAGGTATTGAAGGCCATGGTCCCTGACCAGATTGACCATGAGCAGGGCCATCGCTCCGGTCGCCGCCGACACCATCGCCGGGCGGCCGCCGACGAAAGCGATGACGGTGCAGATGCAGAAAGAGGCATACAGGCCGACCTTAGGGTCGACGCCTGCAATGATGGAGAAGGCGATCGCCTCGGGGATGAGGGCCAGCGCAACAACGAGTCCAGCGAGTATGTTCGCTCTGGCGTCGGACAGCCAGGCGGTTCTGATGTTTTCAAACATTAATTCACCCAGGGCAGGCACGGCATGACGCACAGCGGCGGGCGCTGGGCGATACACGTGTGTCTGTTTCAATTGAGTTGTGGATTAGCCGCGGACAGAAAATCAGGCGCAGCAGGATTCGACCGCAGTCAGGTGGCGGTCAGGGTCAAGCGAGGGGGGCGTAGCGCTAAGGCGGCGTAGGCAGCCAGTTGGAACGGGGCAAGGTAGTACCTTTGGTTATTCATCGTGAGACGTGGGCATGATAGTTGTGATCTCGCCGCCCGGTCCAGACTGAATTCGCCCGAGCCGACTGATGGACGTAAGAGCAGTAAAAACAAATCACACGCTTTAACAAATGGAAACGGTTTGCATTAACAATTTATAAAAAGGTTGTTACGATCGGCGCCCTCATAGCTTTTCGCCATGTGGAACGTCGCTCATCAGGGTGATGCGCCGCAGATCAGCTCTCGCCCTTTCCAGGAAGCACCCGATGCTACGTCCCGCCCTGCCAGCCTTGTCGGCACTTGTTGCCCTTGGTTTCTCCAGCCATTCCTTCGCAGCGCCGACGCAGCAGAATTTGCCGGATCAGCCACCGGTAACATCGCTCGCTCAACCGGGCAGTGCCAGCAGCAATTCGGCGTCGGGCGCCGTCGCGCTGGAAGGCCTGAGCATCAACGCCGATTACGGCATCGCGGGACAGGCGACCACGGAGAGTTCGGGGTCCTACACAACGGGTTCCATGAACACGGCGACCAAGCTGCCGCTGTCCATCCGCGAGACGCCGCAGTCGGTGAGTGTGATCACCCGCCAGCGCATGGACGATCAGGGCATGAATGACCTGAACGATGTGGTGAAATACGCGCCCGGCGTGACGTTGCACCGAACGGCGTCGGACCGTCAGGAGTTTCTGGCGCGCGGTTTCAAGATCGACAACATCATGTACGACGGCCTGCCGAGCAGCATCAGCGCCTACACCCAGGACGTGATTTCCGGCGCGGATCTGGCCATGTATGACCGCGTCGAAGTGGTTCGCGGGGCGACGGGCCTGATGACCGGCGCGGGCAGCCCGGCGGCGACGTTGAACCTGGTGCGCAAGCGCCCGACCGCCGTGCCGCAGGTCAGTGTCACCACCAGCGCCGGCAGTTGGGACCGTTACCGCACCGAGGTCGATGCGTCGAACAAGCTCAACGACTCCGGCACCGTTCGCGGCCGTGTGGTGGCCGCGTACGAAGATGACAAGAGCTTCTCCGATATCCGCAAAAATCAGCGGCAGACCTTTTACGGGATTCTCGAAGCCGACCTGAACGACTCGACCACCTGGACCGTCGGCGCGTCCAAACAGCGTGACGACAACACCTCGGACTGGGGCGGTCTGCCCAGCGGCCCGAACGGCGAAGACCTGCACCTCAAGCGTTCGACGTTCCTCAGCAACGACTGGTCGTACTGGAACAAAGACAACATCATGTTCTTCACCGACGTCACCCACCGATTCGACAACGGCTGGTCGGCCAAGCTGGCGGGACAGAAGATCTGGGCTGAAGCGGACACCTTCTCCAGCTACATCGGCAACTACGACGGTCTGGGTTTTCAGCAGTACCACGGCAAGTACCGCGACGACGATGACCAGACCAACCTGGACGCCTCCCTCAGCGGGCCGTTTCAGATGTTCGGTCGCGAGCATGAACTGGTCGTGGGCGTGAGCCACCGGCAGGAGAAATTTCACCAGTGGGGCGGCTGGACCGACGGCACGCCCATTGACCTCTACAACCCGACCCATTCACTGCTCAAACCTGACGTCGACACCAGCCTGTACGAAACCCGCAATGCCGCTACCGAAGAAGGGGTTTACGCCGTCGCGCGCTTGAACCCGATCGACCCGCTGCACGTCATCCTCGGCAGCCGCGTCAGCTGGTATGACTTCGACAACCGCGCCGGCAGCGGCGATTACAAGGTGGTCCGCGAAGTCACGCCCTACGCCGGCGTCATCTATGACCTGAACGACACGTACTCGGCCTACGCCAGCTACACCGAAATCTTCAAGCCGCAGACCGAGATGGATTCAGCGCGCTCGGTGTTGAAGCCAATGACGGGCAAGAACTACGAGATCGGCCTGAAGGGCGAATACTTCGACGGCGCGCTGAATACCTCGGTGGCGCTCTTTGAAATGGAGCAGGAAAACCGCGCGTACCTGGTGCAGGACCAGAACTCCACCAATTGCCCGAGCTTCCCGGCGTCCAGCTGCTACGGTGCAGCGGGCAAAGTGCGCAGCCGCGGGATTGATACCGAACTGAGCGGCGCGCTGACGCCGGACTGGCAGTTCTCGGCGTCGTACACCTACGTGTTGAGCCAGTTTGTCGAAGACGGCACCAAAAGCAACGAAGGCAAACTGTTCGCCCCCGAGCAGCCGAAACATCTGTTCAAAGCCGCGACCAGCTACACATTGCCCGGCGAGCTGCACAAATGGCGAGTGGGGGCGGACGTGCTGGCCCAGAGCAAGACCTTCAACCGCGTTGGCGACGGCCAGGCCGATCAGGACGCTTACGGCATCGTCGGCCTGATGGCCGGCTACAAGCTGAACGAGCACTGGGACGGCCGGGTCAACGTCAACAACCTGTTCGACACCCGCTACTGGCAGGGCATTCCGATCGCGTCGGGTACCGGCGTTTACGGCGATCCGCGCAACCTGATGTTCTCGGTGAAGTGGACGCTCTGATCACTCCAAACCTGCCCCATTGAGTGCCGCGTGATCGCCATGTGCAGCGATCAAACGTTCTCGTCCTGATCCTCCGTCAGCAAATCGAGCCCGGCCAAGGGCTCGATCAACTGCGCACCTTCGTTGCGCACATTTCCGACCTCTTTGCCCACGGCATGCCAGTGAAAATCGCTGACCGGCCGGCAGCCTTCCTGGGCGATTTGCGCGAGCCGTGAGGCCGGTGTCTGCGGGTCGACCCATTCCCGTGCGAGCTCGGGCGTCAGCACCAAGGGGCGGCGGTCGTGGATGTCGAGCATGCCCGCGTCGCTCGCTGCGGTGATGATGACGAAGCCGTCGCGCTCATCCGGCTCAAGCCCAGGCCTGACCTGTCCCAAGGCGGCGAAGTACATCGGCCCCTGGTCCTTCAGATGAATGAAGTACGGCTGCTTGCGCTTCGAGTCGTTCGGGTCTTTGACCCATTCGTACCAGCCATTGGCCGGGGCCAGGGCGCGACCGTTCGGCCACAGATCCTTGAAGAACTTGCCTGTCATGACCGTTTCGACCCGCGCATTGATCGGGTCGGGCCGTTTACCTTTGGCCCAGTGGGGCGACCAGCCCCAGCGCACTTTGTCGACGCTCAGGCCGTCAGTCACCGGCCGGATGATTTCGACGCGGGTGGTCGGCGCCACGTTGTAACGCTCGATGGGCCAGAGATCGTAGCCGTTGATCACCAACTGCTCTGGCGCAAGCGTCTTGAGGTAATGGTCCATTGGCTCGTAGATCGAGTAGCGTCCGCACATGTGTCACCCGTCGAATTTTCCTGCTTACAACATTGACCGCGCGCGGCTGAGAACGTTAACTGTATATACGTACAGTTAACAAACACAAGGTCAGTCCCATGAGTGTCACCATCCTTGGCCGGTTGTCAGCGGCGGGCGAGCGGTTCCCCCTTTATGCCTTTCAAGTACCGGCGGGTTTTCCCTCGCCAGCGGCCGATCACATCGAGCGGCACATCTCGCTGGACGAGCTCTTCGACATCCGCGCGCCCCATGTCTATCTGGTCAAAATAGAAGGCGACAGCATGCAGGGCGCGGGCATCTATTGCGGCGATCTGGTGATTGTCGACCGCAGCCTGTATGCCGAGCATGGCGACATCGTCATCGCCGCGCTGAATACCGAGCCCGTCTGCAAGCGCCTGCACATGCGTGGCAACGAGGTCATCCTCAAGTCCGAGAACACCAAATACCCGCCGCGCTACGTTATGGAGGGCGACGAGCTGCTGATCTGGGGCGTGGTGAAATACAGCGTTCGCGATCACGACAAGGTGATGCATTCGTGATGCAGAGGCTTTCTATATAAGGAAGGCGCGCAGGAGGGGTGTGACAGCACGGGCGTATTGGAACCATTCAAGCGCCCGTGCCACACAGCATAAACCTCTCAGGATGACCTCCCATGCCGCCTGCCTTCCGCCCGTATTCGGGCGTTTTGCGTGTCGTTCGACCGATGCGCATCGCTTCACTGACCGTCGCGGTGCTGTGTGCCGGGTGCCAGTCCTACGGCCCTCCCGAGGCGAGTACCGAACGCACGCCGCGCCTGGTGGCGGGGCTCCATCGCAGCGAAGAGCCGTTGGCTTACTCGCGGCCGACGCAACCCTACGACGGCAGTGATATCTGGCAGCGAATGGGGCAGGATTTCCGCCTGGCCGACGACAATGGCGTCAATGAACGCATCGTGCGTCAGCGCAACTGGCTGCTGGGCAATGCAGGGTTCATCCGCAACGCCAGCCAGCGGGCCAGCCCGTATTTGCACTTCATCGTCGAAACCCTCGATCAGCGCGCGATGCCGGCGGAACTGGCCCTATTGCCGATCATCGAGAGCGCCTACAACCCCAAGGCCAATTCGATCCGTGACGCGGCCGGGCTGTGGCAGTTCATGGCGGCCACCGGGCGCGATTTTGACCTGCGCCAGACCGCCTGGTACGACGGCCGCCGGGACGTCGTGGCGTCCAGCAAAGCGGCGATGGATTACCTGACGCGTCTGCATGGCCAGTTCGGTGGCGACTGGTTGCTGGCCATGGCCGCCTATAACGCAGGGGAGGGCACGGTGAGCCGGGCTATCGACGCAAATCAGCGGCGAGGGCTACCCACCGATTACTGGCACCTGAGCCTGCCGAAGGAAACCCAGGATTATGTGCCGCGCCTGCTGGCGCTGTCGTTGCTGGTGCGCGAACCCGAGACCTATGGCGTGAAACTCAGCCCGGTTGCCAACGCGCCGTATTTCACGGAGCTGGAGCTGGCGCGGCCGGTGGATCTGGAACGGCTCGCTGTCAGCGCCGGCATCGATCGCTCGGTGCTGTTGAACCTCAACCCGGCATTTCTGCGCAAAAAAACCGCCGACGGACCCTCTCGCCTGCTCGTGCCTCGCGACCAGTTCGAGCAGCTTTCCGCCACTCTGGACAAAATGACCGACGACGTCGTGCACGGTAACGAGGCACTGGCGGTCACGACTGCCACGGCGTCAGCGGGAATTGTGCGCCCCTGAGGCGACGCCTCAGCCGTGAGGTTGTCCGCTTCGGGCCCACTTTTGGCAGCAATGGGCTCGCCGTGTACCGGCGCAGACACACATCCGCCCGCCTGCTTTGCACGTCCCATCGACCCGGATGAGCCGGGTCAGACTTATTCACACAATGAATTAACGAAAATTTCACCGAACTTTGCCGGCGTTTTGTAAAAACGCCGATACATCATGGCCAGTCGCCTCCGAAGACACAATTCGAAACATCCACTGCCATAGGTTGATGAGCCTTTTGGCTCGTTGAGCAGTGCCTGGAAGATCATCCTGCGCGGCGAGGAATAGTTGGATCCCATTACCGAATCGTTATTGATCCGCAAACCTTTGCTTCGCTGTTAATAGTTCAAATCATGATAGTCGGTATGTCCGACCCGCTAAACGCAGGGGGTTTGGACCTATACGCGAGAGTACAGTAAAGCGTGTTCGGAAAACCGACTTGGCTCAGTCGGATTTCCGAACGGAGTTAAACTAGCCTTCCTTGAAACTAATAATTCAGGTGTCAATGATGGGTTCGCCTTAAATAGGTGCGTGACGTTATATAAGTTATAAAGGGACGGGATATGTAAGTCAGGCGATCAAGTAAGTTCGCATTACTTGTTCGGGACGAGCGAATATTAAATACGCGGTGGTCGAGCGCGCGGGGAATGACAATAAGTTTGAAACGGCATGAGTCAGCGTGCTGGCTTGTCAACCGCTTCGCCGCCGCCGTAGCGATGAGGGGAAGACAGAGGGGACGCACCATGGCAGAGCATAACCTGATGATTGTTAAGCTATTGTGATGCAGGCGCCAGGCCGGCCGGGCCGTTGGACGCCTCCGACGCTTCATCGTCCAGTCGGGGGCAACGGATGATTTTAAATAGTCGTTTGAATGTTTTGCGGATAATTAGTTGTCTTCGTCAATAAAGTCAAAGTGCTATCACTGGTCGCCTGTGAAGTAGGTCTCGTGACGTCGGGGAACTAAATTTAATTGTGGCTGCCTTTGTAATGCGTGGTATTAATAAATCGCTTGCTCCCACTACGAGAGGTATCGATGAAAGAAGAAATCGATGTAAGCGACTGTTCCTGTCCGCCAGAAAATGTGGCGCTGGATATCCAGCAGATAGCATTGAATACCGCAAACCTGAGTATGGATTTGCTGCTGTGCGGGGAGACAGGAACAGGGAAAGACACGCTGGCCAAACGTATTCATGACTTGTCCGGTCGGACAGGTTCTTTCATCGGTATGAACTGCGCGGCTATTCCCGAATCCCTCGCGGAAAGTCAGCTGTTCGGGGTCGTGAACGGCGCCTATACCGGTGTCAGTCGGTCTCGGGAGGGGTACATCGAAGCGGCCTGCGGCGGCACGCTGTACCTGGACGAGATCGACAGCATGCCGCTGAGCCTGCAGGCCAAGCTGCTGCGGATTCTGGAAACCCGGGGCATCGAGCGCCTGGGGTCGACCGACTTCATTCCGGTGGACCTTCGGGTCATCGCTTCGGCGCAGCGCCCTCTGGATGAACTCGTGGAACAAGGGCTTTTTCGTCGCGACCTGTTTTTCCGGCTCAATGTGCTGACTATTCAAATGCCAGCCTTGCGCAAGCGTCGCGAGCAGATCCTGCCATTGTTCGACCAGTTCACCCAGCAAGTCGCCGCCGATTTTGGCTGCCCGGTTCCCGAGCTGGACAATCGCCTGGTGCAGGTCCTGCTCAGCCATTCATGGCCCGGCAACATTCGCGAGCTGAAGTCGGCCGCCAAGCGGTTTGTGCTGGGGTTCCCGCTGCTGGGCGGCGATGCACCTGCGGACCGAGACCTGGAAACCGGCCTGAAGACCCAACTGCGCGTCATCGAAAGGATGCTCATCGAAGACGCACTCAAGCGTCACAAACACAGCCTGGAAGCGGTGGTGCAGGAGCTCGAAATTCCTCGGCGCACCCTGTACCACCGGATGAAGGAGCTGGGGATGAATGATGCTGAAGAAGCGGCGATTTTGTAGGACCGGCTTCAGCCGGGAAGAGGCCGGTGTGAACGGCATGAGATGTGTGGTGTGACGCCTGACGCCTTCCCGGCTAAAGCCGGTCCTAAAAACGCGAGTTCCGCCCTGAAGCCCCACAAATACCTGCCTCACCAAGCGCGCTGTTTCGCAATGGACGCCTCGCAGCCAATCTCGCGCAGCCAATGTCGCGTAACCCTGAGATACCAGAGGTCGTGGATGAGTGTGTACGAGTTATTCGATCAGCAACTGGAGGACGACCATCAGGTGCCGAACCTGCGGGTGGTGGCCCGCAGTCTCGGCCAGTTGGGGATCGACCTGCTGCTGTCAGGCGAAACCGGGACTGGCAAGGACACCGTCGCCAGCCGGATTCATGCGCTGTCCGGTCGTAAGGGCCGGCTGGTGGCGATGAACTGCGCGGCCATCCCGGAATCCCTGGCCGAGAGCGAACTGTTCGGCGTGGTCAGCGGCGCCTACACCGGTGCCGATCGGGCCCGGGTTGGCTACATCGAAGCGGCCCAGGGCGGCACGTTGTACCTCGACGAGATCGACAGCATGCCCTTGGCCCTGCAAGCCAAACTCCTGCGGGTGCTGGAAACGCGCTCCATCGAACGCCTCGGCTCGACATCACCCATTGCCTTGGACGTGTGCGTCATCGCCTCGGCTCAGCGCTCCCTTGACGAGATGGTCGAACAGGGACGTTTTCGCCGGGACCTGTATTTCCGCCTGAACGTCTTGACCGTGACCCTGGCGCCTTTGCGCGAGCAGAGGGCGCGCATCTTGCCGTTGTTCGCGCGTTTTGCTGAAGCCGCGGCGCAGGAATCGGGTGTTCCGATGCCCGAGACCACTGGCGTGCTGCGCCATGTTCTGCTCAACCACGATTGGCCGGGCAATATCCGCGAACTGAAATCAGCGGCCAAGCGTCACGTCATGGGCTTTCCGCTGCTAGGCGGCGAGGCCAGCGAAGAGGGCGAATCATCGGGCCTGAGATCGCAGTTGCGGGTCATCGAAAAAGCGCTGATTCAAGCCGCGCTCAAGCGCCACAACAACAGCGTCGATGCCGTGAGCCAGGAGCTCGAAATCCCCCGTCGGACGCTCTACCACCGCATGAAAGAGCTCGACGTCTGACCTCCGTTTATCCCGCCTTCTCTGGCGACACACCCTGCGTTCAAACGGCCAGATCCGCAGCGTCCCCGCCTGCTACGAACTTTATTGAGCGACATGGGAACCGATCCTGAGGTCCGGGCCACCCATTGGCACCAAGCACTTTCGCTGGTGATGACTCAGGAGTGTTCGACATGCCAAATCCAATAGCAATGGTCGGTGGCCTCGCCAACAGCTTTATCACTGGCGCCGGGCAGGCGACTCAGCAGGGCGCCAACGCTGTGACCAAAGTCCAGCAGGAAGGCCAGATCACTGATTCCGCTGCCCCTTCCAAGGCCGAAGCGGCACAAAACGCCGCTACCGAAAAGGCCGATGCCAGCCAGGCGCGCCTGATTGCCATGCAGACCGAAGCCGACATCCGCAAGCAGACCAACGATGTCCTCAGCGCCATCCGTTCCGGCAAGGAAGACAGCGCCAACAAGGCGATCAGTGCCGAAGCGCAGAACGCCAAGGGCATCAGCTACTGATCGGTCCGAGCGCCCCCTGAAAAGGGGGGCATCCACCTAAGGATGGAGGTTTCATGCTAAGTCTCAATGCCAATACCAATCCGCTGCAAAACCTGCACATCGGCACCGTGGCTTCCCAGCCGACGTCAGGCGGCGACAAGACCCCGCAGTCGCTGAAGGACGTCATTGATCAGCTGGCTCAGGCGCTGACCAAGGACGGGCACCTGGACAAGGAATCGCCGCTGGGCCAGATGGTTGGCAAGCAGATGGAGAAGAACAATCCGTTGGCGTCCCTGATCGGCGGCAATCCGGACATGATCAAGGCGGCGCTGGGCGACCTGATCAAAGACAAGCTGGGCGACAATTTTGGTGCTGCCGCCGATGCAGGCCAGGCGGGTGCCGGCGCGCCGGACCTGATGTCAAAGACCCTCAACGGTCTGGCCAAGGCCTCCCTGGACGACCTCCTGACCAAGACGGACAAAGGCACCACCTTCTCCAAGGGCGACATGCCGCTGCTGGAAAAAATCGCTGAATTCATGGACCAGCGCACGGCCCAGGATCCGGTCAAATTCCCGGCACCGGACTCGGGCTCCTGGAAGAATGAGCTCACGGCTGAGGGCGACAACTTCCTCGACGGCAAAGAGACCGCTGATTTCCGTTCTGCGCTCGACTCTCTGGGCGGTCAACTCGATCAGCAACAGAACGGCCTCAGTGATGCCGGCGGCGGATCGCAGCTGAGCAGCCTTTCTCCCGCCGATCCATCGGGCGGCGCTATGCAAACCCCCGGCAGCGTGAATCAGGACCTCGGCCAACTGCTCGGTGATCTGCTGCAGAAGGGCGTCAATGCCAGCGTCGGCGGCGGCCTCGGTACGCCGATGAACGATGCGTCTCAGTCGGGCGGTGCCACCCAGAGCGTGACCCAAGACCTGGGGCAACTGCTCAGCGGCCTGATCAAGAAAGGCCTTGAAGCGGAACAGAACGGTGCCGGCGTCAACGGCGCAGGCGGGCAAAACCCGTTCGCCCAACAGGATCAGCAAAACACCCTGGCCCAGGCCGCTGCTGCCCTTGTCTCGGCATTGGTGGGCGGTGGCAACAGCAGCAATAGCAACAGCCTGTCCTGAACCGAGCTGCGCCCCTCGACACCGTCTGCCGGAGAACCCCCGTGACCCTTTCCAATGTCAACCAACTCAAATCGCCGTCCACCGATCTTGAGCCGCGCCTGGATCAGGGACTGGTCAGCGGGCCTTCGCAGGCGGACGTCGATCTGTTCAACGCCGCCATGCGTCCCGAGCTGTCGATGCAGCAAAGCCATTTGTCCGAACAGATCGCCAGCGCGCTGTCGGACCGTCTTGGCGCCACCGACAAGCTCTCGCAGCAAGCGGCGCGCAAGATGAAACGGGCGTCCACCACTGACGACCCGCTGGAAATTTCCCAGATGAGCCGGTCGCTGTCGCAGTATTCGCTGCAAATGGCGCTGACCACCAAAGTCGTCAGCAAGAGCGCCCAGGCCCTCGATAAACTGACCAACCTGCAGTAGAGGCATGCCGTGAAATACCTGACTGCAGGACTGATCTGCCTGATGCTGCTGCTCAGCGGGTGCAGCGATGACACGGACCTGTTCACCGGGATGTCCGAGCAGGATTCCAACGACGTGATCGCCAGCCTCGCCGACCAGCACATCGACGCGCGCAAGCGCAGCGAGAAGACCGGTGTGGTCATCAGCGTGCCGACCGCCGAGATCAATCGCGCGGTGCGGATACTCGATGCCGCCGGCCTGCCGCGTCGTTCGCGCACCAGCCTGGGTGAAATCTTCAAGAAAGAAGGGGTTATTTCCACGCCGCTGGAAGAGCGCGCGCGGTACATCTATGCCTTGTCCCAGGAGCTGGAAGCGACGCTGTCGCAGATCGACGGCGTGATCGTCGCCCGCGTGCATGTGGTGCTGCCTGAACGCATCGCGCCGGGCGAGCCGGTGCAGCCGGCTTCAGCGGCGGTGTTCATCAAACACACCTCGGCCCTCGACCCCGACAGCGTGCGCGGGCGTATTCAGCAGATGGTCGCCAGCAGCATTCCCGGCATGTCCGGCGAGCCCCTGGATTCGAAGAAATTCGCCATCGTGTTCGTGCCGGCGGCGGAGTTTCAGGACACCGAACGGCTGGTGAGTTTCGGACCGTTTCTGGTCGACAGCGCCAACCTGGATTTCTGGAACCGCATGCTGTGGCTCGCGCCGTTTGCCGCGCTGCTGCTGATTGCCCTGATCGTGTTGGCCCTGCGGGGTGACTGGCGCGATGCGCTGTTGCAACGCATCGGCCTGCGCCGTAGTGCCCGGACGAGCATGCCGGTGAGGGCGTAATGCTCAGCGCCGAGGAGCACTGGATTCGCTGGTGGTGTGCGCCATGGGAATGGGCCCATGCCGACTGGATCGGCGTGTTCGCGCACCATTGCGGCGTGACGCGCGAGGATGGCACCGAGTTGCTCGGCACGCGGCACGACGTCTTTCTGCACAGCGTCGGCGTGGTCCCCAGCCAACCGCCGCCGCCCGTTGACTCGATGATGCAATGGCTGCAACTGGGTGACGCGCAACAGCAGCAGGCGCTGTCGTTGGCCGGCCGCATCTGTTTCGGCCAGGGCGGGCAGGCGAGCGCTGATCACGCCGGGCACGTGCATGAGCCCTGGTGCCGCGCCGTGGCCAAGGCGTTGCGGCCCGGTTTATGGCTGGACGCCTCGGTGAGCGATGCGCGCGTATTGCTGGCGGCGTGGGCGGGCGAGCCTTGCTGGTCACGGCTGCGCCTGTCGTGGGCGCCGGATGTGTTGCCGACGGCGTGCGCCGAGCTGCCCGAGAACAAGCTGCAAACCCTCTGGTACTCGGTGTTGTGGCGAGTGACGACGCCTTGATGATTGCCGTTACCTCATTGTATTTCAGGAGCTGAACATGCTCGCCAAGCGTCGTCTCGTGTTGTCTTCCTCCACCGTGCTGGTCACCGACATCCTGCGTCGCGAAGACCTGGCCAGTACCGTGCTCGCCGCTGAGGTGCTGGACAATGCCCGGGCAGAAGCCGAGCAGATTCTGGCCGCCGCCCACGCCCAGGCGCAGCACGAAAAGGATCAGGCGCTGGCGCAATTCTGGGACAGCGCCAACGGTTTTCTGCAGCACCTTGAGCAGCAGCGACTGGCCTTGGCCGAGGCGTCGATGGAGGCCGTGGAATCCCTGCTCAATGAGGCCCTTGCCGAGTTGCTCGACCAGACCACACTCGCTGAACGCAGCTGCGCCCTGATGCGCAATCTGGCTGCCGGACAGTCCGTTGAAACCACCGCCGTGCTCAGCGCCCATCCCGACATGCTCGACAGCCTCGGCGAGTGGCTGTCGGCCAGTCGATTCGCCGGTCACTGGCAGCTCAAGCCCGACCCTGCCCTGGCGCCGCAGACCCTGCGCCTGAGCGACGCCAACGGCGCGTTCGACATCGACTGGGACAGCCTGCGCCGCGGGCTGGTGGGGTCTTCGGCGCCTTCATGAGATTTTCTTGACCCGGTTGTGACGGTTCATGGAACCGGAGCGGCCGCAGATTCCACTCAGGGGTTGAATCCCTCAGTTGGAGCCACCGGCATGATCAGTTTCAAATCCCTGCAAAGCCACCTCGATCACTCCTATTCCCGCGCCCAGGACGACATGCAGGAGGCCGCCGAAACCGCCTCGGAAAGCGGCACCATGGAAGACTTCCAGGCGTTCAGCGATGCCTCGCAGCAGACCAACGTCGCCAACATGATCCTCAACGAAGGGCTGCGCGCCAAACACGGCATCACCAAAGCGATCATCGATGGAATTCAGTGAATTCAGCGCGATCCTCGCTCAGTGGTGCGAGCGACGTCCGCTCGCACCACTGGACTGCTGGATCGACGATGCCAACGCGCGACTGGCGGTGTCGGGCAACGGCATTCGCCTGAGCCTGGATGTGCTCGATCCCTACGACGGCAGCGACCCGCAACGCCTCGACGCGGTACTCGCCCAGGGCGGTGCCGGCGTGGCCTGTGCCTGTGAGGGCGGACTGGCGATCGACCCCGACACCCGCTGCGTGGTGTTGGTCAGCTGGATTCCCGACCCCTGCAATCCCACGCAACTGCTCGAACGTCTGGAGCGCCTGGCCAATCAGCGCGCCGCGATGCTCAGCCTCATGCAAACCTCGATTCGCAGCGCGACCGCCTCGTCGTCCCGCTCGACCCTCAAAACCTGGCAACCGGGAGTGTGAAATGCGCAAGGCCTTAATGTGGTTGCCTTTGCTGATGATCGGCATCGGCATCGGCGCGCCGGCGCTGGCAGCGGTGCCTGACGCCTGGAAACACACCGCCTACGCCTACGATGCGCGGCAGACCGAGCTGGCGACTGCGCTGGCAGATTTCGCCAAGGAGTTCGGCATCGGTCTGGACATGCCGGCGATGTCGGGCACGCTGGACGGGCGCATTCGTGCGCAGAACCCTCAGGAATTCCTCGACCGGCTGGGTCAGGAGCATCACTTTCAGTGGTTCGTCTACAACGAAACCCTGTACATCAGCCCTACCAGCGAGCAGACCTCGGCGCGGATCGAAGTGTCGCCGGAAGCGGTCGATGACCTGCAGCAGGCGCTGTCCGATGTCGGCCTGCTGGACAAGCGTTTCGGCTGGGGCGCCTTGCCCGACGAAGGGGTGGTGCTGGTGCGCGGTCCGGCCAAGTACGTCGACTTCGTGCGCAGTTACAGCAAGAAGGTCGAGGCACCGGAAAAAGCCGAGAAGCAGGACGTCGTGGTCCTGCCGCTGAAGTACGCCAACGCCGCCGACCGCACCATTCGTTATCGCGATCAACAGCTCACCGTCGCCGGCGTCGCGAGCATTCTTCAGGAGCTGCTGGAAAGCCGCTCCCGTGGCGAATCCATCAACGGTGTCAATCTGCTGCAAGGGCAGGGTGGTACAGCCGGATCCGGAGGCGGCACCACGTCGTCGGGCCTGAATTACGGCGGCATGGAAGGCCAGGGTTTCGACACCGGCGCCATCGAACAGGGGCTGGACCGAGTGCTGGGTTCCCGTGGCAAGCGCGGCGGGTCCTCCAATGAAGAGAAGGGCCGTTCGAAGATCCGCGTCAGCGCCGACGTGCGCAACAACTCGGTGCTGATCTACGACCTGCCCAAACGCCGGGCGATGTACGAGAAGCTGGTCAAGCAACTGGACACGCCGCGTAACCTGATCGAGATCGACGCGGTGATTCTCGACATCGACCGCAACGAACTGGCGCAGCTGTCCAGCCGCTGGAATTTCAAGGGCGGCAGCGTGAGCGGCGGCGCCAACCTGTTCGAGCAGGGCACCAGCACCACGCTGTTTATCCAGGATGCCGGCAAATTTTCGGCCGACCTGCATGCCCTCGAAGGCAACGGCGCGGCGTCGGTGATCGGCAATCCGTCGATTCTGACCCTGGAAAACCAGCCGGCGGTGATCGACTTCAGCCGCACCGAATACCTCACTGCCACTTCCGAACGCGTCGCCGACATTCAGGCCATCACGGCGGGCACCAGCTTGCAGGTGATTCCGCGCTCCCTGGACCAGAACGGCAAATCCCAGGTGCAACTGATCGTCGACATCGAGGACGGCCAGATCGACACCTCGCAAATCAACGAAGATCAGCCGGCGGTGCGCAAGGGCAACGTCAGCACCCAGGCGGTGATCGCGGAGCATGGCTCCCTGGTGATCGGCGGATTCCACGGGCTGGAAACCACCGACAAGGTCAACAAGATCCCGCTGCTGGGCGACATTCCGGTGATCGGCAAGCTGCTGTTCCAGTCCCGCAGTCGCGAGCTGAACCAGCGTGAGCGCCTGTTCATCCTCACGCCTCGGCTGATCGGCGATCAGATCAATCCGGCGCGCTACGTGCAGAACGGCAACCCCCACGATGTCGATGACCAGATGAAGCGCATCAAGGAACGTCGCGACGGTGGTGAACAACCGACCCGCAGCGATGTGCAGAACGCCTTCACCCAGTTGCTCGACGGCGTGACCCCGGTGGGCTTCAACAGCGGCGAGACCCTGCCGTTCGAAGCCGACAGCCTGTGTGATCCGGGCGTCGGCCTGAGCATGGATCGCCAGCGTTCCCAGTGGTTTACCCGCAAGGACTGGGGCATCGCGGTGGTCGTGGCGCGCAACACCACCAGCAAGCCGGTGCGCATCGACGAAAGCCGCTGTGGCGGTCGCTGGGTGATGGGTGTCAGCGCCTGGCCCCATGCGTGGCTGCAGCCGGGGGCGGAGAGTGAAATCTACATCGCCCTGCGTCAGCCGCAGGTGTCGAGCAAGGCCAAACAGAACCGACCTTCGCTGCTCAAGGGGGCTACACGATGAACCTGCGCGGTTTGCTTTTGCTGTTTCTGGTCACTGCCACGTTGGCGGGGTGTGCCACCCATGGGTGCTCGGGTTATTCGTGCAAGCGGCCGGATTCCAATGACCGGGAGTTGGTGATCTGGTGGCCGCCGGACATGCGTCAGGGGATTGATGAGCGTGACCATGAGCAGGATTTTACTGTGGTGCCATTAAAGGACTGAGCATGATTCGGGTATCGGAAAAAGCAGCGTTTTATGCCCACGTCGCCGCTGAGCGTGCGGCGATCTGGCCGGTGGCGACGGGCGTGGCGTTTGTCAGTCGACGTGAGCATCGGGACTGGGGCATTGCGTTGCATATCGAGGGCCGGGCCTTGCGTCCGGAGCAGTTGCGCGATGCATTGGAGCGGCGGTTTTCGCAGGCGGAGTTGTTTAACGATTTCTTTTTGTTTTTGGATGTTCAGCGGGATTTTGTGGTCTGGCATGCGGTGCCCGATGCGCAGGGGGCGGCGGTGAGTCTGGACAGTATTCGGCGGCAGGAGCTGGAGCTGGCGGGGTTGGGGCATCTCAGTGATGCTTTGCAGTAATTCAAGATCAAGAGCCTCGGCCTAACGGCCTCGTGTTTCGCCTTCGGCGAGTTACTTGGAAAAGCACCCCAAGTAACCAAGGGTGCTTGCTCCTGGCTAGGTTCCTCCTTCGTCGGAATACCCTCACTCCGACGACGCTCCGTGGGCCCGCGCCGAACGGACATCCATGTCCTGACGGCGCTCTCGCCGCATCCATGCGGCTCGGCCCAC
>NZ_JAXCIQ010000021.1:0-87520 GCF_046540455.1 Pseudomonas sp. W5-36 | reverse complement strand
AATGCAGCCTTCGCGAGCAAGCTCGCTCCCACAGGATCTCGGTCAATTTGATATCTCGGGCGAGTCGTAGGACTTGTGGGGGTGAGCTTGCTCACGAAGAGGCCGGGGCGTGCAGCCAATTTCTCTGCAGGCTGAATGCAGCCTTCGCGAGCAAGCTCGCTCCCACAGGATCTCGGTCAATTTGATATCTCGGGCGAGTCGTAGGACTTGTGGGGGTGAGCTTGCTCACGAAGAGGCCGGGGCGTTCAGCGCTTTCTCTGCAGGTTGAATGCAAGCCTTCGCGAGCAAGCTCGCTCACATGATTCCGACGCTCGCAGGTAGATCTGCAATCAGGCGCGCAGCGGCAGCATGTTGCTGAACACCGCGCATCCTAAAGCCTCAGCCCAGAATCCCGCGCACGATGAAGTACAGCAGCGACGGCCCCAGCAGACAGCCGAGCCCGGTGTGGAAGGTCGCCGTCAGCGCGCCGTAAGGCACCAGCCGTCGATCCGTCGCCGCGAGCCCGGCTGTCACGCCGCTCACGGTGCCGGCCAGACCGCCGAAGACCATCGCGGAGCGCGGGTTATCCAACCCCATCCCGCGCGCGGCCATCGGGGTGCCGACCATCACCAGAATGGCTTTGATCAGACCGGTCGCGATCGACAGCGCCATCACGTCCGAGCTCGCGCCCAACGCTGCACCGGTCACCGGCCCGACGATGTAGGTCACTGCGCCCGCGCCAATGGTGGTGATGCTCACGGCGTCGCGATAGCCGAAGGCATACGCCACGCAGCAACCGACGATGAACGGCAGCAACGTGCCGAGCAGCAGCGAGAACGCGCCGACCCAGCCAGCTTTTTTCGCTTCGGTGGCCTGCACTTCGAAGGCCGTGGCGACGATGGCAAAATCACGCAGCATCGACCCGCCCATCAGGCCGATTCCGGAGAACAGCGCCAGGTCCGCCAGCCCTTTCTGGCCGCCGGTCATCGTGCCGCCCACCCACGCCAGGACCAGGCCGATGACGATCGCAATGGCCGAACCATGAATGCGCCCGAACGTCAGTCGCTTGGACAGCACCACCGAAATCCACATCACCACGCCCACGACCGCAAACGCGGTGACCAGGCCCTGACTGATCAGGTCTTTCTGAATGAGCTCCCACATATCAGCGGCCTCCTGCTGGGGAAACAGTCGGCGCGATCACCGGGAGCGGATTCGCCAGTTCGTCCTCTTTGGGCAGCGGCTCGCCCTTATTGATGCGGCTAATGACGGCAATCGTGCAGCCGCAGACCACCACCGACACCACCGCCGCGATGACCGCGATCGGCCCGCCCTTGAGCGCGGTCACAACGTTTTGCTGAGCGGCCATGGCCACGACGACCGGGATATACATGGCGCCCCAGAAGCCGACGCCCATTTCACAGCCTTCGCTCATGCCGCCGCGCTTTTGCATGAACAGTCGTGCGCAGATCAACAGGATCATCGCGATCCCGACGCCGCCCACGTTTGATTTGACGCCCAGCAGCACGCCGAGCAGATCACCGAGAATCACCCCCGCGAGGGTGCAGATTGCGAGTAACGCCACGCCATAAATCACCATTGTTCTAATCCTCAAATTGCATCGTCGAAGTTGTTGTTTTTGTGTTCCTTCGAAAGCAGCAGTCGGTTTATGAGTGGCGGCGTTCCTCCTCTCGCGACAGCGCGCTGAGCGTGTCCAGCCGGGCGCCCTGGAAAGCGACGGCCGATCCTTGTTCGAAGACGCGGCGTGCCAGACCGGTAAGCACGGTACCCGGCGGCAGTTCGATGTGCAGGCGTGCGCCGCGCTCGTACGCGGTTTGCACCGTGCTGCGCCAGTCGATGACACGGCACAAGTTGAACGCCAGATCGTCACGGACCTTGTCGGCGCTGAGCATCGGCCGCGCGGTGCTGCCGCTGAGGTATTTCAGCGTCGGTGCTTTCACCGCTACCCGGGAAAACGCTTCGGCGAGCGCGCGCGCAGGTTCAGCCAGCAGCTCGCAATGGGACGGCACGCTGACCGCCAGCCGCTTGGCCGCCGCAGCGCCCTGCTCTTTTGCAAGCGCAGCGACAGCCGCCATGGCCTCGTCTCGCCCGGCAATGACGAACTGGTTATCGGCGTTGATATTGGCCAGATAGACCGGCGTCTCAACACTGTGAATGTGAGCGATCAGGCTTTCGACCGTGGGTTGGTCAAGCCCGATCAGCGCGGTCATGCCGTAGCCCTGTGGATAAGCGCTTTGCATCAGCTCACCCCGCAGCGCCACCAGACGCACGGCATCCGAAAAATCCAGAGCCCCCGCGATGACCGCTGCGGGATAAGCGCCAATGGACAAGCCCGCGACCATGTCAGGGGAGTTTCCATCGGCCATCAGCACGCGCGCACAGGCGACGCCGGCGATCAACAAACACAGCTGAACGGCTCGCGTCGATTGCAGCGCGGGGGCGGTGTCCAGCGTCAGGACGTCCTCGCTCAATGCAGCGCTCGCTTCCGCCAGGCACTGCGGGACCAAGGGGTGCTCCGGCAGCCCATGGAGCATGCCCGGCTGTTGCGCGCCCTGGCCGGGAAACGCCCAGAAGCTGCTCATGCCGCAACCGCCTGCGCCAGCCACTGTTTATCCACAAGCCGCGCGCCGTCTTCGGCTTTGAGCAGCACCTGGCGTGACGGTCCTGCCCATTCGCGCAGCGCTACGGCACCAACCGGGGTTTGAAGCTGAAGGTCGATGCGGCACACCGCGCTGGCAAGCTGCTCGACCAAACGAGCGGCGTGCTGGCGATCAAAAAATTGAGGCGTGCGCAATATCAGATCAAGGTCGCTGCCCGCGTGCAGCACCGGCACGCCACTCGCCAGCTCAAAACCGGCGCCACCCGCTACGCCCCATGGCAGGCCGAGCGCATTCATCACGGGACGGATCTGCTGCAAGGCGCGCAACGCCGGCCAATCAGCGTCAGGCGTCATGACGATCAACTCTTCAGGCCGCACGCGCCGTTGCACATCGTCGAGCTTCATGCGAGTGGCGTAGCGCTGATCCCGCGAGCGCCCCCGCACACCCACCGCCACCAGGCCGGCCGCGACACGGGCGCGGCGCACCACCACCGGATGACCCAGGCCAACGGCTTCAAACGCCCAGGCCGGTGCGTCGATCGGCAACGCAGCCGCCGACAAGCCCCACAACAGATCGTGGGGCAGCACCGGCTGAAAAGTGCTCATCACCACTGCGCCCGCAACAGCTCGCGCACTTTCGACGACGCCGCACGGTTCGGCGCGCCCAGGCGTGTACTCAGGTCATTGGCCCCGGCCAGGGTGTCTTTAATCGCTGCAATCAGACAGTCCTGAACCAGGGTGAGATCCGACGCCGTTGGCTGCTCAATCTCACTGACCGACAGGGTTTCCCAGAGCAAACCGAGGCTGGCATAGCTGTCGATGTCGTAGGCCATCGGCGGCACGCTGGCAGCGAGTTTTTCCAGTTCTTCGACGCTGCGCAGCGTCACCCGCGCCGCAGAAGCCTTGCCCATGGCGTGAACCATGACGCCCGGATCGCGCAGGGCAATCAGCCGATTGGCCTGATAACCGTGGGCGAGGAACGCGCCGGACATCGCCTTGCCCACCAGCAGCCCGATCACCGGATGCCCGGCCAGTCGGGCCCGCGCATAGGCGTCAACGGCACCGGCCAGCGCCTGGTGAATGCCCAACGCTTCCTCGCGGCGGCCATAGGCCTGACTCGGCACGTCGATGATCGCAATCAGCGTGCGCTTGATGTCGCTGTGCCGATCCAGCTCGATGGCGCCGTCAACGGCCTGGGCCAGACCCCATCCTTCAAGCAAACCGACTTCGCCGTTTTGTGCGCGGGGAAAGCGGTTGGCAGGGTCAGCGACCACCGCCAGGAATCGCGCAGGACGATCACCCAGCGTACCGTCAGCCGCTTTGACCGATGCCGGCAGCCCCGCCACTTCAGCGGCGTTCGCGGCCAGCGCGTTGAACCAGTTCAATCCACGATGGGAGTAAGCACTCATGACCGGTCTCCTTGATAGGCAGTGCGCACGGCAGCGGGCTCTATCTGCCGGGCCGTGTCCACTTGGGCCAGACGTTCGAGGAAAAACGCGTAACGACTGCTGCGTTCCTGCTCGGGCTTGCCCTTGTGCAACAACGCCTGCACCTGTTGCTGAATGGCGCTGATGTCGTCGGCGACAAAGGCGTCCACCAGACCGCTGGCAAAACGTTGCTCGCCCCCGGTCAGGCTCCAGATGAAGGGCCGGTCGCGGGAATCGTATTCTTCGATGCCGGCTTCCTGCTCGATGACTTGCGGACCGTTCAGGCCCAGACGCGCCTCCTGGGTGACGACCAGATAACTGCACAAACCCGCCGCAATCGACATGCCGCCAAAGCAGCCGACGCTGCCCGCCACTACGCCGATCACCGGCTGATAGCGACGCAGGTCAACAATGGCGGCGTGAATGTCGGCAATGGCCGCCAGCCCGAGGTTGGCTTCCTGCAAGCGCACGCCCCCGGTTTCCAGCAGCAGAACGGCTGCGGTGGGAATGCCCTTGCGATTGTCTTCGGCGGCCAGTTCCAGCGCGCCGGCCATTTTCGCGCCGCCGACTTCGCCCATGCTGCCGCCTTGAAAGCCGCCTTCGATGGCGCAGATCACCACCGGCTTGCCCTCAATCGTGCCTTTGGCGATTACCACGCCATCGTCGGCCTGGGGCACGACGCCCTGCTTGGCCAGCCAAGGGGAAACCAGACGCTCGAAGGGATCGATCAGCTCACGAAAACTGCCGTTGTCCAGCAGTGCGCGAGCGCGTTGCCGGGCGCCGAGTTCGACGAAGCTGTGCTGCTGCAGAAGCCGCGTGCTGTCAGTCATGGCCGACCTCCTCGAAACCTTGCTCCAGGCGCAGCCGAACCACGCCCGGCGTGGCGCCGAAATCATGGATGTCGATGCTCATGGCCGGTGGCGTCTGGCCGTCGAACATGCGCTGGAAGAGATTTTCCCAGCGCGCCGAACTGCCGCTGACCGACGTCAGCACCTGGATCGTCAGCTTGCCCGGCTGACCCGGTTCCAGGAGCACTTCCAGATCACCCGAACCGACACAACCCACCAGCGCGCGACCTAATGGCGGCTGCCCGGCGGGGAATTCAAAAGACAGGGTTTCCATGATCAGACGTTCCTCGTTGCATCGCCGAGCGCAGGCTCCAGGCGATCAATAAACAGGCAAGCGGCTAGCAAGTCGGCAGCGCCGCCGGGAGAGGCGTTCAGGCTCAGCAGTTGTTGATCCAGCTGATTCAGCGCGCGACGGCCGCTGAGGGTCGCGCTGCCGCCGGCGTCCAGGACCTGCTGCGCACCGTGTTGCATGGCGTGCAGGCCTGCTTCACCGGCGCGATACAGCACGCAGGTATCGGACAGCGTGGTCATGATCGCCAGCAGTGCATCGAGTCGCGCGTTCTGCTCGCCATGCCCGGCGGCGCGGCTGCGGAGGAGTTGCGGCAAGCCGGTTTGAGTCACGGCAGGGAAACCCGCTTGCGCTTGCTCCCGGGCGCCCATTGCGCCGTATTTTTGCGCAACGGCCTGGCCATGGCTCTGACTCTCGCCCTGATGACGATCGTCGATCAATGCCAGATGGCCCGCGCGTTGGCACAGCCCTTCCGGAGAGAGATCATCGGGGTCCAGCGCTGCAGCGGTAACCAGCAAACCCAATGCCCAGATCGCGCCACGGTGGGTGTTCACCCCATTGGTGGTGCGCATCATCACGGCTTCACCCTCGCGACCGAGGCGGCCGATGGTTTCCCGCAGTGCCGGGTTGAGCTCGCCGATGGCGATGGCGGCGTCGGCCATTTGCTTGAACGCGGGCCACAGCGAGAGCGCTGATGCGTGCATCAGACCCAAGTGCAGATCGGTGTGGGCGCCACTGCTGCGGCGATCGACCAGCGCCGGTTTTGGCGACAGGTCGGCTTCGTCGATCAGTGCATCCACGGCCAGATCAGCCAGGCGCTCAGCCAGCGAGGCCGAACCGGGCGCTGCATCGAAGGCATCGAAAGCTACGTTGAGTGCGCGCATCACCAACTCCTGAATTTCGCAGGCGGGTTGTACAAACCGCCGGACCATTCCACCAGCTCGGCGATGCTCTTGGCGGCGAGCAGTTCGCGGCTGGCGTCGGTGCGGCGAATGCCCAAATCCTCAGGCAGCGCAATCAGCCCTTCACGGCGCATGCGGGCGGTGTCTTTCGGGTTGTGGCGCAGGCCGATGGAGGTCACCCCCGCCACGGCGGCAATCATGGCCTGACGCTCTTCCAGCGTTCGCGCCTTGTACAGATAGGCGATGCCTTCTTCGGTCAACAGATGGGTGACGTCGTCGCCGTAGATCATGATCGGCGCCAGGGGCATGCCGCTCTTTTTCGCGACTTCGACAGCGTCCAGCGTCTCGACGAAAGTGGGTTTGCCGCCCTCCTGGAAAGTCTCGACCATTTGCACGACGAGCTTCTTGCCGCGTTCAAGATAGGCGTCCGGCCCGTCACCGCTCTGCTGGCGCATGTCCAGCCAGGCGGGCGTGGCGTGACGCCGGCCGCGCGGGTCGTGACCCATGTTCGGCGCGCCACCGAAGCCGGCGAGGCGCCCGCGCGTAACGGTGGAGGAATGGCCGTCGCCGTCGACTTGCAGCGTGGCGCCGATGAACAGGTCAACGGCGTACTGCCCGGCCAGTTGGCACATCATTCGGTTGGAGCGCATGGAGCCATCGTGGCCGGTGAAGAACACGTCGGGCCGCGCGGCAATGTAATTTTCCATGCCCAGTTCGGTGCCGAAGCAATGCACGCTTTCGACCCATCCGCTTTCGATGGCGGGGATCAGCGTCGGGTGTGGATTGAGCGTCCAATTGCGGCAGATCTTGCCCTTCAGACCCAGGGATTCGCCGTAGGTCGGCAGGATCAGTTCGATCGCCGCGGTGTTGAAGCCGATGCCGTGATTAAGAGATTGGACGTTGTGTTTTTCGTAGATCCCGCGAATCGCCATCATCGCCATCAGCACATGCACCGGTTTGATGTGGCGCGGGTCGCGGGTGAACAGCGGCTCGATGTAGAACGGCTTGTCGGCGACGACCACGAAGTCGACCCATGATGCCGGGATGTCCACGCGAGGCAGGTCGCTGACGTCATCCACCAACTGGTTGACCTGCACGATGACGATGCCATCGCTGAACGCGGCCGGTTCGATCAGGGCGGGGGTGTCTTCGGTGCTGGCGCCGGTGTAGATGTTGCCGGCGCGGTCAGCCATGAAGCCGGCCGAAAGCACGACGTTAGGGATCAGGTCGACCAGCAGACGGGAGTACAGCTCGATGTACGTATGAATCGCGCCGATTTCCAGCAGGCCGTCTTCCAGCAACTGGCTGATCCGCAAGCTTTGGGTACCGGCGAACGAGAAGTCCAGCTTGCGGGCGATGCCGCGTTCGAACAGGTCCAGATGCTCGGCCCGGCCGACGCTGGGCATGATCATGTGCAGGTCGTGGAGCTTGGCGGGATCGGCCTTCACCAGTGAGCGCGAAAGGAAATCCGCCTGCTTCTGGTTATTGCCTTCCAGCACCACGCGATCGCCCGGCGCAATCAACGCCTCAAGCGCCGCGACAATCTTGTCGGTCGGCAGTACAACGCCATCGACGAAGGAACGCACCAGGTCTAGCCGTCGCAGTTTCTCAGTGCGACGACGCGACCAGCGCGGGTCAAGTTTCGTTGTTGTGGTCATGCTGACTCCACGAGTTCGCTGTCGTGGGGCAGATTAGGAGGGGTTCAGGTGCGGCATCAATCAAGCAACTGGCGCGATCGTTACGGTCAGAGTAATGATCAGGCGGGCCAGTTGATCTGATAACAGGTGCTGCGCCCGCCGCCGGGGAGTTTAACCAGACAACCTTTTTCCAGCAGGTCTTGAAGATGCCGGGTGGCGGTAGCTTTGCTGACTTTGGCAACGGCCTGGTATTGAGCGGCGCTTATGCCCCCGGTAAAACCCGCGTCCGGCTTCTCCGACAGCAGGTCGCCATTCAACAACCGATTAAGCACCTTGGTCTGCTCGGGAGACAGCCCGTCATCCCGATGGGCTTGCCAGAATCTCTCCTTCGCCAGCACTCGCTCGATACGTTGCATGGCCTGCTCAAGCGTGTGGAGCAAGGTCTGTAAAAACCAGACGAGCCATTCAGTGATGTTCAGGCCGCCGCGCTGGGTCGCCTCCAGAATCCGGTAATAGTCCTGACGGCGGGCGAGGATGCTCGCGGACATGGCGTAAAAGCGTATGGCCTGATGTTCGCCTTGGGCCATGGCCAGATCAGTGATTGCGCGGGTCAAACGTCCGTTGCCATCGTCGAACGGGTGCAGCGTCACGAACCAGAAATGCGCGATGCCCGCGCGGATTAGCGGATCGAGGGTAGGGTCGGCGCGGCTGCTGTTGAACCAATAGAAAAAGTCGTCGAGCTTTTTCTCCAGCGCTTCAGGCGGGGGCGCCTCGAAATGCACCACGGGACGGTCGATGCGCCCGGACACGACTTGCATGGGCTCGGGGCCTCTAAGCGCTCCAACCTGGATGGGGTTTGCCGTCAGCGTGCTCGTCTCGGGGAACAACAAGCGATGCCAGTGCATTAGCCGTTCAGCCGTCAGCAGCCCATCGTGTTGTTGAGTGGCGTCCAGCATCAGCTCCGCAAGACCTTCGCTTCGGGCAGTCACCCGTTCATCGCTGGCGAGCCCGAGCCGCTTGGCCAGCGAAGAACGCACCGACTCCACATTGAGTTGCTCACCCTCAATGGCCGATGAGGTGATGACGTTCTGCAGCAAAGCGTCCAGCTCGCGCTCAACATTCGCGCCAGCGCCTGACGCGCCAATCATCCCCAATAACTGACCCTGCGCCTGGTTGCAGGCCCGCAACAGCGGCGCCAACGGCTCAACGTCCCAGGAAAAGGAAGGCCATTTGGGGTGTTGCCAAATCCATTTTGCTGACTGTTTCACCGGACGCCTCGGAGGAGTGCGAGCCGATTAGCGATCTTATTCGGCTCACTGCATGAGCCGAATATGCGTTTTATTCGGCTCAGCGTCTAGGAGGGATTTGGGAGGAAAGCGGTATATATGTACCGCAGTCGACCCTTTTTGACTGATTAAACTGTCTGCTTCACAAATTTGAAGTCTGATCCCGATGCCGCGACCGCCTGAATTGCCTTTTCCGACCCAGACTCCTACCTTTGAGAGCGACATATATGCCTTTCAAGCGCCCGGAGATCTCATGTCATCGACTGTCCTGTCATTTCAAGCCGATGAAGAAACAGTACAAACACTTGACCAGTTGGCCGGCGCCACTGGGCGTGATCGGCAATATCACCTTCAGCAAGCACTGAGCCGCTACCTCGAGGCCGAGATGCGCCAGATGCACGCTATCTCTGACGGCATAGCGGATGCCGATGCAGGGAACCTCACCGACATTGAATCTGTGAAAGCGAAACACTTCAGCCTGATCTGAGCCGGCTTCCGCTGGCAACTCCTGAATCCTTCGGACAGACACAAGTTGAGCACGCAGGAGATCAAATTGTGGGAGCGAGCTTGCTCGCGAAGAGGCCAGGACGGTCGCTAAATCTCCAGCAGCTGAAATGCAGTCTTCGTGAGCAAGCTCACTCCCACAAGGGCTGTGTTGGGCATGCAACCTGCGGCGGGTGACATGCAGTCCTGGAAGCGAGCTTGCTCTGGGCCGCATACGGACGAAAGGGTCGGTACATCCACCAAATTTTCAGCGGCTGAAAAGCAGTCTTCGCGAGCAAGCTCACTCCTACAGGGGCTGTGTCCGGCATGCACCCTGCGGCGTTTGAGAGCCGGGGAGTCTCTTACAAGCTCGGCGTCACCTGAATCAACCCCGCATCCACCAGCCACTCTTCCAGAGCCACAAGGTCCGGGATCTTCGCCACGGTCTCGCCCACTTGCACCGCGGCCAGTTCCAGCTCTGCCAGCGGCACGTCAACATAGCTGAGTTGGCTATCGAGTTTGCAGGAGCGCGGAATCCCTTGGGTCAGCAGGGCGATGAATTTGAGGTCGGGCCGGCCGCCGAGGGCGTTGAGCACGACAATGCGGGCGCGGCCTCCGACACGGGCGCGGCTGCCGCAGGCGGCTTCGAAGCTGAGCAGCGGCAGACTGCGGTTGCGCCAGTTGATTGGGCCCAGGTACCACTGGGGTGCGGCGGGGTCGGCGACGCTGTCCTGATAGTCGATCAGTTCGGCGACCGCCACGTTGGGCAGCAGCAGGTGCCGGTCACTCAAAGGGATGAGCAACCCGGTCAGGCTAGTGAGCCGCGCCGTTTGCGTCGTCGTGTCAGACATGGGCGTGGCTCCAGTGGGCAATGCTCTCCAGCAGTGCGGCTTCCTGATACGGCTTGCTCATGTATTCGTTAACCCCCAGCGCCATGGCGTGGTCGCGGTGCTTCTGCCCTGATCGCGACGTGATCATGATGATCGGCAGGTGCTTCAGCGCGTCGTCTCCGCGAATCTTGCTGACGACTTCGAAGCCGTCCATGCGCGGCATCTCGATGTCCAGCAGCATGATGTCCGGGGTGTGCTCCTGCAGCAGCGCCATGGCGTCGACGCCATCTTTAGCGGTAAGCACGTTCATGCCGTTGCGCTCCAGCAGGCGGCCGGTGACCTTGCGTACCGTCACCGAATCATCCACCACCATTACCAGCAACGGCCGCGCCTGCTCCGGTTCGACATAACGCACTGGCGCGTGACCGGCGACCTGCAGCGCAAGCAGCTTGGCATGGAAGCGCCGGATGTGCGCGAACAGGTCCAGGATCAGCACCACGCGGCCGTCCCCCAGAATGGTCGCGCCGGCAATGCCGGGTATCGACGAAAACTGAGGACCCAGGTTTTTCACCACGATTTCCCGCGAGCCGGCCAGCGCATCCACCTGCACCGCGACCCACTGATCGTGTACGTGGACCAAAAGCACCGGCAGCGGCTGGGTCTGTGTCTGTGTCTGGCCACTCAGTTTCGGCGGATGACCGTTATTGAGCAGTTCGCCCAGATAACGCAATTCGTAACTCCGTCCGCTGTACTCGTAGCGCGGCGGCACCGAGTGATAACAGGTCTCCAGCTCGCTCGGCATCACGCGCACGATGCCCTCGATACTGTTCAGCGGCACGGCGTACTGCTCCTCGCCGCTTTGCACCATCAGCGCCCGATTGACCGACACCGAGAACGGCAAGCGGACGCGGAAACGCGCGCCCTCTCCCGCCCTGGAATCAATGACCATCGAACCGCCAAGGTCCTTGACCTCGGCGTGCACCACGTCCATGCCGACGCCGCGCCCGGAAATCTGGGTGATGGTCTCGACGGTGGAAAAGCCCGCGCGCAGGATGAACTGCAGAATGTCGTGCTCGCTCAGCTCGGCGTCGGGACTGATCATGCCGCGCTTGATCGCCTTGCGCCGCACGGCCTCGAAGTCGACACCGGCGCCGTCGTCGCGCATCTCGATGACGATGTCACCACCTTCGTGGGCAAGACTCAGCGTGATATGCCCCCACTCGGATTTACCGGCGGCCAGGCGTTCCTCGACGCTCTCCAGACCATGGTCGACCGCGTTGCGCAGCATGTGCTCCAAGGGCGCAACCATGCGTTCAAGGACGTTGCGATCCATCTCACCCTCGGCGTTGATGACGTCGAACTTGACCTTCTTGTTCAGCTCGCCCGATACCTGACGGACAATTCGGCGCAGGCGCGGCACCATGCGTTCGAACGGCACCATGCGCGTGCGCATCAGGCTTTCCTGCAGTTCGGTGTTCACCCGTGCCTGTTGCAGCAGCAGGGTTTCGGCCTCATGGGCGCGGGTGTCGAGGGTTTCCTTAAGGTCCATCAGGTCGGACGCGGACTCGAACAGCGCGCGGGACAACTGCTGCAGCTGCGAATGACGGTCCATTTCCAGCGGGTCGAATGCTTCATATCCGTGCCGATCGGTGTGATGGTCACGGCTGAGAATACGGCCCTGGGTCTCGATGTCGAGTCGGCGCAGCTGATCGCGCATCCGCTCGATGGTGGTTTCCATTTCGACCAGGGTGATCTGCGCGTCGCTGACCTGCTGCTCGACACGGCCCCGGAATATCGAGGTCTCCCCGGCCAGATTCGCCAGGTCTTCCAGCTGCTCGGCCGGGACCTTGATCATCTCCGGTCCGGTACGCTCGCCATCGGCCTCGGCCTGTGCCGCCGCCGGATCAACAGCAGGCGCTGGCAGCGGAGCCGGCACCTCCTGAGGTTTTTCGACGGGCTCGCGGGCGGCTCCGGACGAGGTGTAGTGACCGATGCTCTCGATCAGCAGCGCCGGATTGGGCAACGGCTCATAACCTCGAACGGCATCAACCATGTCGGCGAGCATGTCGTGGCCGCTTTGCAGCAGGCCGTTGAGCAGCGCGCTGTTTTTCAACGCGCCGGTCGACAATCCCTCGTACAGCGACTCCAGCTCATGGGCCAGATCGCCAATTGGCGCGATTTCTACCATCCGCGCGCCGCCCTTGAGCGTGTGCAGATCGCGCAGCAGGTTCTCGACTTCCTGCGCGTTCTGAGGGTCGGCCTGCCAACGTACCAATGCCGCACTGCTGCTCTCGATGATGTCGTCGGCTTCTTCGAGGAAGATCTCCAGCAGTTCCGGATCGCGCTCGTCCAGCGAGTGAATCATTGCGCTGACGTTGCGCGTCTCGCCGTCATTGGGCAGCAGGTAGCAGTTGCGCTGACGAAACTCGCGAATCTTCTCGATCAGGGGCGCGGGACTGGTCAGCGCCGAACGGTGCTGCAGCTGCTCAAGCATCAGCGACAGGTGATCGTGGCTGTGTACCAGCAAGTCGGCCAGTTGCGGCGAGTAACCGCAACGTCGGTCGAGCAGGCCTTCGTAGAGCGATTCCAGTTCATGACCGAGGTCGCCCACCGGGCCGATTTCGGCCATGCGCGCGCCCCCTTTGAGGGTGTGCAGGTCACGCTGCAACGATGACAGCGGCAGCGGGTTTTCCGGGTCGTCGAGCCAGCGCTGCAGCGCAGGGCCGGCGATGTCGAGAATATCCACCGCCTCCTCGAGGAAGATCTCGACGATTTCCTGATCGAAATCATCCCGGGCAGGCTGGGCGGGTTGAGCGAGATGCTCGGTGACCTCCTCCATGTTCGTGATGCTTGTCGCCCCACCGCGATCACGTTTGATAACGCCCATTGCGCCGGGGTCCAGCGCTTCGGCGAGCAGACCGCGCAAGGCGCCCACGCGCTCGGGGCACGGCTGGACTTCCTGTCCGGCGGCGACCTGATCGAGCATGTTGATCAGCGCTTCGTGGGCCTTTTCGGCTTCGTCGAAAAACCGCTCGCTGACCGCAAGGCTGCTCTCCTCTACGGCGCCATACAGGTCGAGCAGTGCTTCGCAGAGCTCATCGACCTGGGGCAGGTCGGCTACGTGCGCGCCGTGGCCGAGCATGGTCAGTTCGTCGAGCAGCGCATTCAGTTCCTGGCGATGGCCGGGGTGCTGGCGCCAGTCTTTGAGCAAATTGTCAGCGTCCAGCAGGATGTCCATGCCTTCGGCCAGAAAGCTCGCAATCAGCTGGGGATTGCGCCGCGTGCGCAGGCCATTGCTGTCGTCGCTCAACGCATCGGCCAGGCGCGCTTCGAGCAACTCATGGGCTTGTTGAATCAGCGCGGCGGCGCCTTCGATGGGCATCAGCGGGTCGACATTCAACTGGGACAGGCCTTGATGGAACAAAGGCTCGGCCGCCCGCAGCAGGTCGATTTCGCCCTGGCTGACCGCGATCAGATTGGTCTTGAACTCGCGCACCAACTGATCCAGCGGGCTCGCCAGCTCGGCGATCGGCAAAACGCCCGCCATGTAAGCGCTGCCTTTGAGGGTGTGCAGCGCGCGCAGCAGATCATCACTGAACAGCGGCGCATCATGGTCCTGCGCAGCGTCGAGGTAGCGAGCCATGGTGTTCAGGTGGGTGTGGGCTTCCTGTCGGAAAATCTCCAGCAACTGCGGATCAAAACCCTCTTCATCCGCCAGCCGCTGCGCAGGCTCGACGTCGCCCGCCTCACCCTGGGCCAGCGCGTGGGCCTGGGCCGCCAGTTGGTCGACATCATCGCGCTGGCGCTGAACATCCTCGGCGAAATCGCGAATCACGTCCGGCAGTAAGGCCTGCACGTCTGTGAGCAACTGCTGCACCCGTGCGTCCGGCTCGACGCTGCGCTCCAGCACGCGGTTCAGCAGGTTTTCCACCGACCACGCCAGCTCGCCCAGAATCAGCGCACGGACCATCCGGCCGCTGCCCTTGAGCGTGTGAAACGCCCGACGAATTTCGCCCAGCGCCGAGAGATTGCCAGGATCGGCAAGCCAGCGCGGCACGTACTCGCGCAGGGCTTCGAGCATCTCGTCGGTTTCTTCGAGGAAGACTTCGCGCAGCTCGTCATCGATTGCCTGCTCACCCTTCGGCGGCGGCAACAGGCTGGCCGGCATATCGCGCGCCGGCGGGTTGACCGCCGACAACGGGCTGGCCAGCACTTCGGCGAGGGTCCGGCTCGGGCTGACCAAGGCCTGGCGTTCGTGCAGGTCTTGCAGCTCTTCTTCGCTGATGATTTCTTCGAGCACCGGCACATCCAGTGCTTCCGGGACCGGTGAATAACCGAGCCGGGCCAGACTTTCCTGGGCCAGATCCAGCACGTGCTCACCCGGCGCTTCCGGGTCCTCGGCCATGCGTTCGAGGTAATACTCGACGCCGATGATCACGTCCGCCAAGTGATCGAGCTGCGAGGCCGCCGGGCTTTCGGTGTCGACCAGCAGGTGCTCGGTGATGTAATCGTTACAGGCCGCCAGCAGGCCGGATGCCCGTGCCAGGGGGATCATCGCCAATGCGCCGCGCACCTGGACCAGTTGCTCGGACAGCGGCAGCAGACGTGCCCGGTCCAGCTCGCCGTCGACGTAATCGTCGATCACATCCTTGGCCTGCTGCAGGACAATGCGCGCTTCCTTGATGACCAGTTGGTGAATCTGACTGAGGTCTGTGGTGGGCAGACGGCTCTCTTCGGGGCTGCTCTGGTTGACCGTTCCGGCCATGCCCGCGAGGGTGGATTCGACGTACAGCAACGCACCGGCGACGTCCATCAACGTGGCATCGTCGGGCGCGCGTTGTCCTTGGGCCATGCCCTGCACCACGGTCATCTGATCGATGATGACTTTGCGCGGCTGCCCAAATCCCAGCACCGCCAGGGTGTCGGCGATCTGCCGTAGCGGCGGCAGCAACGCGCTCAGGTCACTGACGTGTTGACGGTCCCCGCGCACAAAAACGTCGAGCCGCTCCTTGGTGCGCACCAGCTCATCGCACAGGGCAATGATCACCGAGCGCATGGCGTCGCGATCCGGCCCGGCCATACGCGCACGTTCTTCAGCAACCAAGGCACTGTGGGGCAGGGCATCGGCAAGGGCGTACTGATCCTTCAAGTCCGTCATCTTCTGCGCCTCGCTGTCGGACTTGGCGATGTAAAACAACAGGCTTTTCAGGAGTTCGTCGGGCGCAGGCTGATTGATGCCTTCAATACCCTGATCCAGCAGACGTTTGAGTTCTTTGTCAGCGTCCTTGAACAGACTGCGCAGCGCCGGGCTGTTGGTGAAGTTGCCGCTGAGCATGGTTTCGACCAGCGCGGAAGCGATGCGCCACAGCGGTTCGAGGGGCGCGTCCTCGCACAACACCTCAAGCCGCGAGAACACCTTGCCCATGTAACCGAGCTGAGTCTGAACATCCTGATCGCGAAGCAGCCCGACCAGTGCCGTTTGCAGCGTTTGCCGCAGCTTGCGCAGTTTCGTGGGCAGTTCCGGGCTGTCGCGCTCGGCCAACGCGTCGGCATCAAGGGCGGGAATGGACAGCAATTGCGGCGAGAACAGGCTGGTCTCGGACAGCAGGCTTTCGCCCCTGGCGCTGCGTAAGTCGTTGAGCAGCGGCAGCACCACCAACGGCAGATCACGGCGAGCGGAGTGCACACGCTCCAGATAGACCGGCAGCTGGGTCATCGCCAGATTCAGCAGTTGAATCGCTTCGTTTTCCTGGGCGACATGGCCTTGTTTCAGTGCCAGCGCCAGCTGTTCGATTTCCTCGGCGAACAGCGCGGCGCCGTAGAACTCGATCATCTGCAGGCTGCCGTGAACCTGATGGATGAGCTCGAGGCACTCGTCCATCGCCGCTGCGTCGTGAGGCTGGGCGACGAAGGTGTCCAGCGCCTGTCGGGCGTGGGTGAGGGTTTCGGCTATTTCGCCTTTGACCCACTCCAGGGCCACGTAATCGTGACGGTCAGCCATGGTGACTCCGGTTGCCTGTGCCTTGACGCTGCTTCATGTGCAGTAACGGGTGCATTAGCGGGGCTATCAAACGCGCCTTCACAACGGCCATCACTGCCGCGATGTCGGCAGCGTGAAGCCGGACACCGAGCGGCGCATCTCGCTGGCCATCTTCGCCAGATTGCCCATGCTCCGAGCGGTGGCCGCCGTGCCTGAGGTGGTCTGCGTGGTGGTCTGCTGAATCACCAGCATGGTCGAGGATATCTGCTGACCCAATGCCGCCTGCTGCTGCGCTGCATTGGTGATGCTTTCGACCAGCGCGGCGAGGATCTTGGACACGCCTTCGATCTCTTCGAGCGCGACACCGGCATCCTGCGCCAGCCGCGCACCGCGCACCACTTCTGCGGTGGTCTGCTCCATGGAGATCACCGCTTCGTTGGTGTCGTTCTGAATCGCACGCACCAGCGTCTCGATCTGCTTGGTGGCTGACGACGAGCGCTCGGCCAGCCGCTGGACTTCATCGGCCACCACCGCAAACCCGCGCCCGGCATCACCGGCCATGGAGGCCTGTATCGCGGCGTTGAGCGCAAGAATGTTGGTCTGGTCGGCGATGTCATCAATCAGGCTGACGATATCGCCGATCTCCTGGGAAGACTCGCCCAACCGCTTGATGCGCTTGGACGTGTCCTGAATCTGCTCGCGAATGTTGTCCATGCCGGTGATGGTGTTGTGCACCACCTCGTTGCCCTTGTTGGCGATGGTCACGGACCGCTCGGCCACCGCGACGGACTCGGACGCATTGGCCGAGACCTGATCGATGGAAGTCGCCATGTCATGGATGGCGTTGGACGCCGCTGCGATCTGCAACGCCTGATGCTCGGACGCAGCGGCCAGTTGCGTGGCGGTGGTCTGCGTGTCCTTCACGGCGCCGAACACCTGCTCGGCGGTGAGGTTGATGGTCGACACCAACTCGCGCAACTGGTCGATGGAGTAGTTGATCGAATCGGCAATCGCACCGGTGAAATCCTCGGTGACCGAAGCGGCCACGGTCAGATTACCGTCCGCCAGGTCTTCGATCTCGTCGAGCAAGCGCATGATCGCGTTCTGGTTGCGCTCGTTCTTCTCGGCGGTTTCGCGCAGCTGCCGATTGGTTTCGCGCACCATCACCAGGCCAATCAGGATGATCGACGCCAGGGCCAGCAGGCCCAGCATGTAGCCGGCATAGCTGTACACCGCGCGGCCACCGGCCATGTGCTCGAAACTGTTGGCCAGCACTGAGGCTTCGTCGAGAAGCGTCTGCGAGAGATTGAAGATGCTGCCCGCCGCTTCGCGGACTTCCAACAGCTCCGGCGAGGTTTCGAGGATTTCGTCCACCGACCCCGAGACGAACTGGAAGAGCTCGGCGATCTCGGCCAGCCGCGCCCGCGCATCGCGGTCTTCGACTTGGGCGATCTTCAACGTTGCGTTGCCTTCGAGCATGCCGTTGAGCACGCGCCCGAACTGGCTGGCATCGCGACCGAAAGCATCCGCTGCCTGAACTGCCGTTTCGTCGCCCGATAACACCGTGTTGACTGCGCCCAGTATCCGCTCGGCCAGCAGCGACTGCCGTTGCGCGAGCGCCACCTGGCTGGCTGGCGCACGGGTTTGCAGGAGGATGTCGACCACTTTTTCAGATTCGATCTGCAATTGCGGGATGGTCTCGGCAAGGGTCGCCGCCACCTGATGCAGCGAGAGCACGGTCTGCTCGCGGGCAAGAATCACGTCGGTGCTTTTACGAAGGTTTTCCCAGTCGGTCTGCACCGCTTTCAGCTCATCGCTCACAGCGGCGGGCGCAGCAGGCAGGCCGGTGTTCTTGTCGCCTTTCTTCAAATACTGCCAGCGCGTGTCGAAGTCGTTGCGCGCGTCGGCCAGCAGCTTGAACGCCGCCGCCTTGCCCGCCGCCGCTTCCGTGGCGTTTTTGGCGATGCGCTGGGACAGCACCCGCAGCTCGCCGGCGTGGCCGATGTATTGTTTGTCGTAGTTGGACTGCGTGCTGAGGTACGCGAAGTTGACGAACAGCAGCATGATGAAAACGATGAGGCAGATGAACAGCACGACGATCTGTGATCGACTGCGCGCGCCTTCCAGTGAATTGCCGGTATTACTCATTGCTCAGGGCTCCGCCTGATGTTCGATTTAGGGGGCGTCGGCACAGTGGCGCAACGCTGCCGTTCTGTATCAAACCGCTACGTCCATGAAATCCGGCGACTGAACCAGCGCTCTCGGGCTGAACACCTGCCAGACCTGCTCGCGCACGAAACGCCCCTGTATATAAGGCGCGACGCGGGCTTCGCTGTCGTGCCCCGGTTCCGGCATCAGACTGCGCTCGCTGAAATGCTGCATGCCCAGCACCTCGTCAATGAGCAAGCCGACAAACACCCCCTGAAAATCGATTACCAGCACGCGACGCTGTTTGCGCAAGGGCGAGAGCTCGTGGCCGAAGAATGCGCACAGATCCATGATCGGCAACAAGCGGCCGCGCAGGTTGGCAATGCCGCAGACCCATGCCTTGGCGCCCGGCAACACCGCGCAGCGCGGCTCGTGGAGGATTTCGTCGACCTCGCCCATGGGCGCCACGTAATGGCGCTCGCCCATGCGAAAGCCAATGCCGCCCCAACCCTGCTGTCGGGTTTCCTGCAGCGGCAGGCCGGCAGCGAGGGAGCGGCAGCGCTGGTCGATATCGAGCAGCAGTTGGAAGGCGGTTCGTGACTGGGCCATGAGCGTCAGCCGGGGGTCAGCCCGCGAGCACCGCGTTCAGGGTTTTCATGAGGGTTTCTTCGTCCACCGGCTTGGTCAGGTAATCCCGCGCGCCCTGGCGTTTGCCCCAGACCTTGTCGGTTTCCTGATCCTTGGTGGTGATCATGATCACAGGGATCATGCTGGTGTCAGCGTCTTTGGTCAGCTGACGGGTCGCCTGAAAACCGTTCAGGCCCGGCATGACGATGTCCATCAGCACGGCATCGGGCTTTTCCTGACGGGCCAGGGCCACGCCGTCGGCACCGTTTTCGGCCTTGAGGACCTGATGGCCGTGCTTCTCCAGCATGCCGGTCAGCTTGTACATTTCGGTCGGCGAGTCATCGACGATCAGAATTCGAGCCATGGTGCTTCCCCATAGAAACAGCCGTCCCGCACGAGGGGGACAGCATCAAGATAGTTGTTGTTCGACTGCAACGAACCCGGGCACATGGGCCTTGATCGCACTGAGCAGTTCTTCCTTGCTGAACGGTTTGGTCAAAAACTGATCGGAACCGACGATGCGCCCCTTGGCCTTGTCGAACAGCCCGTCCCTGGAGGACAGCATGATCACCGGCGTGGATTTGAACGCCCGATTGTTCTTGATCAACGCGCACGTCTGATACCCGTCGAGCCTGGGCATCATGATGTCGACGAAAATGATTCTGGGATGATTGTCGGCAATCTTGGCCAATGCATCGAAGCCGTCGATGGCGGTGATCACTTCACAGCCGACGTTTTTCAGCAGGGTCTCGGCGGTGCGACGAATCGTTCGGGAGTCGTCGATGACCATCACTTTCAATGGGGCTGAATGCTGTTCCATATCTGCTCTACCATCGCCGCGGCGAATCAGATGGGTTGCCTTCTGCCGGGCATCTGGTTTTGGGTCGGAGGCATCGGGAAGCGGCAAGGCAAGGCTGGCGCGACACCGGATGCCGAGCCTTTTTAGCACACTCTCCACGGTCAATCCATAAAGCCTTGCCCCTTGACCCAAAGCCGGCGCGGCGCCACCCTGACGCCTATTTTCGGCCTGTCGTGGCCTTTACCGATCAGAGGATATTACCCATGAGCATTCGCCTGGGAATCGTCATGGACCCCATCGAGCGCATCTCCTATAAAAAGGACAGCTCGCTGGCCATGCTCCTGGCAGCGCAAGCCCGCGGCTGGTCATTGTTCTATATGGAGCAGCACGACCTGTATCAGGACGCCGGCCAGGCCCGCGCCCGCATGAAACCGCTCAAAGTCTTCGCCGACCCGGCCCACTGGTTCGAGCTGGAAGCTGAAGTGGACAGCGGTCTGGACGACCTGGATGTGATCCTGATGCGCAAGGATCCGCCGTTCGACATGGAGTTCGTCTACTCCACCTATCTGCTCGAACAAGCCGAGCGCGCCGGCGTGCTGGTGGTCAACAAGCCGCAAAGCCTGCGTGACTGCAACGAGAAGCTGTTCGCCACGCTATTCCCGCAATGCACCCCGCCGACGCTGGTCAGCCGCCGTGCGGACATCATTCGTGAGTTCGCCGCCAAGCATGGCGACGTCATCCTCAAACCGCTGGACGGGATGGGCGGCGCGTCGATCTTCCGCCACCGCGTTGGCGATCCGAACCTCTCGGTGATTCTGGAAACCCTGACCAAGCATGGCCATGAGCAGATCATGGCGCAGGCGTATCTGCCGGCGATCAAAGACGGCGACAAGCGCATTCTGATGGTCGACGGCGAACCTGTGCCCTATTGCCTGGCGCGCATCCCCGCCGCCGGCGAAACCCGAGGCAATCTGGCCGCTGGCGGTCGTGGCGAAGCCCGTCCCCTGAGTGACCGCGACCGCTGGATCGCCGCCGAGATCGGCCCGACGCTGCGGGAAAAAGGCCTACTGTTTGTAGGCCTGGATGTGATTGGCGAGCACCTGACCGAAATCAACGTCACCAGCCCGACCTGCATCCGCGAGATCGACAACGCGTTCGGGACGGACATCGGCGGCATGTTGATGGATGTGATCGAGAAGAAGCTGCAGAAGGTCTAGCCGCGACGTTGTAGGAGCGTGGCTTGTCCCGCGATCTGCCGGGAACCGGCAGCAAATCGGCGAATACGGCATATCGGGTGTACCCCATTTGCCGGTTTTGCGACGGGTGCCCCGCCGTTCGCGGGACAAGCCACGCTCCTACAAGGGACCGCACCTCCCACTAATCGGCCCGGTGACATCAAACGCCAAGCCAGTCCTGACATTGCGTTATCATGCGCGGCCTGAATTTTTGCGCTAGGTGAGTAGTAATGCTGGCACATGTGCTGCCGGAGCGTGGATGAACGCTGCGGTCGACGATGATCTCCCCCTGTCCCTGACCCGCACTGGCGTGCGCCCTGCCGATCGCCTCGGGTTTACCCTGATGATCGCCGCACTGGTGCATCTGGCCGTCATCCTTGGCGTCGGTTTCACCTACGTCAAACCGGAAAAGATCAGCCAGACGCTGGAGATTACCCTCGCCCCCTTCAGAAGCGACACCAAGCCCAAGGACGCTGACTTCCTCGCCCAGGAAAACCAGCAGGGCAGCGGCACCCTCGACAAGAAAGCGGTGCCCAAGACCACCGAAATCGCCCCGTACCAAGACAATCAGATCAACAAGGTCACGCCACCGCCTGCCGCCAAACCGGTGATCAAGCAGGACGCGCCGAAGACAGCTGTCGCCACGAAAGCCCAGTCCACGCAAAAGACCGTCGCCAAGCGCGATGAGGTTAAGCCGGAAGAACAGAAGAAAGTCGCGCCAACCATCGACAGCACGCAGCTGAACAGCGAAATCGCCAGCCTTGAAGCCGAACTGGCGGATGAGCAGCAGGCCTACGCCAAGCGTCCGAAGATCCACCGCCTGAGCGCGGCCTCGACCATGCGCGACAAGGGCGCCTGGTACAAAGAGGACTGGCGCAAGAAGATCGAGCGCATCGGCAACTTGAACTACCCGGATGAGGCGCGCCGCAAGCAGATCTACGGCAGCCTGCGGATGATGGTGTCGATCAATCGCGACGGCTCGTTGTACGAAGTGCTGATTCTCGAATCATCAGGCCAGCCGCTGCTGGATCAGGCAGCGCAGAAGATCGTCCGGCTGGCCGCACCCTTTGCGCCGTTCAGTGGCGATCTGGCCGACATCGACCGGCTTGAAATCATCCGCACCTGGAAATTCGCGCGCGGGGACAAGCTGTCGAGTAATTGAAGGCAAACGCGGTCCGCTGAACACCGCAACCCTGTAGGAGCGTGGCTTGTCCCGCGATCTGCCGGGCACCGGCAGCACCTGCCATTGCTGATTGAGTCAGACACCCCGCGATCACTGACATCGCGACGGGTTCCCCGCCGATCGCGGGACAAGCCACGCTCCTACAGTTTTTGCGTCATACGCCTCATCCCCTAGTTGTCACAACAGCCCCGCAACGCCACACTAGGGCTCATGAAAAACGTCTCTCCGTCGTACCTCAAACATCAGTTTCTGATCGCCATGCCCCACATGCACGATGAGAACTTCGCTCAGACCTTGACCTACATCGTCGAGCACAACGCCAATGGCGCCATGGGCCTGATCATCAACCGACCGCAAAGCCTGTCGCTGGCAGACATCCTTGAACAGCTGCGCCCCGAGTTGCCGCCCCCTGCGCGGTGCAAAGACATAGCCATTCACCTCGGCGGGCCGGTGCAGACCGACCGCGGCTTTGTCCTGCACCCTTCCGGCCAGGTGTTCCAGGCGACCGTGGACCTGGGCGGTATTTCGCTCTCGACCTCCCAAGACATCCTCTTCTCTATCGCAGACGGCTACGGTCCTGATCAGAATCTGATCACTCTCGGTTATGCCGGCTGGGACGCCGGCCAGCTTGACGCCGAGTTTGCCGCCAATGCATGGCTGAACTGTGCGTTCGACCCGGCAATCCTGTTCGAGGTTGAAAGCGAAGACCGGCTCAACGCCGCCGCCGCCAAACTGGGCGTCAACCTGAGCTTGCTGACCAGCCAGGCGGGCCACGCCTGATGGCCGGACTGCGCCTGCTGCTGGGATTCGACTACGGCACCAAGCAGATCGGCGTGGCCGTCGGGCAAGTGATCACCGGACAGGCCCGCGAGCTCTGCACACTGAAAGCGCAGAACGGCGTGCCGGACTGGGACAAGGTTCAGGCGCTGATCAGCGAGTGGAAACCGGACGCCATCGTCGTCGGCCTGCCGCTGAACATGGACGGCACGCCCAGCGAGATGAGCGCACGCGCCGAGAAGTTTTCGCGCAAGCTCAATGGCCGCTTCAACTTGCCGGTCTACACCCACGACGAGCGCCTGACCACGTTCGAAGCCAAAGGCGAACGTGCCTCTCGCGGCTGCCAGCACGGCAGCTACCGGGATAATCCTGTGGATGCCATCGCCGCAGCGCTGCTGTTGCAAAGCTGGCTGGAAGCCAACGCCGCGCTGTTTGAAACCTGATCCATCTACGCTGAACCGAATTCGATTTACCCCGGACGTTCGTGCAGCGCACCCCGGGGCACCTGAAGGAGCAACCATGAGCCTGCCAAATCCCGCCGAACTGATCAGCCAGATGGCCATTGATCTCGACGCGCACCTGAACAAACGCGGCATAAAAGAGCCTCGTTTCATTGGCATTCGCACCGGTGGCGTGTGGGTCGCGCAGGCGCTCCTCGAAGCCCTTAACATTCAGTCGCCGCTGGGCACGCTGGACGTCTCCTTTTATCGGGACGACTTCAGCCAGAACGGCCTGCACCCGCAGGTGCGCCCTTCGGAGCTGCCGTTCGAAATCGAAGGCCAGCACCTGGTGCTGATCGATGACGTGCTGATGAGCGGGCGCACCATTCGTGCGGCGCTCAACGAACTGTTCGATTACGGCCGCCCGGCCAGCGTGACCCTGGTGTCGCTGCTGGATCTGGACGCCACCGACCTGCCGATTCGGCCGAATGTGACGGGCGCGACCCTGTCACTCGCGCCCAATGAGCGGGTGAAGCTGTCCGGGCCAACGCCGCTGACGCTTGAACTGCAAGACCTTTCCACCGATTCCGCCGCCCTCTAAGAGTCCTTTGCGATGACGCCTCTCGACGCCAAGCGCCCGCTGCAACTGAACCATCAGGGCCAGCTGCAACATTTTCTCTCCCTCGACGGTTTGCCCCGCGAACTGCTCACCGAAATCCTCGACACCGCCGACTCTTTCCTCGAAGTCGGCGCCCGGGCGGTGAAGAAGGTCCCGTTGCTGCGCGGCAAGACCGTGTGCAACGTGTTCTTCGAAAACTCGACCCGCACCCGCACCACGTTCGAGCTGGCGGCGCAAAGGTTGTCGGCGGACGTCATCACGTTGAATGTGTCGACCTCCTCCACCAGCAAGGGCGAGACGCTGTTCGATACGCTGCGCAATCTGGAGGCCATGGCCGCCGACATGTTCGTCGTGCGCCACGGTGACTCCGGCGCGGCGCACTTCATCGCTGAGCATGTCAGCCCGCAGGTCGCGATCATCAATGGCGGCGACGGCCGTCATGCGCACCCGACCCAAGGCATGCTGGACATGCTGACCATCCGCCGCCACAAGGGCAATTTCGAGAACCTCTCGGTGGCGATCGTCGGCGATATCCTGCATTCCCGTGTCGCGCGCTCGAACATGATCGCGCTCAAAGCGCTGGGCTGCCCGGACATCCGCGTGGTCGCGCCGAAAACCCTGCTGCCGGTGGGCGTCGAGCAATACGGCGTGAAGGTCTACACCGACCTGACCGAAGGCCTGAAGGACGTCGACGTGGTGATCATGCTGCGCCTGCAGCGTGAGCGCATGTCGGGCGGTCTGCTGCCGAGCGAGGGTGAGTTCTACCGACTGTTCGGTCTGACCACTGCGCGTCTGGCCGGCGCCAAGCCCGATGCCATCGTGATGCACCCCGGCCCGATCAACCGTGGCGTGGAAATCGAATCAGCGGTGGCCGACGGCGCGCATTCGGTCATTCTCAATCAGGTGACTTACGGCATTGCGGTGCGCATGGCCGTTCTGTCCATGGCCATGAGTGGCCAAACCGCACAACGTCAGTTCGAGCAGGAGATCGCCCAGTGAAGTTCAGCATCCTCGGCGCTCGCGTCATCGACCCTGTCAGCGGTCTGGATCAAGTCACCGACATCCATCTTGAAGCGGGCAAAGTTCTCGCCCTCGGCGCGGCTCCTGCCGGCTTCAGCCCTACGGAAACCATCGACGCCGCCGGCCTGATCGCCGCCCCCGGGCTGGTTGACCTGAACGTGTCGTTGCGCGAGCCGGGTTACAGCCGCAAAGGCAACATCGCCAGCGAAACCCGCGCAGCGGCGGCCGGCGGCGTCACCAGCCTGTGCTGCCCGCCGCGTACCAAACCGGTGCTCGACACCTCCGCGGTCGCCGAACTGATTCTGGACCGCGCGCGCGAAGCCGGCCACAGCAAGGTCTTCCCCATTGGTGCGTTGAGCAAGGGCCTGGAAGGCGAGCAACTGGCCGAGCTGATCGCCCTGCGCGACGCGGGCTGCGTCGCGTTCACCAACGGCATGGTCAATTTCCGCAGCAATCGCACGCTCTGCCGTGCCCTCGAATACGCGGCGACGTTCGATCTGACGGTGATTTTCAACTCCCAAGACCACGATCTCGCTGAAGGCGGTCTGGCCCACGACGGCCCGACGGCGGCGTTTCTTGGCCTGCCGGGCATTCCGGAAACGGCTGAAACGGTGGCCTTGGCGCGGGACCTGTTGCTGGTCGAGCAAAGCGGTGTGCGTGCGCATTTCACGCAGCTGACCAGTGCGCGCGGTGTGGCGTTGATTGCCCAGGCCCAGGCGCGAGGCCTGCCGGTGACGGCGGACGTGGCGCTGTATCAGTTGATCCTGACCGATGAGGCACTGACCGGCTTCTCGAGCCTGTACCACGTGCAGCCGCCGCTGCGCACACGTGCCGACCGCGACGCATTGCGTGAAGCAGTGAAGTCGGGCGTGGTGCAGGCGATCTCCAGTCATCACCAGCCCCATGAGCGTGATGCGAAACTGGCTCCGTTCGGCGCGACCGAGCCGGGCATCAGCAGCGTGGAGTTGTTGCTCCCACTGGCGATGACGCTGGTTGAAGACGGTCTGCTGGACCTGCAGACGCTGCTGGCCCGCCTCAGCTCAGGCCCTGCCGCTGCACTGCGCCTGCCCGCCGGAACGCTGATCGCCGGCTCGCCTGCGGATCTGGTGCTGTTCGACCCCGCCGCGTCGACGGTGGCGGGCGAGAACTGGCTGTCGAAAGGCGAGAACTGCCCGTTCCTCGGCCATTGCCTGCCGAGTGCGGTGAAGTACACGTTTGTGGATGGGCGGGTCAGCTATAACGGGTGAGATTCACCCGCATTGTCCAGCGTCCGCGCAGTTGCGCGGCAGGCACTGTTTATGTGAGAGCAAGCTTGCTCGCGATGGCTTACTTTCAGCCCCAGAGAAAGTGGCTGAATGCACCGGCCCCTTCGTGAGCAAGCTCACTCCCACAATTCCGGCGTCACCAGTATGACCCTGCAGGAGTGAGCCGTATTTCGCAGCGCTCCTGCTATCTACGAGCGTTCTTCACCGAGATCTGGTCATTCAGCGTCCAGAAGTCGTACAGTACGCCCAGCAGCGCCAAACCTCCCGTGAACAGGTAAATGATCCCGGTGATCCATTTGCCCTGATACATCCGGTGCACACCGAACACGCCCAGAAAGGTCAGCAAAATCCAGGCGAGGCTGTAATCGGTCGACCCCGCGTTGAATCGCAGGTCTGCTTCCCGATCCATCGCCGGAATCAGGAACAGGTCGATCAGCCAGCCAATGCCAAACAGACCGAGCGTGAAAAACCAGAGCGTACCGGTCACCGGCTTGCCGTAATAAAAACGGTGAGCGCCGGTGAATCCCACAATCCAGAGCAAATAGCCCATGACCTTACTGTGGGTATCAGGACGTTGAACGTCCGCTTGATAGGTGTTCATTGTTGACCTCGCCTTCTGCAATAGAAAAAAATATGCGTAAGTTTTGTGACTTTCGTGACGCCGTCCGACGTATGGCTTGAACCTCTTTTCAATCGTGCAAACCCTTGTTCTGCAAGGTGATCAGCACAGCAAGATGACGATTTTGCCGCCAAAACTGACTCCAAGGGCAGTAAATTGTTCGACAAGGGGGCTCAGAATTTCGCCAAAAGCTGTTATAAAGTTGCGCGCTGACCAACATGAGCCCTGCCTAATGCGTCCATTTTTCAAGACATGGCTGACTATTTGTCTATTTATGCCACTGGCCGCCCACGCCACCAATCGTGAGCAAACCCTTCCACCGAGCTTCACCGGTTTCACCGCCAGGTCCGAGTCGCCGGAATCCGTTTCACGCAACATTGCCGCTCAACGCGCTGCAATGGCTGCATTGGAACAGACGGCTACTCCACTCGAGTCCTCCGGCAAGCGAGCCAAAGCTGTTAAGGGGAAACCATCCCGCAGCACTCGCAAGATTTCGCAGAACACTGTCGCCTTGGCCAACACGGCGCAGATGGGTACCAAACAGAGCAGCACCGTGGTCAACCGGGCCGTTAACGCCATCGGTACACCTTATCGTTGGGGCGGCACCAGCCCGACAAAAGGGTTCGACTGCAGCGGACTGGTGAAATATGCCTTCAACGACGTGAGCGAAGTCGATTTGCCGCGCACCTCCAACGCCATGGCCGAAGGCCACGGGCAGAAGGTTGACCGCAAGGACTTGAAGCCGGGCGACTTGCTGTTTTTCAACATCAAGAGCCGCAAGGTGAATCACGTGGCGATCTACCTCGGCAACGACCGGTTCGTTCACGCGCCACGCCGTGGCAAATCCGTGACGATCGATACGCTGAAGAAGCCGTATTGGGACAGCCATTACGTCGTCGCCAAGCGTGTGCTGCCAAAGCAGCCGCCGAGTCAGAAAGGCACTGTGCGCATCGCCCAGCGTTGATCGCACACGCCGCCTGACAAACAACACGGTGGGGAGCGGAGTCATTCGCTCCCCACCGTCGTTTGCCCTCCCGATCAAAAATTGTCCGGCGTCTTCGCCTTCTCCCGCGCACTCTCCCGCGTGATCAGCCCCTTGCTGATCAAGTCCTTCAGGCACATATCCAGCGTCTGCATCCCCAGCGACCCCCCGGTCTGAATCGACGAATACATCTGCGCCACCTTGTCCTCGCGGATCAGGTTACGGATCGCCGACGTGCCGATCATGATCTCGTGGGCCGCGACACGGCCTCCGCCGACCTTCTTCAACAGCGCCTGAGACACGATGGCGTGGAGCGACTCGGAGAGCATCGAGCGGATCATCGACTTCTCCTGCGCCGGAAACACATCGACGATACGGTCGATGCTCTTGGCGGCGGACGTGGTGTGCAGCGTGCCGAACACCAGGTGGCCGGTTTCGGCTGCCGTCAGCGCCAGGCGAATGGTCTCCAGGTCGCGCAGCTCGCCCACCAGAATCACGTCAGGGTCTTCACGCAGGGCCGAACGCAGCGCTTCGGCGAAACCGTGGGTGTCGCGATGGACCTCGCGCTGGTTGATCAGGCTTTTCTTGGACTCGTGAACGAACTCGATCGGGTCTTCGATGGTGAGGATGTGGTGATGTTTGTTGCTGTTCAGGTAATCGACCATCGCCGCAAGGGTGGTCGACTTGCCCGAGCCGGTCGGACCGGTCACCAGCACCAGGCCGCGGGGCACGTCGGTAATCTTGCGAAACACTTCGCCCATGCCCAGCTCTTCCATGCTCAGGACCTTCGACGGAATGGTCCGGAACACCGCGCCAGCGCCGCGATTCTGGTTGAACGCGTTGACCCGGAAGCGCGCCACGCCCGGCACTTCGAAGGAAAAGTCTGTCTCCAGATCCTCCTCGAAGTCCTTGCGCTGCCTGTCGTTCATGATGTCGTAGATCAGCGCCTGGACCTCTTTCTGGTCCAATGCGGGCAGGTTGATCCGCCGCACATCGCCATCGACGCGAATCATCGGTGGCAGGCCGGCAGAGAGATGCAAGTCCGACGCGCCTTGCTTGGCACTGAAGGCCAGCAGCTCGGTAATATCCATACAGCTCCTCATCACATAGAATGCCGCAGACTTTAGCCCTGCTGGCGCAAATCAATGTCCACGATAGCAGAGAACATTTCAACGCTCGCCGAGCGAATTCGTAGCGCGGCGCAAGCGGTGCAGCGCGACCCGGGCTCTGTCGGCCTGTTGGCGGTGAGCAAGACCAAACCGGCGAGCGACCTGCGGGAAGCCTACGACGCCGGCCTCCGCGATTTCGGCGAGAACTACCTTCAGGAAGCCCTCGGCAAGCAGGCCGAATTGACCGACCTGCCCTTGATCTGGCATTTCATCGGCCCCATCCAGTCCAACAAGACTCGCGCCATCGCCGAGAATTTTGCCTGGGTGCATTCCGTGGACCGTCTGAAAATCGCACAACGGCTATCCGAGCAGCGGCCGCCAGCACTGCCGCCGCTGAACATCTGCATTCAGGTCAACGTCAGCGGCGAGGCCAGCAAGTCAGGCTGCAGCCCTGAAGACCTGCCCGCACTGGCCCAGGCCATCAGCGCGCTGCCGAATCTGAAACTGCGCGGCCTCATGGCCATTCCCGAACCTACCGACGACCGCGACGAACAGAACGCTTCGTTCGCCGCCGTCAGCACGCTGCAGGCACAACTTGGCCTGCCGCTGGACACGCTTTCCATGGGCATGAGCCACGACCTCGAAGCCGCCATCGCACAAGGTGCGACCTGGGTGCGGATCGGCACTGCCCTCTTCGGCGCCCGCGATTATGGGCAGCCTTAACCTTTGCCCCACAGGAAACCGTTCATGAGCAAAACCCGTATCGCGTTCATCGGCGCCGGCAACATGGCCGCCAGCCTGATTGGCGGCATGCGCGCCCAGGGCGTCGACGCTGAGCTGATTCGTGCCAGCGATCCTGGCGCAGAAACCCGCGAGCGCGTGGCAAAAGAACACGGCATCAAGGTGGTCGCCGACAACGCCGAAGCCATCGAAGGCGCCGATGTAGTGCTGCTGGCGGTCAAGCCGCAAATGATGAAGTCCGTGTGCGAAGCGCTGAAACCGGCGCTCAAGCCTCATCAACTGATCGTGTCGATCGCCGCCGGGATTACCTGCGCCAGCATGCGAGCCTGGCTGGGCGAGCAACCCCTCGTGCGCTGCATGCCGAACACGCCCGCACTGCTGCGCCAGGGTGTCAGCGGCCTGTACGCCACCGCCGATGTCACTCAGGCACAGCGCGAGCAGGCCGAGACGTTGCTGTCGGCGGTCGGGATTGCCCTGTGGGTCGATGAAGAAGCACAGATCGACGCGGTGACTGCGGTATCAGGCAGCGGCCCGGCGTATTTCTTCCTGCTGATCGAGGCGATGACCGCCGCAGGCGTCACGCTCGGGCTGCCGGCTGACGTTGCCAGCAAGCTCACCCTGCAAACCGCGCTGGGCGCCGCACTGATGGCCACCGGCAGCGACGTCGATGCGGCAGAGCTGCGTCGCCGAGTGACATCGCCTGCGGGCACCACCGAAGCGGCCATCAAATCGTTCCAGGCCGATGGCTTCGAAGCCATTGTGGAGAAGGCGCTGGGCGCTGCCGCACATCGCTCCGCCGAACTCGCCGAACAGCTGGGCAAATAAGGAGCAACACATGAATGCACTCACCGGCGCCACGATTTTCGTCATCCAGACGCTCATCAGCCTGTACCTGACCATCGTTCTGCTGCGCTTCGTGCTGCAGCTGGTCAAAGCCAACTTCTATAACCCGCTGTGCCAGTTCGCTGTTCGTGCGACCCAGCCGTTGCTCAAGCCTATCCGGCGCATCGTGCCGAGCGTTTTCGGGCTCGACACGTCCTCGCTGCTGCTGGCGATCGTCATTCAGGCGCTGTTGATGGCCTTCGTGTTGATGATGACCTACGGCACCATCGGCGATATCCCGCACCTGTTGATGTGGTCGATCATCGGCATCACGTCGCTGCTGCTGAAGATCTTCTGGGTGGCGATGATCATCATGGTCATCGTGTCGTGGATTGCTCCGGGCAGCCACAACCCGGCGGCCGAGCTGGCCTATCAGATCAGCGAGCCGATTCTGGCGCCGTTCCGCCGCATCATCCCCAACCTGGGCGGCATGGACATCTCGCCGATCTTCGCCTTTATCGCGATTCAGGTGCTGCAGTCCTACGTCATGCCTGCGCTGGCGGCCTATGCCGGCATGCCGCAAGAGCTGTGGCGTTTGATCTGACAGCCGCCGCATGCAGCCAATGAGAATGCGGTAACTCTGACCGTAGGACCGGCTTCAGCCGGGAAGCTTTTGATCTTGGGGCGACGGCACCAGCAGCCGTCGCCCTTTTCCTCGCCTAATGAATGTCGCGCGGGCAAAAATCCAAAGCGTCACCCTCCGCGCATTCAGCCATTTAGTTTGTTGCCGCACCCCGGCGCGATCTTTAGACTTACGCCTCATTTCAGCGAGAGCAGGTCGATGTCCACGGTCTTTCCCAAAGATTCTGTCGGTCTAGTCACGCCGCAAACGGCGCATTTCAATGAGCCGCTGGCCTTGGCCTGCGGGCGTTCGTTGCCAGCCTACGATCTCATCTACGAAACCTACGGTCAGCTCAACGCCGCCAAGAGCAACGCGGTGCTGATTTGCCACGCGCTTTCGGGTCATCACCACGCGGCGGGCTATCACAGCGCCGAAGATCGCAAGCCGGGCTGGTGGGACAGCTGCATCGGGCCCGGCAAGCCGATCGACACCGATAAGTTCTTCGTCGTCAGCCTGAACAACCTCGGCGGCTGCAACGGCTCCACCGGCCCCAGCAGCCTCAACCCGGAAACCGGCAGACCTTTTGGTGCCGACTTCCCGGTGTTGACGGTCGAAGACTGGGTGCACAGCCAGGCGCGTCTGGCCGACCGGCTGGGCGTCGATCAATGGGCGGCCATCGTCGGCGGCAGTCTGGGCGGCATGCAGGCGCTGCAATGGACGATCACCTACCCCGAGCGCGTGCGTCATTGCCTGGCGATTGCTTCCGCGCCCAAGCTGTCGGCGCAGAACATCGCGTTCAACGAAGTCGCGCGGCAGGCGATCCTGACGGACCCGGAATTCCACGGCGGCTCGTTTCAGGAGCACGGCGTGATCCCCAAACGCGGCCTGATGCTGGCGCGCATGGTCGGGCACATCACGTACCTGTCCGATGATTCGATGGGTGAGAAATTCGGCCGGGGCCTGAAGAACGAAAACCTCAACTACGACTTCCACAGCGTGGAATTCCAGGTCGAAAGCTACCTGCGGTACCAGGGCGAGGAGTTTTCCGGGCGCTTCGACGCTAACACCTATCTGCTGATGACCAAGGCGCTGGACTACTTTGATCCGGCCGCCAACTTCAACGACAACCTCGCCGCCACTTTCGCCAATGCCAGCGCCAGGTTCTGCGTGATGTCGTTCACCACCGACTGGCGCTTCTCCCCGGCCCGCTCGAGGGAACTGGTCGACGCGCTGATGGCGGCGAAAAAGGATGTCTGTTATCTGGAGATCGATGCGCCCCAGGGACACGACGCCTTCCTGATCCCGATCCCGCGCTACTTGCAGGCCTTCTCCAGCTACATGAACCGAATTGCACTCTGAGGACACCATGAGAGCCGACCTGGAAATCATCCAAGACTGGATACCGGCAGGCAGCCGTGTGCTCGACCTCGGCTGCGGCGACGGCGAATTGCTCGCCTGGCTGCAGGAGCACAAGCAAGTGACGGGCTATGGCCTGGAAAACGACGCCGACAACATCGCGCGTTGCGTGGCGCGAGGCGTCAATGTCATCGAACAGGATCTGGACAAGGGGCTGGGCAACTTCGCCAGCAACAGTTTCGATGTGGTGGTCATGACCCAGGCGCTTCAGGCCGTGCACTACCCGGATCGCATCCTCGACGAAATGCTGCGCGTCGGCCGCCAGTGCATCATCACCTTTCCCAACTTCGGGCACTGGCGCTGCCGCTGGTACCTGGCGAGCAAAGGGCGGATGCCGGTTTCCGAATTCCTGCCGTACACGTGGTACAACACCCCGAACATCCACTTCTGCACCTTCGAAGATTTCGAAGAGCTGTGCCGGGGTCGCTCGGCGAAGGTCATTGATCGGCTCGCGGTCGATCAACAGCATCGGCACGGCTGGGCCAGCAAGCGTTGGCCTAATCTGTTGGGTGAAATCGGCATCTACCGCGTCAGCAGCCCAGGCTTGCAGGACCATCAGATTGCCGTGTGACCTGCGCCGCAGGGCGTTAAAGCCCTGTCGGCCAGCGCCAGCACTCAGGTAAAAGCGGGCAACGGCCACACACTGGCTCAGCTTCAATCAGCAGATTTTCACGCAGCCGATTTTCACGGACTCATCATGAATCTCACCCAGCTTGTACTGGCCAGCCATAATGCCGGCAAACTCAAAGAACTTCAGGCCATGCTCGGCGCCAGCATTCAGCTGCGATCGATCGGCGAGTTCAGCACCGTGGAGCCCGACGAAACCGGGCTGTCGTTCGTCGAGAACGCCATCCTCAAGGCGCGCAATGCCGCACGTATTTCCGGACTGCCGGCGCTGGCCGATGATTCGGGGCTGGCGGTGGATTATCTGGGCGGTGCGCCGGGCATCTATTCCGCGCGTTACGCTGACGGAAAGGGCGATGCGGCGAACAACGCCAAATTGCTGGACGCCCTCAACGACGTCCCTGCCGAACAACGCGGCGCCCAGTTCGTCTGCGTTCTGGCCCTGGTGCGCCACGCCGACGACCCGCTGCCGATCCTCTGCGAAGGCCTGTGGCACGGCCGCATCCTCACCGCCGCCAGCGGTGAGCATGGCTTTGGTTATGACCCATTGTTCTGGGTGCCGGAGCGCAACTGCTCGAGCGCCGAACTCACCCCGGCCGACAAGAACCAGATCAGCCACCGCGCCCGCGCCATGGCCATCCTGCGTCAGCGTCTGGGGCTGAGCCCTGATCAGCAATGACTCAGGATTCCACCACCCGGCCGCTGATTCTCGGCGCGGCCGGCTTCACGACAGAGCCGTCGCGGGCGCCCCTTGCCGAGCTGCCGCCGCTGTCGCTGTACATCCATATCCCATGGTGCGTACGCAAATGCCCGTACTGCGATTTCAACTCCCACACGGCGAGCCCGGTGTTGCCGGAGCAGGAATACGTCGACGCGCTGCTGGCCGATCTCGACCAGGACCTGCCCCACGTCTACGGCCGCGAGCTGAGCACGATCTTTTTCGGTGGCGGCACGCCCAGCCTGTTCAGCGCCGATGCGCTGGGCCGCCTGCTGAGCGGCGTTGAACAACGCATTCGCTTCGCCCCAGACATCGAGATCACGCTGGAAGCCAACCCCGGCACCTTCGAGCAGGTGAAATTCAGCGCCTATCGCGGTCTAGGCATCAATCGTCTGTCCATCGGCATCCAGAGTTTTCAGGAGGCCAAGCTCAAAGCGCTGGGGCGTATCCATAACGGCGATGAGGCCGTGCGGGCTGCCGACATGGCGCGTCGGGCGGGTTTTGATAATTTCAACCTGGACCTTATGCACGGTCTCCCGGACCAGTCCCAGGAAGACGCCCTCGGCGACCTGCGTCAGGCGATCGCCCTCGCCCCGACCCACCTGTCCTGGTATCAGCTGACCCTTGAGCCGAACACGGTGTTCTGGAATCAGCCGCCCACGCTGCCGGAAGATGACATCCTTTGGGATATTCAAGAGGCCGGTCAGACGCTGCTTCGGGAAAACGGCTACGGCCAATACGAAGTGTCGGCCTACGCCCAGCCGGGACGCGAAGCACGGCATAACCTGAATTACTGGAGCTTCGGGGACTTTCTCGGGATCGGCGCGGGCGCCCATGGCAAGCTCAGCCATCCGGACGGGCGCATCATCCGCACCTGGAAAACCCGATTGCCCAAGGATTACCTCAACCCGGCCAAGGCTTATCAGGCTGGCGAAAAGCTGCTGCCACTGGATGAGATGCCCTTTGAATTCCTGATGAACGCCCTGCGCCTGACAAAGGGCGTGGACGCTGCATTATTTCAGCACCGCACCGGTCTAAGCGTCGATTCGCTGGCCAGCGCCCGTCTTGAGGCCGAACAACGCGGCTTGCTGGAGACCGATCCGTCACGGCTGGTGGCGACCGCTCGCGGCCAGTTATTCCTCAACGACTTGCTGCAGCACTTTCTTCTGTAAGGCTCAACATTAAGGACACTGAATGGAATTCGTACTCGACTTGCTGGCCACCGTCTCGCGCTGGAGTCGCAGCAATTTGTCGGAAATCGCCTTGGCGTTGGTGGGCTGCCTGCTGATTCTGTTCGGGACCGACATCAAGGGCTGGATCGAAGGCCGCCTCGGCAGCTTTGCCGGCGCGTTGCGCATTCCGATCATGGCGCTGCTCTGCACTGTTGGCAGCGGCGCTGCGCTGATTTATGCCACGCCGTGGGTCGTGCGCGGCCTGAGCCAGTTCAACAACTACAGCCTGGCGCCGGTGTTGGCGGTGGTGCTGGTGTTGATCGGGGTGGTGGCGGATCGGAAATAACCGACCGGAATGCAAAAGCGCCCTTGCCCGCGATGGCGGGAAGGGCGCTCAAGAAATCACACTCCGCTGTTGCCGAGTGCGATCAATCCATCAGCGAATGCTCTGGATGCTGCCTTTGTTGCCGGTCACTTTTACGTTCACTTGCTTGAAGATGAAGTAATCGTTGACGGTGACTTCATAACGCGGCGCGACGATCAGGTCGGAACCGGACGATTTGACCGCCTTGAACGCTGCGGCTGCTTTGGTGGAGGAGATCGGGTCCGGCAGAGGAAGGCCCATGCCACCGCCGCTCGCGCCGCCGTAGGTCACGCCGTCCGCAAACTGCGTGTCGCCGCCGATGTTCAACCAGCCGAACAGAACATTGGTGGATGACTCGCCGCTGATGGCTTCACCGACTTTGACGTCAGCCTTCAGATCAGTCTTCACGTCGCCGGACAGCGAAGCGCTTGGCTGGCTGACGTTGTAGCTGACACAGCCGCTGGTGGTCGCAATCAGCGTGGCGATCGCAGCCATTTGCCAAAACTTGTTCATCTTTATTCCTCGTCATCGATATGGATATATGCAACGGCGAGGACTATGAAGATCAGAACTGAAAATGGATGTCGGACGATTCCGAAGACCCTGTAGCCTTCTTAGGAAGAAATCGAAGGGTTCGTCGTACAAGGCAATTATCGGCTGAAATGTGCTGTAGAAACTCAAAAGCGGCCGCTATTGGGCCGCTCCTGGTCAAGAAGTGATCAGGCCAGCTTCTCGAACTTCAGATCCCAGACCCCGTGACCGAGGCGTTCGCCACGGCGCTCGAACTTAGTGATCGGACGTTCCGCAGGGCGCGCAACGCATTTGCCGTCCTCGGCCAGGTTGCGGTAACCCGGGGCCACATTCATGACTTCCAGCATGTATTCGGCATACGGTTCCCAGTCGGTCGCCATGTGCAGCACGCCGCCCGGCTTCAACTTAGTGCGCACCAGTTCGGCAAATTCGGCTTGAACGATACGGCGCTTGTGATGGCGCGACTTGTGCCACGGGTCCGGGAAGAACAGCATCAGCCGGTCCAGGCTGTTGTCGGCCACACAACGGTTGAGCACTTCGATCGCATCGCAATCGTAAACGCGCAGGTTGGTGAGACCTTGGGTCAGCACGCCGTTGAGTAAAGCGCCAACCCCCGGACGGTGCACTTCCACGCCGATGAAATCCTGCTCTGGCGCGGCGGCGGCCATTTCCAGCAGCGAGTGCCCCATGCCGAAACCGATTTCGAGAGTGCGCGGGGCCGAACGACCAAACACTTCGTCGAAATCAACGGGGGCGTCCGCCAGCGGCAGCACGAACAACTCCTTACCCTGATCCAGGCCACGTTGCTGACCTTCGGTCATGCGACCGGCGCGCATCACGAAGCTCTTGATGCGGCGGTGATGGCCGTCATCGCCTGGCGCTTTGGCATTTTCGTCATTCATCACTTCATCGTCCGGAAGTGGGTCGGGCGTTTGCGAATCAATCATCAACAGGCTCTTACTTGATCAGACCATCCAGCGGCGAGGACGCGCTGGCATAGAGTTTCTTGGGCATACGACCGGCCAGGTAAGCCATGCGTCCCGCCAGAATCGCGTGTTTCATGGCTTCGGCCATCAGCACCGGTTGCTGCGCGTGAGCGATGGCCGAGTTCATCAGCACCGCTTCGCAACCCAGCTCCATGGCAATAGTAGCGTCGGAAGCAGTGCCGACACCCGCATCTACCAGCACCGGGACTTTCGATTCTTCGAGAATGATCTGCAGGTTGTACGGGTTGCAGATCCCCAGACCAGTACCGATCAGGCCCGCGAGGGGCATCACCGCGCAGCAACCGATTTCGGCGAGCTGGCGGGCAATGATCGGGTCATCGCTGGTGTAGACCATGACGTCGAAGCCGTCCTTCACCAGCGTTTCGGCTGCCTTGAGGGTTTCGATGACATTAGGGAACAGGGTTTTCTGGTCAGCGAGGACTTCCAGCTTGACCAGATTGTGGCCATCGAGCAGCTCGCGGGCCAGGCGGCAAGTGCGCACGGCCTCAATGGCGTCGTAGCAACCGGCGGTGTTCGGCAGGATGGTGTAGCGATCCGGCGGCAGCACGTCGAGCAGGTTCGGTTCGCCCGGGTTCTGCCCCAGGTTGGTCCGGCGCACGGCAACGGTCACGATCTCGGCGCCCGAGGCTTCGATGGCCAGTCGGGTCTGTTCCATGTCCGTGTACTTGCCAGTGCCGACCAGCAGGCGCGACTGAAAAGTACGACCGGCCACGGTAAACGGCTTGTCGCTGCGAACGTTGCTCATCTGAAATCCTCTTTACGGTTGAGGTTCTTGCAGTGCTTGCGGATCAGGCCGACAGCACGTCGAAGGCTAGCCGCCACCGATGGCGTGTACCACTTCGACCTGATCGCCCTCGGACAGCGTCGTGGCGGCATGCTGGCTGCGCGGGACGATGTCCAGATTGAGCTCGACGGCGACTCGGCGCCCGGTCAGATCCAGACGTGTCAGCAATGCCGAAACGGTCTCGCCGTCGGGCAGCTCAAAGGATTCACCGTTCAACTGAATGCGCATGCGAGGGGGCAGCCATCATTTTAGGGGGCGAGCATTCTAGCCCGATCGGGCGGTATGACCAAGGCTAAGCCACGCCATTCGTCTCAGGCGTGGCCGAGGGTTGCTGCGCGCTCGACATGAGCGCACGCATTCGGGATCAGAGCGTGTCGAGGCCCAGGCGCCAGGCTGTCCAACCGAGAATCGCCCAGCCGATCAGGAAAAACAGGCCGCCGAAGGGGGTGATGATGCCCAGCTTGGTCGCGCCGGTCAGCGTCATCAGGTAGAGGCTGCCGGAAAACAGGATGATGCCCAGTGTGAAGGAGATGCCTGCGTAGGTGACGAGCCGGCCCTGGATCTGCATCGCCAGCAGCGCCACGCCGAAAATTGCCAGGGCATGAATCAGTTGGTAGAGCACGCCAGTGTGGAAAACCGCGAGGTACTCGGGTGTCAGGCGGTTTTTCAGGCCATGGGCGGCGAACGCGCCAAGGGCGACGCCGGTGAATCCGAAGAAGGAGGCCAGCATCAGAAAGGTTCGTAACATGTACAACTCCAGGCAAGTTCAATGACGCGTCGTCTGTATAATGGCCCGCTCAACCGGTTCGGCCAAGCTATCTCTATGCTGCAATTACTTCTCCGTCGTGTCGCCAAAGGCCTGCTCTGGTTCGCAGCGGCAAGTGTCGTGCTGGTGCTGATTTTCCGTTGGGTCCCTCCTCCGTTCACTGCGTTGATGGTCGAACGCAAGATCGAATCCTGGTTCGACGGTCAGCCCATTGACCTGCAGCGCGACTGGGAGTCATGGGACAACATCTCCGATGACCTGAAAATCGCCGTCATCGCTGGCGAGGACCAGAAGTTCGCCGAGCACTGGGGTTTCGATATCGACGCCATTCAGGCGGCACTGGTTCACAACGAACGCGGCGGCTCCCTGCGCGGGGCCAGTACGCTGAGCCAGCAGGTGTCGAAAAACCTGTTTCTGTGGTCGGGCCGCAGCTACTTCCGCAAGGGCCTGGAGGCCTGGTTTACCGGGCTGATCGAGGTGTTCTGGTCCAAGCAGCGCATTCTGGAGGTGTACCTGAACAGCGTGGAGTGGGACGACGGTGTCTTCGGCGCCCAGGCCGCTGCGCAGCATCACTTTCATGTGAATGCGAGCCAGCTTTCCACGCAACAGGCGAGTTATCTGGCCGCCGTCCTGCCCAACCCGCGGGAGTGGAGCGCCAGCCACCCCACCAGCTACGTCTCACGCCGCGCAGGCTGGATCCGCCAGCAGATGCGTCAGTTGGGTGGGGATGAGTATTTGATGGGGTTGAATCACAGTCGCAAGTGGTAAGCCCAAGTCTGGCTTTATAGCTTTCGTAGGACTGGCTTTAGCCGGGAAAGAGTTACGCGTCACGCCGCAATCCTAATGGTGCTCAACCCGGCCTCTTCCCGGCTGAAGCCGGTCCTACTCAGAAACCGCGTCCACCTTGCGGGATGGGCAGGGTCAGATTCGCGTTCACGCTGTTAGTAGTTTCCGCATCAGGCGCAATACATCCCAGAAACAAAAACGCCCCGATCACTTCGGGGCGTTTTGCGTTTCGGCGCAGCGATCAGGCAGCGATCGACAGCTTCAGCTTGTTCATCGCGCTCTTTTCGAGCTGACGAATACGCTCGGCAGAGACGTTGTACTTCTCGGCCAAGTCGTGCAGCGTGGCCTTTTCTTCCGCCAGCCAGCGCTGGTACAGAATGTCGCGGCTGCGGTCGTCGAGCACGTTCAACGCTTCGTGCAGGTTGGCCGTCGAGCTGTCAGTCCAGTCGGAATCTTCCAGCTGACGCGCCGGATCGTAGCGATGGTCTTCCAGGTAGTTGGCCGGCGACTGGAAGGCGCTGTCGTCGTCGGCTTCTGCCGCCGGGTCGAACGCCATGTCGTGGCCGGTCAGACGACTTTCCATCTCGCGCACTTCGCGGGGCTCAACGCCGAGGCTTTCCGCCACGCGATGCACTTCTTCGTTGTTCAGCCAGGCCAGACGCTTCTTCTGACTGCGCAGATTGAAGAACAGTTTGCGCTGAGCCTTGGTGGTTGCGACTTTTACAATGCGCCAGTTGCGTAGGATGAACTCGTGAATCTCGGCCTTGATCCAGTGCACGGCAAAGGACACCAGACGCACGCCCATCTCGGGGTTGAAGCGCTTGACGGCCTTCATCAGGCCAACGTTACCTTCCTGAATCAGGTCAGCCTGAGCCAGTCCATAACCGGAATAACTGCGTGCGATATGCACGACAAATCGCAGGTGGGCGAGCACCATCTGCCGAGCCGCCCCTAAATCCTGCTCGTAATAGAGACTCTCGGCCAGTTCACGCTCCTGCTCAGGCGTCAGCAGTGGAATGCTGTTTACCGTATGCACATAGGCTTCCAGGTTTGCACCCGGAACCAAGGCATAAGCAGGTTGCAAAGAATTGGTCATACGAAAAAACCTCCGACACATAACTCGTGCAGTTCAGCACTGCGAAATTGACCGGGAACCGCTAGACAAGTTCCCTCAGCTGAAAAGTCAATAGGTGAAACAAAATTTACTCAAAACACGTGACAACCCAACACTCACATCACTAACGAGGCGCCAGCTCTCTCAAATGGCGTGCCACTGCAATCCACGCACCGATATACCCCAACAACACCGCTCCAAGCAAGAGCGACACGCCGTCGGACACCGGCACTCCGGCAAGGGCAAAATCGCTGCCGTAGAGCCCAGCCAGTTTGACCACCGCATCGTTCAGCCAGTCTAGCCCAAAAGCCAGAACACCCCAGGAAAGCACCCCGGCGCCCAGCCCGTACAACGCCCCCATATAAAGGAAAGGCCGACGCACGTAGCTGTCTGTACCGCCTACTAACTTGATGACCTCGATTTCCGTACGACGGTTCTCGATGTGCAGACGAATGGTGTTGCCGATGACCAACAGCAGCGCCGCGACCAGCAAGACGGTCAGGCCGAAGACAAATCGGTCGCCCAACTTGAGAATAGCGGCCAGACGCTCAACCCAGACCAGGTCAAGCTGGGCCTGTTGCACCTTGGGCAACTCGGCCAGACGCGTACGTAATGCTTCCAGCGCGGCTTTGTCAACTTCCAGTGGCGTCACCAGCACAACGCCGGGCAGCGGGTTTTCAGGCAGTTCCTTCAACGCCTCGCCCAGACCGGACTGTTTCTGGAACTCGTTCAGTGCCTCATCGCGGCTGATGTACTCGGCATCAGCGACGCCGCCCATTTCCTTGATCTGACGGACAAGACCCTCGCCTTCACTCGGCGATGCGTCCAGTTGGAGGTACAGAGATATCTGCGCCGCACGCTGCCACGAACCGCCCAAGCGCTCGACATTGTTCAACAGCAATGACAGGCCCATCGGCAAGCTCAGCGCGATGGCCATGACCAGACAGGTAAAGAAGCTACCGATGGGCTGCTTGCCGAGACGGCGCAGGCTGTCCAGCAGGCTTGAACGGTGGGCCTCGATCCAGGCGTTGAACAACTCGCCGAAACTCGGGCCGTCATCGTCATCGCGTTTCTTTTTCTTTTGCGGCGCCGGGTCTGAGGCTTTGGGCGCTACACGTTCGGAAACCTTGGGACTGCGGGTGGCACTCATACGCCAGCCTCCCCGTCGCCGATCAATCGGCCGCGCTGCAACGTCAGCATGCGGTGGCGCATCCGCGCGATCAGTGCCAGGTCGTGGCTCGCAATCAGCACACTGGTGCCCAGTCGGTTGATGTCTTCGAACACGCCCATGATTTCGGCGGCGAGTCGCGGGTCGAGGTTACCGGTGGGCTCGTCCGCCAGCAGCAGCGCCGGGCGGTGAACAATGGCGCGAGCAATGCCGACGCGCTGTTGCTGACCGGTGGACAAGTCGCCCGGGTACAGCTCTGCTTTGTCGGACAGCGCCACGCGCTCAAGGGCCGAATCGACGCGTTTGACCACTTCGGTCTTGGACAGGCCGAGGATCTGCAGCGGCAGCGCGACGTTATTGAACACCGTGCGATCAAACAGCAGCTGGTGGTTCTGGAACACGACGCCGATCTGACGACGCAAAAACGGAATCTGCGCGGTGCTGATCTGACCCAGATCCTGACCTGCCAGCAACAGCTTGCCGGTGGTCGGACGTTCCATCGCCAGGAGCAGGCGCAGCAAGGTGCTCTTGCCCGCGCCGGAATGGCCGGTCACAAACAGAAATTCGCCACGACGTACTCGAAAGCTCAGCTCATGCAAGCCGACGTGTCCGTTCGGATAGCGTTTACCGACCTGTTCGAAACGAATCATGGGCGCTCCCGCTCGGCGAATAGGGCTTGGACGAACGGTTCGGCTTCGAAGGTTCGCAGATCGTCGATGCCTTCACCGACACCAATGTAGCGAATCGGCAGGCCGAACTGCTTGGCCAGGGCGAAAATCACGCCGCCCTTGGCCGTCCCGTCGAGCTTGGTCAGCGCAAGGCCGGTGAGCTGGACGGTCTGGTTGAACTGCTTGGCCTGATTGATCGCGTTCTGGCCTGTGCCGGCGTCCAGCACCAGCAGGACCTCATGGGGCGCGTCGGCGTCGAGCTTGCCGATCACGCGGCGAACCTTCTTCAACTCTTCCATCAGGTTGTCTTTGGTGTGCAGACGGCCCGCCGTGTCGGCGATCAGCACGTCGATACCGCGCGCCTTGGCGGCCTGCACAGCATCAAAAATCACCGAAGCCGAGTCAGCACCCGTGTGCTGGGCGATCACCGGAATCTTGTTGCGTTCGCCCCAGACCTGCAGTTGCTCAACGGCTGCAGCACGGAAGGTGTCGCCCGCCGCCAGCATGACCTTCTTGCCTTCCAGCTGAAGCTTCTTGGCGAGCTTGCCGATGGTGGTGGTTTTACCCGCGCCATTGACGCCGACGACCAGGATCACGAATGGCTTGTGCTGCGAAGTGATGACCAGCGGTGCTTCCACTGGTTTGAGCATTTCGGTCAGTTCGTTTTGCAGCGACTTGTACAGCGCATCGCTGTCGGTGAGCTGCTTGCGCGCCACTTTCTGCGTCAGGTTGCGCACGATCGCCGACGTTGCTTCCACACCGACATCTGCGGTCAACAGCCGGGTCTCCAGCTCGTCGAGCATGTCGTCGTCGATGGCTTTTTTGCCGAGGAACAGGCTGGCCATGCCTTCGCCAAGGCTGGCGCTGGTTTTCGACAGGCCCTGCTTCAACCGCGCGAAAAAACCAGGCTGCTTGGGTGCGGGGGACCCTTCGAAAGGGACTGGCGGTACGTTGGTTTCAAGAACGGGCACGGCGGCCGCGGCTGGAACCAGCGGCGCAGTGGTCAACGGCGGCGTCAGCGCAGGAAGATCATTGCCGGAAACCGGATCAGGCAGCGCGACGGGGGTCGGCTCGATGGACGGAGCCACTTCAAACGAGCGGGTGTCGATGACCGCCGGCTGAGCGGGGGCTTGCGCCAATGGAGTCGCTGCGGATTCCACGTTGGACTCGGTGTGAACCGGAATCGACGGCGTAACGTGAGGCTCGCGCTCATCGGTGAAAGCCACTGGCTCTTCAGCAACAGGCAGGTGCAGCCAAGGATCTTCGACCGGGGCCGAAAGCGCTTCAGTCGTAGCTGTTTGTGGCAAGGGCTGCGGCGCGGTTTGCGGCGCGCGCTCGGCCGGGATGACCGGGGCGTTGTGCTGCTCAGCAACAGCCGGGGCCTGATCGGGCACGGACTCTGGCGCTGGTGCGGGGGTGTTCTGAGGCGGCTCGGGAGTGACTTCCTGCGGCTTTTTGCGCAGCCATCCGAACAGGCCTCTTTTCTCGCCAGCCGGGGCTGGGGTCTTCTTGTCGTCGTTGGAACCAAACATGGAGGACGGCTATCTCACGGTAACGACGCGCCAGAGCGGCGCCTCTGAAAAATTCTGTATGCGAAACAGACTGTAATCGAGCCCGCTTGTTCAGCCAGAGCCCTTCCGTTTACGCCTTTTGCGCATCGCCTTCCGGCACTGGACGAAGAGTCCTACGTCACAGCCATAGTCGCCGAGCGCACTGGCCGCTATCCTAACACCCCCGCGCCCGCTGACGCTAAGCAGGCCGTCTCCAAGGTTCAAATCACGAATGAATGCTCTAGCCCGCTGTGCCGCAGGCCTGCTGCTCAGCACAATCTGTTTGCCCTTCGCCGCATTGGCTGCCGACCCACAACCCACCACCGAATTCACGCTGGACAACGGCCTGAAGGTCGTCGTGCGTGAAGATCACCGCGCACCGGTCGTGGTCTCGCAGGTCTGGTACAAGGTTGGCTCCAGCTACGAGACGCCTGGCCAGACGGGCCTGTCCCATGCGCTGGAACACATGATGTTCAAGGGCAGCTCGAAGGCGGGTCCCGGCGAAGCATCACTGATCCTGCGCGACCTCGGCGCCGAAGAGAACGCCTTCACCAGCGACGACTACACCGCTTATTACCAGGTCCTGGCTCGTGATCGACTGGCGGTTGCCTTCGAACTGGAAGCCGACCGCATGGCCACCCTGCGCCTGCCGCCTGAAGAGTTCGCCCGGGAAATCGAAGTCATCAAGGAAGAGCGCCGCCTGCGCACCGATGACAAGCCGAACGCCAAGGCCTACGAGCGCTTCAAGGCCATCGCCTACCCCGCCAGCGGCTACCACACGCCGACCATTGGCTGGATGGCGGACCTTGAGCGCATGAAGGTCGAGGAGCTGCGCCACTGGTATGAATCCTGGTACGTCCCCAACAACGCCACGCTGGTGGTGGTGGGCGACGTGAAGCCCGATGAGGTTAAGGCCCTGGCTGAGCGCTTCTTCGGCCCGGTTCCGCGCCGCGATGTACCGCCCTCGAAAAAGCCGCTGGAGCTGGCCGAACCTGGCCTGCGTCAGATCACCGTGCATGTCGCCACGCAGATGCCGAGCCTGATGTATGGCTTCAACGTGCCGAGCCTGGCCACCGCCACCGATCCACAGTCAGTCAACGCACTGCGCCTGATTTCGGCCTTGCTCGACGGTGGCTACAGCGCGCGCATTCCGACCCGCCTGGAGCGCGGCGAAGAACTGGTGACCGGCGCTTCGTCCGACTACGACGCCTACACCCGCGGCGACAGCCTGTTCACCCTCAGCGCCACACCCAATCAACAGAAGAAGAAAACCCTCGCCGACGCTGAAGCCGGTATCTGGCGCCTGCTCGACGAGCTGAAAACCAAGCCGCCCGCCAAGGAAGAGCTGGAGCGGGTCCGGGCCCAGGTGATCGCCGGGTTGGTCTATGAGCGCGATTCCATTACCAGTCAGGCCAGCACCATTGGCGAACTGGAAACAGTGGGCCTGTCCTGGAAGCTCATCGATCAGGAACTGGCAGCGCTGCAAAGCGTGACGCCGGAAGACATCCAGAAAGCCGCCCGTACTTACTTCACCCGCGAGCGCCTCGCCGTTGCGCATGTTTTGCCTGAGGAGAAAGCCCAATGAGCCAGCGCAACGAATCCCGCTTTGCGCGAACCCGGGCCTGCTCATTCGCACTCGCCGTAACGCTTGGTCTGTTAGGTGCCCCATGGGCGATGGCAGAGACCGCCGCCGAAGTCCCGAAAGCCATCGACAAGGCGGCCAGTACGCTGGAGTCCCTGAAGGAACTGGACGGTAAAGCGCCGGCGCGCCGTTCGCTGAACATCCAGTCGTGGAAAACCGCCGAAGGCGCTCGCGTGCTCTTTGTTGAAGCCCATGAGCTGCCAATGTTCGACATGCGCCTGCTGTTCGCAGCCGGTAGCAGTCAGGATGGCGCCAACCCCGGCATCGCGCTGGTCACCAACGCGATGCTCAACGAAGGCATCAAAGGCAAGAACGTCAGCGCCATCGCCGAAGGTTTCGAAGGGCTGGGCGCTGATTTCGGCAACGGCTCGTATCGCGACATGGCAATCGCTTCGCTGCGCAGCCTGAGCGCCGCCGACAAACGCGAGCCCGCGTTGAAACTGTTTGCCGACGTGGTGGGCAAACCGACGTTCCCGGCGGACTCGCTGGCGCGAATCAAAAACCAGTTGCTGGCGGGCTTTGAATATCAGAAGCAAAACCCGGGCAAGCTGGCAGGCGACGAGCTGTTCAAGCGGTTGTACGGCGATCATCCCTACGCGCACCCGAGCATGGGCACGGCCAAAAGCATTGCGCCTTTGACCTTGGCTCAACTGAAGGCCTTTCATGCCAAGGCCTACGCCGCTGGCAACGCAGTGATCGCGTTGGTTGGCGACCTGACGCGCGCAGAAGCCGAAGCGGTAGCAACCCAAGTGTCCGCCGCGCTGCCGAAAGGCCCGGCGCTGGCACAAACCGTTGCCCCGACCGAGCCCAAGCCGAGTGAAACCCACATCGAGTTCCCGTCCAAGCAGACGCACCTGATGCTGGCTGAGCTGGGCATTACCCGAGGCGACCCTGACTACGCGGCCCTGTCACTGGGCAACTCGATCCTCGGTGGCGGCGGCTTCGGCAGCCGCCTGATGACCGAAGTCCGGGAAAAACGCGGCCTGACCTACGGTGTGTCTTCAGGCTTCACGCCGATGCAGGCACAGGGTCCGTTCATGATCAGCCTGCAGACACGGGCCGAACTGAGCGAAAACACCCTGAAGCTGGTCAAGGACATCACCCGTGACTTCCTTGCCAACGGCCCGACCCAGAAAGAGCTCGACGATGCCAAGCGCGAACTGGCCGGCAGCTTTCCTCTGGCGACCGCCAGCAATGCGGCCATCGTTGGCCAACTGGGCGCGGTCGGCTTCTATAATCTGCCGCTGACCTACCTTGAAGATTTCATGACGCAGTCCCAGAGCGTGACGGTCGAACAGATCAAGACCGTGATGAAAAAACATCTGGACGCTGACAAGCTGGTGATCGTGACCGCAGGTCCGACCGTCCCGCAGAAGCCGCTGCCACCCCCTACCGACAAACCCGCTGAGCAACCGCTCGGCGTTCCGGAGCACTGATGACCTCGACTTCCAAGCCGCCGCGTATCCACAAAGGGCACAAAATCCACACGGGCCTCGGCCAACTGCGGATCATCGGCGGCGAATGGCGCAGTCGGCGTCTGAGTTTCCCTGACGCCCCCGGTCTGCGCCCGACGCCGGACCGTGTGCGGGAAACCCTGTTCAACTGGCTGGCGCCGTACATCGAGGGCGCGCGCGTCCTCGATCCGTTCGCCGGCAGCGGCGCGCTGTACCTTGAAGCCCTGTCGCGCGGCGCCAGCATGGGCCTGGCGCTGGACACCAACTCGATGGCGATCTCCAGCCTGCGCGAACACCTCGGCACGCTGCGTTGCACCGTCGGCAAAACCGCGACGGGCGACGCACTCCGACATCTGGAAACCCAGCCGGCTGAACAGTTCGACGTGGTCTTCCTCGACCCGCCGTTCCACCAGGATTTGCTGATGCCTGCGTGCACGTTGCTGGAAGAGCGCAACTGGCTGGCGGACAGCGCGTGGATCTACACCGAAAGCGAGACCGCGCCGTCGACGCTGGGCATGCCTGCCAACTGGCGCCTGCACCGTGAGAAGAAAGCCGGTCAGGTTCACTACGCGGTGTGGGAACGAAGTGCCGTCGCGAGCTGACCTTCCCGTGTTCGTCCCGGCCTTCGGCCTGGGCAACCCGCACTTGCAGACGCTGTGGGGACCGCTCTGGCGTCCGACCACGCACCTCGAGCGTCGGCGCGAGCGCATCTGGCTGGAAGACGGCGATTTCCTTGACATGGACTGGCACGGACCGCACGACGCAAACGTGCCGGTCGTGCTCGTGCTGCACGGTCTGACCGGCTCGTCCAACTCCCCCTATGTCGCCGGGCTGCAGCACGCCATGGAAAAACGCGGCTGGGCGAGCGTCGCCCTCAATTGGCGAGGTTGCTCGGGGGAGCCAAACCTGTTGCCCCGCAGCTATCACTCGGGGGCCAGTGAAGACCTTGCCGCCGTAATCGATCATCTGCGCAAGGCAAGACCGTTGGCGCCGCTTTACGCGGTCGGGTATTCCCTCGGCGGCAACATCTTGCTCAAGCACCTCGGCGAAACCGGGCTCGACAGCCACCTGCAAGGCGCTGCGGCGGTGTCGGTGCCCTTTAGGCTGGACGAATGCGCCGACCGGATCGGGCTGGGCTTCTCCAAAGTCTATCAACGCCATTTCATGCGCGAGATGGTCGGCTACATCAAGGACAAGCAGCGACGCTTTCAGCATGAAGGACTCAGCGACGGCCTGGCAGAACTGGCGGCGCTGGGTTCGCTTAAAGACATGCGCACGTTCTGGGATTTCGACGGGCGCGTGACAGCGCCGCTCAATGGATTCGTCGACGCCCATGATTACTACCGCCGCGCCTCCAGTCGGTACTTCCTCGGCGCCATCCGCACGCCCACCCTGCTGATTCAATCCCTTGATGACCCGTTCGTGTTCAAGCACAGCCTGCCTGAAGCCTCTGAGCTGTCGTCCAGCACCGCGTTCGACCTGCAGAAAAAAGGCGGGCATGTGGGTTTTGTCGGCGGCACGATCAGAAAGCCGACGTATTACCTGGAGCAGCGGATTCCGGCGTGGCTGGCGGACGTCCATGGCGCGCAGATAAACCGCTAACGTCTGCACGATCGTTCAAGACACTTATGCGCCGCCCGCTTACCATCCGGGGCATAAGGAGAAAAACCATGTCCCGTCACCCATTCTTCGTCCGCGGCCTCCGCGACAGCGTGCCCATGCTGGTCGGCATTGCACCGTTCGGCATTATCTTCGGCACCCTCGCCGGTGTGGGCGGGCTGACGTTATGGCAGGCCGTCGGCATGTCGACGTTCGTTTACGCAGGGTCGGCGCAATTCATCGTCATCAGCCTGATGGGCGCCGGGGCCAGCGCGGTGGTGATTCTGTTGACGACCTTCATCGTCAATCTGCGCCACGTGCTGTACAGCGCCACCCTGCAGCCACAGGTTCAGGGATTGCCACAGCGCTGGCGACTGCTGCTGGCGTTCTGGCTGACAGACGAAACCTTCGCGATCGTCCAACGCCACTACCTGGTCCACGGCCGGACGCCACTCGCACATTGGTACTGGCTGGGTGTCGCGAGTTCGCTGTATGCCTGCTGGGTCAGCAGCTCGCTGGTGGGCGTGCTGTTTGGTCAGGCTTTTCCCGATATGGCCAGCTGGGGCCTGGAGTTCGCGATGCTGGCGACCTTCATAGGCATCGTCGTGCCCCTGCTGCGCAACCAGCCGCAGATTGCCGCCGCGTTGGTCGCCGGCGCAGTTGCCCTGCTGACGTGGTCGTGGCCCTACAAGCTGGGGCTCATGGCCGCAGCCTTCAGTGGCATCACGGCGGGGGTGCTTCTGGAAAGACGGCAGCCAGAAAGGCAGGACGACATGCACCCGGACGAGGTGCGCCCGGACGAGGCGCGCCCATGACGTACTGGTGGCTGATTATGGGCATGGCTGCGATCACTTTTCTGATGCGCTACAGCCTGTTCGCCTGGCCGAACCTGCGTTTCTCGCCGCTGGTGCGCCAAGGCCTGCATTACGTACCCACCGCCGTGCTGACGGCCATCGTCGTGCCTGGCATGTTGCTGCCCGACGGCGCGCATTGGCAGCTGTCCCTGGACAACGCCTATTTGCTGGCCGGGATCGTGTCGATTGGCATTGCGGCCATGAGCCGCAATCTCCTGGCGACCATCGGCGGCGGGTTGCTGGTGTTCTTCTTGCTGCGCTGGGCGATGGGGCAGATGTGAGGCACACACGCCGCCACCTCAGTCCCCGGTCGCGACGCCCCGCTGCGGATCATTGATCCACTCGCTCCAGGAGCCCGCGTACAGCGCCCCCAGTGGATACCCGGCGAGGGCCAGGGCAAACAGGTTGTGACAGGCCGTCACGCCGGAACCGCAATAAGCGACCAGCGCTTCTGCAGGGCGACCTTGCAGCGCCTCGGCAAACCGCTGCTTCAGCTGCTCCGGTGGGAGAAACCGGCCATCCGGCCCGAGGTTGTCGGTGAATGCCGCGCACTGCGCGCCCGGAATGTGCCCCGCGATAGGATCGATGGGCTCGACCTCACCCCGGAACCGCGCGGGTGCACGCGCATCGATCAGCGTCATGGCGGGATCGCCGATGCGGGCCTTTAGCTGCCCGGCCGTCAGCACCATCGCGTCATCCGGCACGCCGTCGAACGAACCCTCGGGCTGATGCGGCGGATCAAGACTCAGCGGTAGACCCGCCCCATGCCAGGCCTTTAGCCCGCCATCGAGCACAAAAACGCCGTCGCGCTTGCCCAGCCACGCCAGCAACCACCAGGCTCGGGCGGCATAAGCACCCGGGCCATCGTCGTACAGCACGATGTCGCTCTGATCGTTCACACCCCAGAAGCGCAAGCGCTCGATCAGCCGCTGGGGATCCGGCAGCGGGTGGCGACCGGTGACACCTTTGGTGATGGACCCACTGAGGTCATTGAGCAAATCAGCGTAAGAAGCCCCTTCGATATGGCCCTCTGCGTAGCTGCGCTGGCCGTAGTCCAGATCGTCCAGCGACGAACGACAATCCAGTATCACTAGCCCGGGCTGTGTCAGGCGTTCTGACAATTGTTGCGGGCTGATCAATTGCGCGATGGACATGACAGGCTCCTGCAGGCAGTAAAAAATGGCGATATGACAATCAGTTCAGACAGCCAGGCTGATTCAGCCGGCGTCTTCCAGTGCCTTGGCCAATGGCACATAAAACTCCGCGCACAGCGCATTCACCGCTTCCCGTGCCTGGGGCGTCACGTAGGCCAGTTCCAGCATCAGCACCTGATAGACCCCGCGACGAATCGCGTCCTCATTCAGGTGCGCGGCGTTTTCCCGCGTGGTGCACAGAAAACGTACCCATGACGTGAGGATGATCCAGGCATTGAGCGTCAGCGATTCGATCTGCACCTTGTCCATGCTCAGAATCTGCGCGTCGACAAAGCCGCCGTAAATGGACATCGCCTTGATCAGGCAGTGTTGGGAAAAGCGTCGGTAGCGCACCGCCAGCTCTGGATCGGTTTCAAGCAGATGCTCGAGGTCGCGGTGCAGAAACCGATAGCGCCACATGCCGTCGAGAATCGCCATCAAGTAATGGCGCTTGTCTTCAACACCCGGCAGGCGACCCTTGGGCGGGTGCAGAAAGCTGTCGACCAGCGTTTCGTATTCAGTGAACAACTCGGCGATGATCGCCTGCTTGTTGGGGAAGTGGTAGTACAGATTGCCGGGCGACATTTCCATGTGCGCAGCGATGTGATTGGTGCTGACGCTGCGCTCGCCCTGCTGATTGAACAGCTCCAGGCTGCTGTGCACGATGCGTTCACGGGTGTTGATGCGTACGGTTTTGATGCGCGGCGCCATGTTCAACTCGAACGTCGAAACGTAACAGGGATGTGCCGGATCTTAACGCAAGCGTTGGGCCCGTTGCAGACTTCATCGCTCCAGGGCAGTCGCCAGCCTGATCCGAACCACCGCTGCGACGCCGATACCCAGCCCGGCTGCCGCCAGCATGTTGATCAAGATGACGCCGCGCAGCCCGATCGGCGCTGTCAGTATCCCGACGAGCAGACCGGCCAGCGGTTGCGACAGGTTGTTCAGCAGTGTGATGACGCCCACGGTCTTGCCGAAGTCGCGCGCCGGGATGACCCGCTGACGGATGCTGCGCATGTACACGTTGAACATCTTGTCGAAGCCGACGATCAGCAGAAAGCCGACAAGGTAGACCTCGGATGACGCGCTCGTGGCGGTAATGAACGCCCCCAGCAGCAAGGCAATGTATGACATCGCACCGAGCAGTTTCAGCGGCAGGCTGACACGTGCCAGGACAAACAGAATCCCTATGGTCAGCAAGGCGCCCGCCGCCTGCAGCCCAGCGTAGTAATTTTTGCTCTCACTGAATGAGCCGATGACCATCGCCGCCGAGCTGGCCAGCGTGACACCGACGATCAGGTTGACGCCGACCGCCAGCAAAATGATCTTCTTCAGCTCGGCCAATCGGAAGATGTGTCCGAAGGCGATTTTCAACGGCTGTGTCCAGCGGCCTACGTCCTGATCGAACCGCTCCAGCGTAATATTGCTGTTGCGCTGCCAGACTCGCATGGCGAGATCCGCCGCGACGAAAACCAGCGCCACGCCGATGACAACGCCCCACCACGGGCAGATTTCCAGCGCCAGCGCCGCCAGCAAAGGCCCGAGCACCAGGCCGGTCTGGTCGGCAATCTGTGAGTAGGACAGCGTCTTGCCGTAGCGGTAATCCGGGAAAATATGCGGCATCACCACTTCCCGGGCCATGATCCCCTGGGTGGTCAGGACGCCACAGACCGCCGACAGGATGATCAGCCAGTAGATCCCGCCAAACAGGCCATATAGCCCCATTGCGGCCAGGCAGATAACAGCCCGGTAAACCTGACTGATGTGCAGCAGCCGGATGGGCGAGTATTTATCGCAAAGCGCGCCGCAAACCGGGAATGCAAGGAAGCGCGGCAATGTCTCGACGAAGAACGCCAGCCCCGCCAGGGAAGCGCTGTTGGTGGTCTGGAAAACAATCAGCGGCACCAGAAACAGGAGCACCTGATCGGCGAGACGGGACAGGAAAAGGGAAAGAAAAAACGCCAGATAGTCCGTGCGCATTGAGACTCCGTGTCAGGTGGTGCGGGGCGGCAGTTCAGTTTTTGCCCGGACAGTCTGGCGTGCGCCTGCGAGCGAATGCAAGGGCCGTTGACTTCATAGAGCAATGACTCTAAAAGCACTGAATAACTTCAACAAGGACCGCCGCGATGCCCGTCGACTCTAATCTTCTGCCATATGCAGACGATGCTCCTTGCCCGCGCCGCCATCTGGAGCAGGTATTCGACGAACAACGACGCGCATTCGCCGCCAATCCGATGCCGGCCCTGCAAGAGCGCAAACAATGGCTCGATCGCTTGCACACGCTGCTCAGCAGCGAGCGCCAGGCGATCATTGAGGCAATCAACGCTGATTTCAGCCACCGCAGCGCCGACGAAACGCTTCTCGCCGAGCTGATGCCCTGCCTGCACAACATCCGTCACGCACAGCGTCATTTGAAGAAATGGATGCGGCCCTCCCGCCGAAGCGTCGGCATGGCGTTCCAGCCCGCCAGCGCCAAAGTCGTTTACCAGCCATTGGGCTTGATCGGCGTGGTGGTGCCGTGGAATTACCCGCTGTACCTGGCCATCGGGCCGCTGGTGGGCGCACTGGCGGCGGGTAACCGCGTGATGCTCAAGCTCAGCGAGTCCACGCCCGCCACCGGCGCGTTGCTGAAAAGCCTGCTGGCGCGGGTGTTTGCGGAAGATCACGTCGGCGTTGTGCTGGGCGAGGCGGAGGTTGGAGTGGCTTTTTCGAGGTTGCCGTTTGATCACTTATTGTTCACGGGCGCCACCAGCGTCGGGCGGCATGTCATGCGCGCGGCGGCGGACAACCTCACGCCGGTGACGCTGGAGCTGGGCGGAAAATCCCCCGCCATCGTGTCCCGCGACGTACCGCTCAAGGACGCCGCCGAGCGCATCGCTTTCGGCAAAACCCTCAACGCCGGACAAACCTGCGTGGCTCCCGACTACGTGCTGGTGCCCAAGGATCGCGTTGACGAATTCGTCGAATCCTACAAGGAGGCGGTCACACGGTTTTATCCGACATTGACGGATAACCCGGACTACACCGCGATCATCAATCAGCGGCATGTCGCACGCCTGAATTCGTATCTCGCCGACGCGCAAGCCAAAGGTGCTCGCGTGATTCAGCTATTCCCCGAGGGGCAGGACAGGAGGATGCCGTTCAGCCTGATTCTGGATGTGAGCGACGACATGCTGATCATGCAGGACGAGATCTTCGGCCCGCTGCTGCCGATCGTGCCCTACGACCAGATCGAGCAGGCGTTCGCCTACATCAATCAGCGGCCCAGGCCACTGGCGCTGTACTACTTCGGCTACGAACGGCATGAACAGAGCCGCGTGCTGGAGCAGACGCATTCGGGCGGCGTCTGCTTGAATGACACCCTGCTCCATGTCGCCCAGGACGACTTGCCTTTCGGCGGCATCGGCGCGTCAGGCATGGGCCATTACCACGGACACGAGGGGTTTTTGACGTTTAGTCATGCCAAAGGCGTGTTGATCAAACAGCGGTTCAACGCGGCGCGGCTGCTCTACCCGCCCTATGGAAAGGCGATCCAGACGCTGATTCAGCGGCTGTTCGTGCGCTGATGCGCTTGCGAATTCTGACTGACCTAACGCCCCGTGCATTGGGCTGGCTGTGGAACATTGTTGGACTGGCTTTAGCCGGGAAGGCGTCTCGCGCTGCACCGCAAAGCTTCCCACTCCACTCCTCGGCAGCTTGGCCCGCTCAGCCTGCTGCGCTACCATCCAGTCCCCAACGAACTCCGACCAGGACGACGCGATGAACCGAGTGTTGTACCCCGGCACCTTCGACCCTATTACCAAGGGTCATGGCGATCTGGTCGAGCGCGCCTCGCGCCTGTTCGATCAAGTGGTCATCGCCGTCGCCGCCAGCCCCAAGAAAAACCCCCTGTTCCCGCTGGAGCAACGTGTTGCGCTCGCCCGCGAAGCGACCAAGCACCTGCACAACGTGGAAGTCGTAGGATTCTCGACACTGCTGGCGCACTTCGCCCAGGAACAGAACGCCAACATCCTGCTGCGCGGCCTGCGTGCGGTGTCGGATTTCGAGTATGAATTTCAGCTCGCCAACATGAACAAGCAACTGGCCCCGGACATCGAGAGTCTTTTTCTTACGCCGTCGGAACGCTATTCGTTCATTTCATCTACGCTGGTCAGGGAAATCGCAGCGCTGGGCGGTGATATCACCAAATTCGTCCACCCCGCCGTGGCCCAGGCGCTGAGCGAACGTTTCAAAGCCTGAGGCCTTGCGTCGAGGTAAGGTGCATACCGAGCGCTAATGCGGCACAATTCGCCGCATTCGTTTTGATATGCCCCGGTGTCGACCGTGGCAGGAGTATCCATGTCCCTGATCATCACCGACGATTGCATCAACTGCGACGTCTGCGAACCCGAGTGCCCGAACGAAGCGATTTCCCAGGGTGAAGAGATCTACGTGATCAATCCCAACCTGTGCACCGAATGCGTCGGCCACTATGACGAGCCGCAGTGCCAGCAAGTCTGCCCCGTGGATTGCATCCCGCTGGATGAAAACCATGTGGAGAGCAAGGACGAGCTCATGGCCAAGTACAACCTGATCACCAGCAAGGCATAACCGAACGCATATCCTGTCGGCATACGTGCTTTCGCCGAAGACACTGGCTTATAACGCCCGTTGAATTGAGCGAGATACGCATGATCTCTATGCTGGAACGGATACCTGTTTTGTCAGGCGCAGTGTTTCTGCTGTGCGCTTTTTCGGCCCAGGCCAGCCCCGATCACCCCGATCAGGCTGCCATCGCCAGCCCGCATCCCATTGCCACCGCCGCCGGCCGGGAAATCCTGGTGGATGGCGGCAACGCATTCGATGCCGCCATTGCCATCAGTGCCACGCTCGCCGTCGTTGAACCTTACGGGTCGGGCCTCGGCGGCGGCGGGTTTTTCCTGCTGCGCCAATCCGGCGACCCCGTTCAGTATCAGTTTCTCGACGCGCGCGAAAAGGCGCCGCTCAAATCAAAACCCAAAATGTTCCACCGCAACGGGATCCTCCAGCCGGACCTGTCCCTTAACGGACCACTGGCGGCCGCGATTCCCGGGCTTCCCGCGGCATTGGTCGAGCTCGCCGAGCGCTATGGCCGATTGCCGCTTTCGATCTCGCTGGCGCCCGCCATCCGGGTCGCCTACCGCGGCTTCAAAGTGGACAGCGTTTATCGCGAGCGCGCCAGTTGGCGGCTGTTCGCGTTGCGCAACAACAAAGAGAGCGCGCGCCTGTTCCTGCGCAACAACGACGTGCCGAATCTGGGTGACGTCATCACCCAGCCTGAGCTGGCGCAAACCCTGGGGCGCCTTGCCGATAATGGCCGCGCCGGGTTCTACAGTGGCTTGGTGGCGCAGGCGATGGTCAGTGGGGTGCGTCGCGCCGGCGGTATCTGGAATTACCATGATTTCGAAGAATATGAAGTCATCACGCGAACGCCTCTGCGCTTTCAGATGGCCGATCAACGGGAACTGATCAGCGCACCGCCGCCCTCGGCAGGTGGCATTGCACTGGCGCAAAGCCTGTCGATGCTGCAACAGCTGCCGTGGCGGGGGTCGGAGAACATTCAGCGGGCGCATTTTGTGATTGAGGCGCTTCGCCGTGCGTATCGTGATCGCGTGCTGCTGGGCGACCCGGACTTCGTGCCCAACCCGGTGGCTCAACTCCTGTCCACCGACTACTTGCTGCAGCTGACCACCAGCATCGATCCCCACCGCGCCACGCCCAATAACACCCTGCCCCCCGCGCCGCGCTGGCGTGAGGGCGACAACACCAGCCATTTCGCCGTACTGGACAACGAAGGCAACGCCGTGACGGCGACACTGTCGCTAAACCTGCCCTTCGGCTCAGCGTTTACCGTGCCCGGCACCGGGATCATCCTCAACGATGAGATGGACGACTTTGCCATAGACCCCAAAGGTCAGGGCAACTCGGCCTCAGCCGGCGGACACGCCAATGCCATCGAGCCGGGCAAGCGACCGATCTCAAGCATGAGCCCGAGCTTCATCGAAGGCCCGCAATCACTCGCTGCCTTCGGTACCCCGGGCGGCAGCCGCATCCCCAGCATGGTGCTGCTGTCGATGCTGCAGTATCTGGACGAGCAGCCGATTGCCAACTGGGCATCAACGCCGCGCTACCACCACCAGTACACGCCGGATGTGGTGGAGTACGAGCCGGAGACATTCACGGAGCAGGAACTGGCGGACCTGCGCGAGCGCGGTTACGCGCTGAAGGAGACGGCGAAGGATTTCGGCAATCAGCAGGTGCTGTTATGGCACAAGAACAGTGCCCGGGTCGAAGCGGCCAGTGACCCGCGTGGCATTGGCGTATCGACGACTTTCAAACCCGGTGACGCGCTGAAGCTGATGCGCGCCTGCGCCGATCAGTCCTGCTTGCCATAACCGTCGCCGGTGCAACCCAGGCAGCGGACGAATGCCGCCTTGCCCGGATCCACCACCAGCGCCTTGCCGGTTCGGCCAATGCCGCCGCCGGCGGCGGTAAACGGCAGTGCAACCACGAACAACCCGGCGCCGATGATGGTGGCAGCAATGAGAATCGGCCGCGCGATCAGCAGGTCGCCGATCATCGCGTAGGCGGGAGGGCTTTCGATTTCGTAGACGGGGTCACCACTGCCGGTCGCGTCCTGAGCCAGCGCAGGCGTGAATTGCAAGCCGAAGAACACGGCCAGGGTGGCAGCAAGCATGCGAAACGGGCTCATGGCATGGTCCTTCAAGCTAAGGCAGATATGAAGCTGTTCACTATAAACAGGGCGCGGGCTTACGCAAGGGGCGGCGTGTCTCACTTACAAGACACGCCCTGTAGGAGGGATCGGATAAACCCTCGCGATCCGGGGCAGTCAGCGATCCAGGCCGACGGCTCTGCTGCTGTCTGGAACTACTTCTGGCACTTGGGGCAATAAACACTCGCCCGCTGACCCAACTTCACTTCTCGCAGCGTGGTCCCGCACACCTTGCACGGTTCCTCGCCGCGTCCGTAGGCGAACAGTTCCTGCTGGAAGTAACCGGGCTGGCCGTCCCCGCCGATGAAATCACGCAGCGTGGTACCGCCCCGTTCGATGGCGGCGGCCAGGATGCGTTTGATTTCAATCGCCAGCTTTATATAGCGTGCCTTGGACACGCTCCCGGCGGCGCGGCGCGGATCAATGCCGGCCGCAAACAGGGCCTCGGTTGCATAGATGTTGCCGACGCCCACGACGATCGCGTTGTCCATGATGAACGGCTTGACCGCCATTGCCCGGCCACGGGACAGCTCGAACAGACGCAGCCCGTCGAACACCTCGGTCAGCGGTTCCGGCCCAAGGCGCGCGAGCAATTCATGGTTAAGCGGGTCGAGGCTCCAGAGCATGGCGCCGAAACGCCGAGGGTCGGTGTAGCGCAAGGCCAGGCCGGACTCGAGTTCGATGTCGACGTGCTCGTGTTTGAGCGGCGGCAGACCGGCGTCCACCAGGCGCAGATTACCCGACATGCCGAGGTGGCTGATCAACGTGCCGACCTCCGCCTGGATCAGCAAATACTTGGCACGACGCTCGACAGCAACGATTTTCTGGCCTGACAGGCGCACGTCAAGGTCTTCGGGGATCGGCCAGCGCAGCCGACGATCACGCACAATCACGCGGCTCACGCGCTGGCCCACCAGATGCGGCGCAATGCCCCGGCGGGTGGTTTCGACTTCAGGTAATTCAGGCATGCGGCAGCTCGATGAAGGGCAAGGTCAGGCGCAGGGTCAGTGCGCGCTCAGCTCGCGAATACTTTCCTTGAGGTTTTCGAAGTCGTAGTCGGACAAGCCAACGTAATCGAGAACCAGGGGACCAATGCTGTTCCACTCGTGGTCGACGGGCTCGTTGCCCAATACACGGTGGGATTCGCAGACATGCTCGGCCATCTTCAGCACGGCCAGCATGTTTTTCAGTGGCGCGTTGCGACCCGAGTCGTCCTTGAAAATCGCCAGCGCATTATGATGATTGGCGATCGCATTGCTGACATGTTCAGGCAAACGCCAGGACTTGGCGGTGAAATAACCGACAACGGCGTGGTTGGTGTTCAGCAGCCGGTTCTCGGTGTCGACCACCCGACACTCGGCGGTGGTGTTGGAATACGCCTCTTCGAGCACGCTCATGTAGTCGGGGAAACGCTTGATCATCAGCGGCACGCCGCAGTCATGAAACAGGCCCAGTGCGTAGGATTCGTCGACCGTTTGCGAGCCGATGCGCTTGGCGATCGTCAGACTGGTCATTGCGACGTCCTGGGCGGTGTCCCAGAAACGGTTGAGCACGACGATGGTTTCATCGCTCATCTCGCCCTTGATCGACTGTGCGTTGATCAGGTTGATGACCGAGCGGCTGCCGAGCAGGTTCACCGCCCGTTGGATCGAGGCGATTTTGTTGGTCAGTCCGTAATGGCTGGAATTGACGATTTTCAGCAGCGCGCCGGAGAGCCCCGGATCCTGGGCGATCAACCGGGCGATGGCACCCAAGTCAGGGTCAGGCATGTACTGCTCCATCTGCAAATCCACCATGATTTGCGGCTGGGGCGGAACGCTGATGCCTTGTAACGCCTGCTGGATCTGCTCGGACGTAAGCTCTTGGGACATAACTTCACACTCGGGGTCAGGCCACGATTCTAACCCCTCGCGGCCACGGGTCGACAACTGGATGACGATCCAACGGATCCGACGGACAGCCAGACGGTAATCGACCACGGCGCGCCCGTCAGCGGGTTCACGCGCTATACTCCCGCTCTTTTTTCCGGAGCGACGTCATGTCCCTGCCTAGCTTGCGCCTCAAGCCCAACGCCGATCGCCGTTTGCGCAACGGTCATTTGTGGGTCTACAGCAACGAAATCGACGTCGCTGCCACCCCGCTCAACGGCTTTGCTCCGGGCGCTCAAGCCATTCTGGAAGCTGCGGGCGGCAAGCCGCTGGGCATCGTCGCAATGAGCCCGCAAAACCTGATTTGCGCACGTTTGCTGTCCCGCGACATCAAGCTGCCACTGGACAAGTCGCTGCTGGTTCATCGCCTGAACGTCTGCCTGTCGCTGCGCGAGCGTCTGTTCGACAAGCCGTTTTATCGTCTGGTCTACGGCGACTCCGACCTGTTGCCAGGTTTGGTGGTGGATCGCTTCGGCGACATTCTGGTGGTGCAGCTGGCGTCAGCAGCCATGGAGCAGCTCAAGGACGACGTGCTCGCCGCGCTGATTCAAGTGATCAAGCCGAGGGGCATTCTGCTCAAGAACGACTCCGCCGCGCGCGACGCCGAAGGGCTGAACCGCTACGTTGAAACCGCGTTCGGCCTGGTGCCGGAGTGGGTCGCGCTGGAAGAGAACGGCGTGAAGTTTGAAGCGCCGGTGATGGAAGGCCAGAAGACGGGCTGGTTCTACGACCACCGCATGAACCGCGCGCGCCTGGCACCGTACGCCAAGGGCAAGCGTGTACTGGACCTGTTCAGTTACATCGGCGGCTGGGGCATCCAGGCCGGTGCTTTCGGCGCCAGCGAAGTCTTCTGCGTCGACGCGTCAGCCTTCGCGCTGGACGGTGTGGAGCGTAACGCCGCACTGAACGGCTTCGCGGAAAAGGTCACCTGCATCGAAGGCGACGTGTTTGAGGCGCTGAAGGAACTGAAAGCGGCTGAAGAGCGTTTCGACGTGATCATTGCCGACCCGCCCGCGTTCATCAAACGCAAGAAAGACATGAAGAACGGCGAAGGCGCCTACCGCCGCCTGAACGAGCAAGCCATGCGCCTGCTCAGCAAGGACGGCATTCTGGTCAGCGCTTCCTGCTCAATGCACCTGCCGGAGGACGACCTGCAAAACATCCTCCTGACCAGTGCCCGCCATCTGGACCGCAACATCCAGCTGCTCGAGCGCGGCGGCCAGGGCCCGGACCACCCGGTCCACCCTGCAATCCCCGAAACGCGCTACATCAAAAGCATCACCTGCCGGTTGTTGCCGAACAGCTGATGGCTGATGGCTGATGGCTGATGGCTGATGGCTGATAGCATGACGTAACGAGCCGCCCACTCCTACAGGCCATCTGCAGAACCTGTAGGAGCGTGGCTTGTCCCGCGATCTGCCGGGAACTGGCAGCAAATCAGACGACAGGGACATGTCTGAGTGAATGCGATTGCAGGATTGCTGTCGCTTCGCAACAGATCGCGAGCAAGCTCACTCCTACAGGCGATGCACAGTACCTGTAGGAGTGAGCTTGCTCGCGATTCTGCTTCAAAACCAACTCGCGTCCCACAGCGGATAATCTCCGACCCGTTTGACCAATCCAGCCCTCAACGGATTGGCGACAATGTATCTGGCCATCATCAAAAGATCGTCCTCCCGTCGTAATGCTCTGTCGTGAAAACCCCTCTGCCAGACTTGCCGGTGCGTTCCTCGCGACTGATTGATTGCGCGAGCGCTTCGCGATTTCACTCCCTGTAAAATCCGAGTGAGTTCACCTCCCGTCAGTTCAAGCAGCCAGTGGATGTGGTCGGGCATGATGACCCACGCTAACGAATCTGCCGCCCCCGAGGACTGAGCGGCGCGGAACTCGTTCACAACCAATCGTCCAAGCTTCCAGTCGCTGAAAACCTGCTCCCGGTTATGGGTGACCGACGTGACGAGGTAAATCCGTCCCGACTCCGAAAATCTCCCGCTCCTTAGATATCTTCCACGTGGTAATTCCGGCATTAGTCGCTCCCGTTGGTGATTACCAGGAAGGCTAGAACAGTGCCTGAGGGGTAGACGCCAAACAGAGATTCCGGATGTGTCTGCAAGATCCTTATCGCGAGCAAGCTCACTCCTACAGTGGTTCCGCGCCGAACTTTGCATTCGTGCCGGGACCATTGATCGCTCGAATCAGCGGGCATCTTTGTAGGAGTGAGCTTGCTCGCGATTGAGGTCGGATCCCCCACCGACCCGTTTGGCAATCAGACCGATGAGTCCGCAGCCCCACTTCCCACCATTCCCTCCCGCCCCCACAGGTGTAGAATCAGCGCTATTCATCGCCAGTCATCCCCGGCGGGTTTATGAGCTCAGGCTGGGCGTACGGTGATCCCGTATCGTTCGGTTTCTTCGCTGCATCCGGTCACTGCCTTTTGCACACGACGTCACTAGAAGCTCACTCCCTTCCTCATTCAGCCGATTAGCCGGAGTGCTCCAATGCCTGATTACCGTTCAAAAACGTCCACCCACGGCCGCAATATGGCCGGCGCGCGCGCCCTGTGGCGTGCCACGGGCATGAAGGACGACGATTTCAAGAAGCCGATCATCGCCATCGCCAACTCGTTCACCCAGTTCGTTCCGGGCCACGTCCATTTGAAAGACATGGGTCAGCTGGTGGCGCGCGAGATCGAAAGAGCAGGCGGCGTCGCCAAGGAATTCAACACCATCGCGGTGGACGACGGCATCGCCATGGGCCATGACGGCATGCTGTATTCGTTGCCCAGCCGCGAGATCATCGCCGACTCCGTCGAATACATGGTCAACGCCCACTGCGCCGATGCAATCGTCTGCATCTCCAACTGCGACAAGATCACCCCCGGCATGCTGATGGCTTCGTTGCGCCTGAACATCCCGGTGATCTTCGTTTCCGGCGGCCCGATGGAAGCCGGCAAGACCAAGCTCGCCAGCCACGGCCTGGACCTGGTCGACGCCATGGTCATCGCTGCCGACTCCACCGCGTCCGACGAAAAAGTCGCTGAATACGAGCGCAGCGCCTGCCCGACGTGCGGTTCGTGCTCCGGGATGTTCACCGCCAACTCGATGAACTGCCTGACTGAAGCACTGGGCCTTGCACTGCCGGGCAACGGCTCCACGCTGGCGACCCACTCGGACCGCGAGCAGCTGTTCCTGCAGGCCGGGCGCACCATCGTCGACCTGTGCAAAACCTACTACAAAGACAACGACGAGTCGGTGCTGCCGCGTAACATCGCCAACTTCAAGGCGTTCGAGAACGCGATGACCCTCGACATCGCCATGGGCGGTTCGACCAACACCATCCTGCATTTGCTGGCCGCTGCCCAGGAAGCCGAGATTCCGTTCGACTTGCGCGACATTGATCGCCTGTCGCGCCGCGTGCCGCAGCTGTGCAAAGTCGCGCCGAACATCCAGAAGTACCACATGGAAGACGTCCACCGCGCCGGCGGCATCTTCAGCATCCTCGGCTCGCTGGCCCGTGGCGGCCTGCTGCACACCGACTTGCCGACCGTGCACAGCAAATCCATGGAAGAAGCCATCGCCAAGTGGGACATCACCCAGACTGACGACGAAGCGGTGCATCACTTCTTCAAAGCGGGCCCTGCGGGCATTCCGACCCAGACGGCCTTCAGCCAGTCGACCCGTTGGGAAACCCTGGACGACGACCGCGAGAACGGCTGCATCCGCAGTGTCGAGCACGCCTACTCCCAGGAAGGTGGCCTGGCCGTGCTGTACGGCAATATCGCGCTCGACGGCTGCGTGGTGAAAACCGCTGGCGTGGACGAGTCGATTCACGTGTTCGAAGGCAACGCCAAGATCTTCGAAAGTCAGGACAGCGCTGTTCGCGGCATTCTGGCGGACGAAGTTAAGGCCGGCGACATCGTGATCATTCGTTACGAAGGTCCGAAAGGCGGCCCGGGTATGCAGGAAATGCTGTACCCGACGTCGTATCTGAAATCCAAAGGCCTGGGCAAAGACTGTGCGCTGCTGACCGACGGGCGTTTCTCGGGCGGGACCTCTGGCCTGTCCATCGGCCATGCGTCTCCTGAAGCCGCAGCAGGTGGCGCGATCGGGCTGGTCCGTGACGGCGACAAGGTGCTGATCGATATTCCGAATCGCTCGATCAATCTGTTGATCGACGACGCAGAAATGGCCGAACGTCGCGCCGAGCAGGAAAAGAAAGGCTGGAAACCGGTTGAGTCACGCCCGCGCAAAGTGACCACCGCCCTCAAGGCCTACGCCCTGCTGGCGACCAGTGCCGACAAGGGTGCTGTGCGTGACAAGGCGATGCTCGACAAGCTTATGCCGTAAGCGTCAACCCGCACTGGAAAACACTCCGCATGTCGGGGTGTTTTTTTGCCTGCCAACCGCTTGGAGGAGGTAAGGCTCGGACACGGGTCGAACACCCAGCCGAACCTTCAATTAGCCTCCAACAGATCCGGACACCGGCGGTTTCAGGAGCCAACGGCTACAGTGATCGCGCCCAGCAGCAGGCAAAGACTGGCGACCAACGTTAAACGCAGGCGCATCGGCAAATACCAGTCGGGCAGTGTCGTGGTTTTCACAAGACGCCGGTCCTGCCAGTAGTGCGTGACGAAACCGAAAATCAGCAGCAACAGCCCCAACGGTGCCGGCAATAACAGTGCGGGCCAGGCGATCAGCGCCGGGATGACACTCCAGATGAACCGCTCGCGACACTGGTCGGCATTCAAGCCTTGCAGGGTCATGGCGAATCCCCAATGCAGCGCGCCCACAAAACTCAGGATCACCGCTCCGTAAGCGAGCAGCGCGTGCGTCAAGAAAGCTCGGTAGTCGACTGCAAACAGGATCAGCAACAGCAGCCCAACGAACGGCAGCAAACCGCCATAACCCAGCAGCGCCACCTACCTTGGCGACGAAGACAGCGACAACGCTTTCATTTGAGCCCCTTTCAGTCATTTACTTGAAAGACTATGGCTCAAAAGTGCAATGCTGTTTAGCTTCTCTTGCTCGACCGGAAAAAGGACCACGTCCTGTCACCCACTGATCAAGGCCTCGATCCCTGAGCGCTGAGACCTTCACATGAATACGTTGATCTATTGGTTCCGTCAGGACCTTCGGCTTGCCGACAACCCCGCATTCACCCACGCATGCGAACTTGCCCACACGCTGCTGCCGGTTTACTGCACACCCGTGGCGACTTCGACGCCATGGGGATTCGAGCGCATCGGCGCCCACCGCCAGTATTTCGAACAGACCGCGGTCAGCGCACTGGCCGGGCAGCTGAGCGCACGAGGCAGCGCGCTGATGCAGATTGAGGGTGAGTCCGTTGAACGCCTCGTCGCCCTGGCCCACGAGCTGGGCATCGATACGATCATCTGCGAACGCATCGCGGCGCCGGAAGAGGAAGCACAGGTGCAAGCCCTCCGCGCGGCGGGACTGACCGTGGAGGATCACTGGCAATCGACGCTGTTTACGCTGGATGAATTGCCAATGGCGGTCGAGCAGCTGCCCGACGTATTCAGCAGCTTTCGGCGTCTTGTGGAAAAGGCCCACGCTTCTGCCCGCCCCGCCATACCATCGCCAGCGACAATTCCAGCGCTGCCGCAAGGTGTGAGGATTGAACCGGTCACGCTGCAAACGTCTGCGGTTCCGGACTCCCGCTCGGCGTTTCCTTACCAACAGCAAGCATTTCACGGCGGCGAGCACGCGGCCATCGAGCATCTGCAGCAGTATTTTCGCCGGGGCCTGGCGAACAGCTATAAAGCCACCCGCAACAACTTGAGCGCTGTGGACGACTCCACCAAGTTTTCGCCCTGGCTTGCACGCGGTTCGCTTTCAGCGCCGCAGGTCGATCAGGCGCTGAAGGCTTTTGAGTCCGAACATGGCGCCAATGACAGTACGTACTGGATCTACTTCGAGTTGCTGTGGCGCGATTACTTTCGCTTGCTGCATCTGAAATACGGCCGGCTTCTCTATCGCGCCAGCGGCCTGAAAGGGACCAGCGAACCGGGCCACAATCCACAGGGGTTTGCGTGCTGGTGTCGGGGTGAAACCGGAGAGGCGTTGATTGACGCGGGTATGCGGGAATTGGCAGCGACGGGCTATCTGTCCAACCGCATGCGCCAGATCGTCGCCAGTTACCTGATCTTCGATCTAAAGGGTGATTGGCGCGCCGGGGCCGCGTGGTTCGAGGCGCAGCTGGTGGATTACGACGTTTACAGCAATCAGGGCAATTGGCTGTACATCGCCGGCTACGGAACGGACCCGCGGGGCGGTCGGCGCTTCAACACCGTGAAGCAGGCCGACGAACATGATGCCGACGGCGCATACCGCAGGTTATGGGCCTGAAAAAGTGCGACACGGCAAATCGCCGCGCCGCGCAATGAGACGGATTACTGAATCTCGTCCGGCTTGACGATCACCCAGTTCTTGTCCGCCGTGACCGGCAAGCCCTCTTTGGCCTGAGCCTCGGCGTTGGTCTTCATCATGCCGTTGAGCTGGGTCATGTACTTGTCCTTTCGGTTGATCCACAGATGAACGCCGCCTTTGCTGACGTCGACGCTGTGGAACAGCATGTAGCCATCGCTGGTGGGGGTGTCGCCGCCCACCAGCACCGGTTTTTTCCACTGATCGATGTAGGTCAGAATCGCTGCCTGCTTGCCGGCCATCCAGGTCGCCGGGGTCCACAGGTAAGGCGTCAGCTCAAGACCGAGGTTGGCCTTTTCGTCGTATTTGCCGGCGGTGATCTGCTTGCGGGCGGTGGTCAGCTCGCCTGTCTCGCGGTTCTTCAGCAGAGTGGTCACCCCGATGACGTTCTGCGGCTTCACGTTGTAGCCGTATTTGGGATCGGCGGCGACCATGCGCACCAGCTCTTCTGACGCCGCGGTCATGACATAGACCTCAATACCGTTTTCCATCAGCTTGTTGTACAGCTCGGCCTGACCGGTGAAGACCTTGGGCGGCTGCACTTCGATGGTCTTGACCACATCGCCTTCGTAATACGTACTCGGCACCGGCTTGCCCGAGGCCATCAGCTCGTCGACGTAGCCTTTGAGCTCTTTGAGGGTGAAGCCGGAAAACACTTGCGCGACCCACGGATAGCAGACCATGTCGTCGATTTCGCAAAGCCGGTAGTAGTAGCTGAACAGGCTTTCCTTGTGGTCAGCGGTGTCCTTGAACGGGATGAGCTTGAGGGAAGGATCGAGTGTGTCGCGGGTGATCAGCCCCTTGTTTTCCATGAACGGCAGCAGCGACTCTTCCAGGTCGTAGCGGTAGCTGGTGTTGTCCATGTCGAAAACGGCGAAATTACCTTTGTTGGCGTTTGCCGCAATCATGGCGTTGAGCTGCTTGGCGGCAGGCGCAGGCCAGTGGGTCAGTTCGGTGGCGAGTGCTTGTCCGGCCAGACCCAGACACAGCGCGGTGGCCAATAATGTTGGTACGAATTTCATGGTGATCCCCTCCCCTTTTTTGGTTCGAGGAGGACCGTAACAAAAAGCCATGACTGTTTGGATGCGTCAGCGACAACGTCTGTTCTGATGGCGTCACCCCGATCGCCATTCACGACAGATGACATGAAAACGACATTTTTGTGACAGCGTTGGGCTGCTCACTCCCACAGTTGACCGCATTCCCCTGTAGGAGTGAGCTTGCTCGCGATAGCGATATCAGGCCCGCTCCCAAACCTCGAAACTGTACGCAGGCTTGTCATCCACTGCCGGGTTTGGCGTGTCGGAAACCAGTTTCCACTGCGCCAGATCGAATTCCGGAAACCACGCATCGCCTTCGGGACTCAGCGCCACGCGGGTGAGGTACAGGCGGTCAGCGTGCTTAAGGGCCTGGCCGTAAAGCTGGGCGCCGCCGATCAGCATCACTTCACTGACGCCCTGCTCGGCCGCCCACTCTTCCGCGCGGTGCACCGCCGCTTCCAGAGAGGTGAAGACCTCGGCGCCCTCAAGCTGCAAATCCTGTTGGCGCGTGACCACCAGATTCAACCGCCCCGGCAGCGGACGACCGAGCGAATCCCAAGTCTTGCGACCCATGATGATCGGCTTGCCCAGCGTGGTCGCCTTGAAATATTTGAAATCACCCGGCAAGTGCCAGGGCATGGAATTGTCGACGCCGATCACCCGGTTTTCAGCGAGTGCGGCGATCAAGCTCAGGGGGAGATGTTTTTTCATGGCGCGAGGATATCAGAGCGCCCTGCCCCAGCACATTCGCTCGCCACGCGGTCCAAGCACCGATACCCGTTCGCTGCGCGATCGCAGCCACACCGGTTATGCTCAACCACGACTTTACCGACGAGACGCCGCGTGACTGCACTGACTCCCCTTGATGAACTCTGGCTGACCGAAGCCGTGCGCCTGCGTGAAGAACACGCCGGCGCGCTCGAAGACGAAGAAGCCAACCGCCGCGCACGCGCCTCGGCGGGCGACCTGCAAACCCGGATCAAACACCGCGCCCTGTGGCTCGCCGAACGCGACGGCATGCTCAAGGCGCTGCATCACTGGAAACAAGGCGCGCGCCTGGCGTTGATCGTGCTGGCGGTGTTCGCGGTGGTCAGCGGCGCCGGACTGGCGTTCGCTGCCTTGGGCGACGGCCAGACGCCCGTCAATGTGTTCTGGGCGCTCGGCAGCCTGCTGGGGCTTAACCTGATTCTGCTGTTGAGTTGGGCCATCGGCGTGCTCTTCGTCGGGGAAAGTACCGCCGGCCTCGGTCGCCTCTGGCTGTGGCTAAGCGAGAAACTGGCGCGCGATGCCCAGGCGGCGCAGCTCGCGCCGGCGCTGATATTGCTGCTGCAACGCAAGCGCCTGAACCGCTGGGTGCTGGGTATCTGCGTCAACGGCTTGTGGCTGCTCGCCTTGGTCAGCGCCCTGACGCTGCTGCTGTTACTGATGGCGACGCGGCGCTACGGCTTCGTCTGGGAAACCACCATTCTGGGCAGCGACACCTTTGTCAGCCTGACCCGAGGCCTGGGAGCAATCCCCTCGCTTCTCGGTTTCAGCGTCCCCACAGAGTCGATGATCCGCGCCAGCGGTGATAACGCGCTCGCCATCGAAAACGCCCGTCAGGCCTGGGCTGGATGGCTGGTCGGCGTGCTGGTGGTGTTCGGTATTGTGCCGCGCTTGCTGCTGACGATGCTGTGTTACCTGCGTTGGCGCGTGGGTCGACGAGGGTTGTCACTGGATCTGAGCCATCCCGGTTTCGTCGAGCTGCGCGAGCGCTTGATGCCCAGCAGCGAACGGCTGGGCGTTAACGATGCCGCGCCTCCCGAGCTTCACACCGTGGTCACCGGTCCGTCAGCGAGCGAAAGCCAGGGCGCGCTGCTGGTCGCCATCGAGCTGGACAATCAGCAGCCGTGGCCGCCCGAGCTTCCCGACAGCGTGGTCAACGCCGGCATTCTCGACTCCCGTGAGTCAAGGCGCACACTGCTCGACCAACTGACACGCTACCCGCCTGCGCGTCTTGCCATCGCCTGCGATCCACGTCGCTCGCCGGATCGCGGCAGCCTGGCGTTGATTGCCGAGTTGGCTCGCTGCGCCACCGCGACGCGCATCTGGCTGTTGCCGGCCCCCACCGGACAGGCGCTGGACGCCGACCGACTGGAGGATTGGCACACGGCGCTGCAGCAGCTTGAACTGCACTGGACCGACAGTGCGCCGATGACCTGGCTGGAGAGCGGGCATGACTGACAAGGACGCAATTCGCCCGTTGAAACTGGCCGTGGTCGGCCACACCAACGTCGGCAAAACCTCACTGTTGCGCACGCTCACCCGCGACGTCGGCTTCGGCGAAGTCTCCCACCGCCCGAGCACCACCCGGCACGTCGAAGGCGCGCGGTTGTCGGTGGATGGCGAAGCGCTGCTGGAGCTGTACGACACGCCCGGCCTGGAAGACGCCATCGCCCTGCTTGATTACCTCGAGCGGCTGGACCGACCCGGCGAACGGCTCGACGGCCCGGCGCGGCTCGGGCGCTTTCTGGAAGGCAGCGAGGCGCGCCAGCGTTTTGAACAGGAGGCCAAAGTGCTTCGTCAGCTACTCGCCTCCGACGCCGGCCTGTACGTGATTGACGCGCGAGAGCCGGTGCTTGCCAAGTACCGCGACGAGCTGGCCGTGCTCGCCAGCTGCGGCAAGCCGTTGCTGCCCGTGCTCAATTTTGTCAGCAGTGCGCAGCAGCGTGAACCGGACTGGCGTGAAGCGCTGGCGCGTCTCGGCCTGCACGCGCTGGTGCGTTTTGACAGCGTTGCACCGCCCGAAGATGGCGAACGCCGTCTGTATAAAAGCCTCGCCCTGCTGCTGGAAACCTCCCGCGGCAGACTGGAGCGTCTTATCGCAGACCAGCAGGCCCAGCGTGAGGCTCGCAAGCAGAGCGCCGCCAGGCTGATCTCCGAGCTGTTGCTGGACTGCGCTGCCTGCCGCCGAAGTGTTGCGACGGATTCCGGTCAGGTACAGGCCGCCATCGACGATCTGCGCAAAGCCGTGCGCCAGCGCGAACAACGTTGCGTCGAGTCGCTGCTCAAGCTCTACGCGTTTCGTCGAGAAGATGCCTCGGCCAGCGATTTGCCGTTGATGGATGGCCGCTGGGGGGATGACCTGTTCAATCCCGAAACCCTGAAATTGCTGGGCGTACGCGTGGGTGGCGGTATTGCTGCGGGCGCGGCGGCAGGTGCAGGCGTGGACTTGCTGGTGGGCGGCATCACGCTGGGTGCGGCGGCACTGGTCGGCGCGATTGCCGGCGGCGCTCTGCAAACAGCGCGCAGTTACGGCGGGCGGCTGATGGACAAATTCAAGGGGCAGCGCGAACTGACGGTCGACGATGCCGTGCTGCGACTGTTGGCGCTGCGCCAACGGCAATTGCTGCAAGCGCTGGAAGTGCGCGGCCACGCCGCCATGGAGAGTATCAAACTGACCGCGCCTCTGGACAAGACCTGGCGCGAAGGCAAGCTGCCGGAGGCGCTGCACAAGGCGCGAGCGCATCCGCAATGGTCGTCGCTGAATCCTGGCGCAAAGCTGAACCAGAGCGAGCGGCAGGAGCAAGTCGAGGCCTTGGCAAAGACCGTGCTGGTCTGAAATGGGCGGCCGCAATGATCTACCGGTCAGCAGCCGACAGTCGCCCCGACGATTTTGCGATAGGGGAATTGCGCGCGGACCGGTATGATCGCGCGCCCGATACACCCGGAAGCACACGCGCATGAAACCCACCTTGATCGCCGCTGCAGAACTCGACCGCATCGAGACCTGGCAGAAATATTCCAGCTACATGTGCGGAGGCTGTGTTTCCAGTTGCTGCACGCTCCCTGTGGAAGTGAAGATCAAGGACCTGATCCGCATCGGCATCGTCGACGAGTTCGAACAGGGCGATAACCCGAAGAACATCGCCAAACGCTTGCAGAAGGACGGGATCGTCGAGCGCTTCAATCAGAAGTCCGGGATCTTCACCCTCCAGCGCATGAGCAACAACGATTGCCTGTACCTGGATCGCAAGAGCCGGCTGTGCACCATCTATGACAAACGCCCCGACACTTGCCGCAACCACCCGAAGATCGGCCCGCGCCCGGGTTATTGCGCCTATAAACCGAAAGAAGTCGTGCGCGAAGCTACCGGTACGTTGAATTCGAACTCCGGCCGGGTGCCGTTGAAGTTCTAAACCTTCTATAGTGCTCGCGTACGCCTTCCCGGCTGAAGCCGGTCCTACCAAAGGCGCGCAGACCTTAGTGGGACCGGCTTTAGCCGGGAAGAGGCCGGATTGAGCGGCATCGCCCTCACAGCATCGACACCGGCCAAACCAAAACGCAGACAAACAAAAACGCCCCCGGCCTTTCGACCGGGGGCGTTTTCGTTCAGCCGGGGCTAGTTACGCCTTGGCTTTCTTGGCAGCACGGGTACGCTCGCCTTCGTCGAGGATCTTCTTGCGAAGACGGATCGACTTAGGGGTGACTTCGCACAGCTCGTCGTCCTGGATGAATTCCAGAGCCTGTTCCAGGGTGAAGCGGACAGGTGGAACCAGAGCGATGGTTTCGTCTTTGCCCGAAGCACGCATGTTGTCGAGCTTCTTGCCTTTGGTTGGGTTCACGCCCATGTCGTTATCGCGGCTGTTCAAGCCAACGATCTGACCGTTGTAGATCTCCTGACCGTGCTCGACGAACAGCTTGCCGCGCGCCTGCAGGGTTTCCAGGGAATAGGTCAGTGCCTTGCCGGTCTCAACCGATACCAGAACGCCGTTCTGACGACCGGACATGTCGCCGGACTTCATGGTGTCGTAGCGGTCAAAGATCGAGGTCAGGATGCCAGCACCGTTGGTCAGGGTCAGGAACTGGTTACGGAAACCAATCAGGCCACGAGCAGGGATGTTGTATTCCAGACGCACACGGCCTTTGCCATCCGGCACCATGTTGGTCAGGTCGCCCTTACGCAGACCCATCTCTTCCATGACCTTGCCCTGGGATTCTTCCGGGGTATCAATGGTCACGTTTTCAAACGGTTCCTGCTTCACGCCGTCTACCTGACGGATGATCACTTCAGGACGACCGACACCCATTTCGAAGCCTTCGCGACGCATGGTTTCGATCAGTACCGACAAGTGCAGCTCACCACGGCCGGAGACCTTGAACTTGTCAGCCGAGTCGCCTTCTTCAACGCGCAGAGCAACGTTGTACAGCAGCTCCTTGTCCAGACGCTCCTTGATGTTACGGGACGTCACGAATTTGCCTTCTTTACCGCAGAACGGCGAGTCGTTGACCTGGAAGGTCATCGAAACGGTGGGTTCGTCAACGGTCAGCGGCTTCATCGCTTCCACTGTGTCCGGGTGGCACAGAGTGTCGGAGATGAACAGCGATTCCATACCGCTGATGCAAACGATGTCGCCAGCAGCAGCTTCTTCGACGTCGATGCGGTGCAGACCGTGGTGACCCATCAGCTTCAGGATACGGCCGTTGCGGCGCTTGCCGTCGGCACCGATCGCAACAACCGGAGTGTTTGGCTTGACGCGGCCACGAGCGATACGGCCAACACCGATGACGCCCAGGAAGCTGTTGTAGTCCAGTGCCGAGATCTGCATCTGGAACGGGCCGTCACGGTCAACCTTTGGCGCAGGGACGTTGTCGACGATTGACTGGTACAGCGGGGTCATGTCTTCAGCCATGTCGGTGTGATCCAGACCGGCAATACCGTTCAGGGCCGAGGCGTAGACGACTTTGAAGTCCAGCTGTTCTTCGGTAGCACCGAGGTTGTCGAACAGGTCGAAGATCTGGTCCAGAACCCAGTCCGGACGCGCGCCTGGACGGTCAACCTTGTTGATGCAGACGATTGGACGCAGGCCGGCTTCGAAAGCCTTCTTGGTCACGAAACGCGTTTGCGGCATAGGGCCGTCCTGGGCGTCGACCAGCAGCAGAACGGAGTCAACCATCGACATCACGCGCTCTACTTCACCGCCGAAGTCGGCGTGGCCCGGGGTGTCAACGATGTTGATGTGGTAGCCATTCCAGTTGATCGCGGTGTTCTTCGCGAGAATGGTAATACCGCGTTCTTTTTCTTGGTCGTTGGAGTCCATCACGCGTTCGTCGTTGAGCTCGTTGCGCTCAAGGGTGCCGGACTGGCGCAGGAGCTTGTCGACGAGGGTAGTTTTACCGTGGTCAACGTGAGCAATGATGGCGATGTTGCGTAGATTTTCGATCACTTGTGTATCTCGATCAGAGGATTCGGTCAGCTGTCTGATTGTAGGCAGCTATGAACGGTGGAGCCGGCGAAAGCCGTTACGGCTGACGACTGGTGTCGGGGGGCCGGTGACGCAAGCCACAGGCAAACAGCCCCGGGCACTTAGCTCGGTCGATAAACGCGCACATTGGCATGCCCCTCACTGAGCAGATGATGAGCATGCAGGCGACTCATGACGCCTTTGTCGCAATAGAGCAGGTACTGGCGCGTATCATCCAGTTCCTTGAAACGGCTGTTCAATGCAAAGAACGGCAGCGTTTGTACTTCAACGCCAGTCAGCGCCAGCGGGCGGTCTTCAGCGTCATCCGGGTGACGGATGTCGATGACCACTTGCCCGGCCAGCGCCTGACCAACTTCTTCAATCTGAACGTCCTGGCCCAATTCCTCGATCACGCGATCGATCGGTACCAGACGAGCGTTTTCAAGCGCACGCTCGAGCACGGCCATGTCGAACGATTTTTCTTCGTACTCGACCCGGTTGCGCTTGGCAGCGGTCTTCGGGTTCACCGAAATCACCCCGCAGTATTCGGGCATGTGCCGGGCAAAATCGCCGGTGCCGATCTGATCGGCCAGGTCAATGATGTCCTGCTTGTGACTGGCGATCAGCGGCCGCAAGACCAGCTTCTCCGTCACGCAATCAATGACCGACAGGTTGGGCAGCGTCTGGCTGGACACCTGGGAAATCGCCTCGCCGGTGACCAGCGCGTCGATTTCCAGCCGGTCGGCAATGTTCGTCGCGGCGCGCAACATCATACGCTTCAATACTACGCCCATATGACTGTTATCGACTTTTCCGAGAATTTCTCCCAGAACTTCCTCGAACGGTACGCTGACAAACAGCACGCGCTGGGAGCTGCCGTACTTCTTCCAGATGAAGTGCGCGACTTCCATCACGCCCAGCTCGTGGGCACGTCCGCCCAGGTTGAAGAAGCAGAAATGGCTCATCAGGCCACGACGCATGATCTGGTACGCGGCCACGGTGGAGTCAAAACCACCGGACATCAGGATCAGGGTCTGCTCAAGCGAACCCAGCGGATAACCGCCCATGCCGTTGTGCTGGCTGTGAATCACGAACAGGCGCTGGTCGCGGATTTCGATTCTGACTTCGACTTCCGGGGCCTTCAGCGAGATGCCGGCGGCGTTGCATTCACGGCGCAGCTTGCTGCCGACGTACTTCTCGACGTCCATGGAGCTGAAGTCGTGATGACCCGCTCGCTTGCAGCGCACCCCGAATATCTTGCCGGGGATCGCATCGCCGAAGTGCAGCTTGCACTTCTCATAGATGTCTTCCATGTCGCCCAGCGGATACTGGTCAACCTGCAGAAAGTGCGTGATGCCGGGCATGCAGCTCAGCCGCTCGGTCATCTCGCGCAGCACTTTGGCATCCTCGACCCTGGTTTCGACCTCAAGGTTGTCCCACACGCCATCCACCACCAACGCCGGGTCCAGATCGCGGAGCACCGTACGGATGTTCTTGGCCAGCTGTTTGATGAAGCGCTTGCGCACAGGCCGGCTTTTGATAGTGATTTCTGGGAAGACTTTGACGATTAATTTCATGAAAACAGCGCGCTAGGTCCCGGTCGAAAAAGGGGGGCGCGGATTATAGCGGAAATTGCTCAAGGTTTAACCAGTTATCGTACAGTCAATCGTCCACGCACCAAAACGGCCCTGTATACAATTACTTTGCACCACAACGGTGCGCCTGTTTTCGAATATGCGACGTTTAACACGCTAAAAGACAGGTATTCCCGAGGAAATCCCAACACAGGGCACTGGCATGCAAATTGCTCCCTTGTGAGGCAGGTTGCCTTGGTCGAGTATCGCGCCCGGCATCACCCAAATTGAAGGGCCCACTACTACTCAGGCCCTAATCCACCCCGGAGGACAACATGTCGAAGTCGGTTCAACTCATCAAAGATCATGACGTTAAGTGGATTGATCTGCGCTTCACGGACACCAAAGGCACTCAGCACCACGTGACCATGCCGGCCCGCGATGCGCTGGAAGACGACTTCTTCGAAGTCGGCAAAATGTTCGACGGTTCCTCCATCTCGGGCTGGAAAGGCATCGAAGCCTCCGACATGATCCTGCTGCCGGACGACGAAACCGCCGTCCTGGATCCGTTCACCGAAGAGCCTACCCTGATCCTGGTTTGCGACATCATCGAACCGTCGACCATGCAAGGTTACGATCGCGACCCACGCGCCATCGCTCACCGCGCCGAGGAATACCTGAAGTCGACCGGCATCGGTGACACTGTATTCGCCGGCCCTGAGCCAGAATTCTTCATCTTCGACGAAGTGAAATTCAAGTCCGATATCTCCGGCTCCATGTTCAAGATCTACTCCGAACAAGGTTCGTGGATGTCCGACGCTGACATCGAAGGCGGCAACAAGGGCCACCGTCCAGGTATCAAAGGCGGCTACTTCCCGGTTCCACCGTTCGACCACGACCACGAAATCCGCACCGCAATGTGCAACGCTCTGGAAGAAATGGGCCAGGTCGTCGAAGTTCACCACCACGAAGTGGCAACCGCTGGCCAGAACGAAATCGGCGTGAAATTCAACACGCTGGTTAAAAAGGCTGACGAAGTTCAGACCTTGAAATACGTCGTGCATAACGTTGCCGACGCTTACGGCCGCACCGCTACCTTCATGCCCAAGCCTCTGTACGGCGATAACGGTTCGGGTATGCACGTTCACATGTCCATCTCCAAAGATGGCAAGAACACCTTCGCAGGCGAAGGTTATGCCGGCCTGTCCGACACCGCTCTGTACTTCATCGGCGGCATCATCAAACACGGCAAGGCCCTGAACGGCTTCACCAACCCGGCAACCAACTCGTACAAGCGTCTGGTTCCAGGTTTCGAAGCGCCGGTCATGCTGGCCTACTCGGCTCGTAACCGTTCGGCTTCGATCCGTATTCCTTACGTCAATAGCCCTAAAGGCCGTCGTATCGAAGCACGTTTCCCGGACCCGGCAGCCAACCCGTACCTGGCATTCGCTGCCCTGTTGATGGCAGGCCTGGACGGCATCCAGAACAAGATCCACCCTGGCGATGCTGCTGACAAAAACCTGTATGACCTGCCGCCTGAAGAGGCGAAAGAGATCCCACAAGTTTGCGGCAGCCTGAAAGAAGCCCTGGAAGAGCTGGATAAAGGCCGTGCGTTCCTGACCAAAGGCGGCGTATTCAGCGACGACTTCATCGACGCTTACATTGCTCTGAAATCCGAAGAAGAAATCAAAGTACGCACCTTCGTACACCCACTGGAATATGAGCTGTACTACAGCTGCTGATCCAGTCGCGCCGGCGTAAGCCGCGTGAACAAGAGGCCTCCTTCGGGAGGCCTTTTTTGTTACTGAGCGCGTATTGTTCAGTCGCTATAAATATGTAACGCAGATGGGAACGATGCTTCCGGCAACCTTGTGCTTTCTGCTCTTCAACAAGCACAAGGATTTCTTTCATGCTCAACATCACCCCCGCCTGCCTGCTGCTGGCGATGATCGCCCTTGGCGGATGCGCCACCGCGCAAACGTCCAGCTCCGCTCCAGTCTCAACGGTCGAGTCCACCGTTCTGCTCAAAAGCTCAACTTCCTGGGACGGAACACTCTATGACGCCTACCCTGTCGGCAACCCTGAGCTGACGGTCCTCAACATCAAGATCCCCGCCAACACCGCCCTCAAATGGCACGAGCACCCGATGCCCAATGCGGCCTATGTCGTGTCCGGCAATCTCACGGTAGAAACCCGCGAAGGCGGCAAGTCGATTCAGCTGAAACCAGGCGATGTGCTGCCTGAAATGGTCGCCAGGCAGCACCGAGGCCTGACGGGAGACACCGCCGTGGAGCTCGTCGTTTTTTACGCCGGAACACCGGGAATGCCACTTTCTTCCAGCCAAAATGTTAAACAGTGATCGCTTGGTCATACGTGAGGACATGACAATGCTCAAACAGCTCCAACTCGCCGCCCTGGCCTGCGGCCTGGTGTCGGCCGGCGTTCACGCGGCGCCTGCTCAGCAGCCTCCTGGGCAACTTCAGCCGCTTATTGCGGCCATGGAGCAAAGGCTGGAAATCGCCAATGACGTGGCGCGCAGCAAATGGCACAGCGGCAAGCCGGTACAGGACAGTGAGCGCGAGCGCCAGGTGATCCAGAGCGCCGAATCACGGGCGGGTGAATTCAAACTGGCGGCCGACGACGTGCGCGAGTTCATGACCGCCCAGATGGAAGCCAACAAGATGGTGCAATACGCGCGCATCGAGCAGTGGCGTGAAACCGGCCACTCTCCGGAGAAGCCCGAATCCAGTCTCACCGATGGCATCCGGGGTCGGCTGGATACGCTGCTGCCGGTGTTGATGCAAAGTTACTCGGCGTTTCAGCCTTACCGCAGCGATGCCAAGTGCCCGGGTTGGGTGCAGTCGGAAATCCAGCGGCAGACAAGTGATCCGGTCATCGTGACCGCGTTGCAACGGGCGGCAGGCGACCTTTGCCGGATCACGGCAAGCCAGTAAGCAGGCACGCAGATCCGCTTCTCAACTGACACCGTCGATCAGTATTCCTCTATGCTGATCCTGTGCCGCGCCATGCATTGAGCGCGGCACCATTGTTGGTTGTCCTGATCGCTGCACTGGAGTGTTCATGCGTCAATGTCTCGCCCTTCTGCTGCTGGTGTTTGCACTGCCCGCTGCCGCGCAGATTTACAAATACACCGATGCCTCCGGTAACACGGCGTACAGCAACCAGCCGCCGAACGGCACCAAAGCCGAGACTGTCGAGCTGCCGCCGCTCAACAGCGTCGAGACCGTCGTGCCTGCCGTGCCGCCGCCATTGCCCGCGACGCAGAACCAGAACCAGAACCAGCAAACCGCTGCCACCTATCAGGTGCTCGCGCTGAAAGACCTGCCCCAGGACGAAGCGCTTCGTGCCAACAACGGCTCGTTCACCGTTGGCGTGGCCATTGAGCCTCGTCTGCAGCCCGGGCATTTGCTGCAGTTGATAGTGGACGGCACGCCCTACGGCCAGCCCACCAATATTCCGCGACTGCAGGTGATGGAGCTTGAACGGGGCGAACACAGCTTCTCGGTTCAGGTGCTGGACAATCAGCGTTCCATCCAGCAAAGCGAGACGGTCAACCTGACAGTGCAGCGAGTTCATGTCGGCAGACCTTAAACACTTTTGCCGGTTGGCCCTTGCCCTCTGCCTGCTGTTCGGCGTAACTCAGTCCGCCCTCGCCCAGGTGTATACCTACGTCGATGCAGACGGGAATCGGGTCTTCACCGACCAACCTCACCGCAATGCGAAGAAGGTCGACATTGCGCCGACCAACCGGGTCGATCAGCCTGCGAAGGCGCCCAGTCGGCCATCCAAACCGAAGCCAGCGGCGGGGCCCATCTTTCATTATCAGTTGCTGCGCATTCTGGCGCCGGAACCTGACAGCACGATTCGCGACATTGAGGGCAACCTGAACGTCACCGTCAGCAATGAGCCAGAGCTACAGCCAGACCACCTGTACCGGTTACTGCTCGACAGCAAACCCTATGGCGAGCCGAAGCGCAGCCCGGTGTTTCCGCTAACCAACATCGACCGCGGCACTCACCAGCTGTCCGTGGAGATCGTCGATCAATACGGCCGAGTGCTGGAGCGAACCCCCAATCAGCCCTTTCACCTGATACGCATCTCTCTGGCGCAGAAGCGGCTCGCACAGCCTTGCAAAACGGATGATTACGGCGTGCGCCCCGAATGCCCCCTCAAGGACAAGCCAGAAGAAGAATCGAGCTTCTTTCCATTTTTCCGCTAAACCATGCCTGACTGGCTATGCTCTATTATGGTGCGCAACCTGAACAATGTTTCGTTCTAAAAGCCCATTTTGGTTCAGCATTCAGGAATTCATGCACTGTCGCCGGGCCTGCCGTGCAAAAAACGCTCGCAATTCCTCAATCCGCGCTTCTTTTCGGAGCCTTGGTTTGGTTTTTGCATTTTGTAATGAATGCGCGAGCACATCACACGTTTCAGCGGTTTCCACACGCTGGCAAAGACCAATCAGCGCCTGCACTCACGGCCCAGACCGTGTGCATAGAGCCAAAAGAGGTCACCGGGATTCATGACTATCAGCGATGCGTTGCATCGGTTGTTACTCGACAACCTGACCACTGCCACGATTCTGCTCAACTCGGACCTGCGCCTCGAGTACATGAATCCTGCCGCTGAAATGCTGCTGGCCATCAGCGGTCAGCGCAGCCACGGACAATTCATCAGCGAGCTGTTCACCGAATCCGCCGAAGCGCTCAGCTCCCTTCGTCAGGCAGTCGAACAGGCCCATCCGTTTACCAAGCGTGAGGCCATGCTTACCGCACTGACCGGCCAGACGCTGACGGTTGATTACGCCGTCACGCCGATCCTTTCCCAGGCCGAGACGATGCTGCTGCTGGAAGTCCATCCCCGTGATCGCTTGCTGCGCATCACCAAGGAGGAGGCTCAGCTGTCCAAGCAGGAAACCACCAAGATGCTGGTGCGTGGCCTGGCCCATGAGATCAAGAACCCCCTGGGCGGGATTCGCGGTGCCGCGCAGTTGCTGGCACGTGAGCTGCCGGAGGAGAGCCTCAAGGACTACACCAACGTCATCATCGAAGAGGCCGACCGTCTGCGTAATCTGGTCGACCGCATGCTCGGCTCGAACAAGCTGCCGATGCTGGCGATGACCAACGTGCATGAAGTGCTCGAGCGCGTGTGCAGCCTGGTCGAAGCCGAAAGTCAGGGATGCATCACCCTCGTGCGCGACTACGACCCGAGCATTCCCGATGTACTGATCGACCGCGAGCAGATGATTCAGGCGGTGCTCAATATCGTGCGCAATGCCATGCAGGCGATCAGCAGCCAGAACGAGCTGCGTCTGGGCCGCATCAGCCTGCGCACGCGCGCCATGCGTCAGTTCACCATCGGCCACGTGCGCCATCGTCTGGTCAGCAAGATCGAAATCATCGACAACGGCCCCGGCATTCCGCCGGAGCTGCAAGAAACCATTTTTTATCCCATGGTCAGCGGCCGCCCGGATGGCACCGGGCTGGGCCTTGCCATTACCCAGAACATCATCAGTCAGCACCAGGGGCTGATCGAGTGTGATAGCCATCCTGGCCATACAACATTCTCGATCTTCCTGCCGCTGGAACAAGGAGCAGCGTCGACATGAGCCGTAGTGAAACTGTCTGGATCGTCGATGACGACCGTTCCATCCGCTGGGTACTGGAGAAAGCCCTGCAGCAAGAGGGCATGACCACGCAAAGTTTCGACAGCGCCGATGGTGTGATGAGCCGCCTGGCCCGCCAGCAACCGGACGTGATCATTTCCGATATCCGCATGCCCGGCGCCAGCGGCCTGGACCTGCTGGCGCGCATTCGCGAACAGCATCCGCGCCTGCCGGTCATCATCATGACCGCGCATTCGGACCTCGACAGTGCCGTGGCGTCCTATCAGGGCGGTGCCTTCGAGTACCTGCCCAAGCCGTTCGACGTTGACGAAGCCGTTTCTCTGGTCAAACGCGCCAATCAGCACGCTCAAGAGCAGCAAGGCCTGGCCGTTCCGCCTACCCTGACCCGCACGCCAGAAATCATCGGCGAAGCGCCGGCGATGCAGGAAGTGTTTCGCGCCATCGGCCGCTTGAGCCACTCCAATATCACCGTGTTGATCAACGGCGAATCCGGGACCGGTAAAGAATTGGTTGCCCACGCCCTGCACCGACACAGCCCACGGTCGGCGTCGCCGTTCATTGCGCTGAACATGGCCGCAATTCCGAAAGACTTGATGGAATCCGAACTGTTCGGCCATGAAAAAGGCGCGTTCACCGGCGCGGCGAACCTGCGCCGCGGGCGTTTCGAGCAGGCCGACGGCGGCACCCTGTTTCTCGATGAAATCGGCGACATGCCGGCCGACACCCAGACCCGACTGCTGCGCGTGCTGGCAGACGGCGAGTTCTACCGGGTGGGCGGTCACGTGCCGGTCAAAGTCGACGTGCGCATCATTGCGGCGACCCACCAGAATCTGGAAACCCTGGTCCAGGCCGGCAAGTTCCGCGAAGACTTGTTTCACCGCCTGAACGTGATCCGCATTCACATACCGCGCATGTCCGACCGTCGCGAGGACATCCCGACGCTGGCACGCCACTTCCTCAGCCGCGCTGCGCAGGAACTGGCCGTTGAGCCCAAGCTATTGAAGGCGGAAACCGAGGAATACCTCAAGCACCTGCCGTGGCCGGGCAACGTCCGTCAGTTGGAAAACACCTGCCGCTGGATCACGGTGATGGCTTCAGGCCGAGAAGTGCACGTCAGCGATCTGCCGCCTGAACTGCTGAGCCTGCCGCAGGACGCTGCCCCGGTGACCAACTGGGAACAAGCGCTGCGCCAATGGGCGGATCAAGCGCTGGCGCGCGGCCAATCCAGCCTGCTGGACAGCGCCGTGCCGACGTTCGAACGCATCATGATCGAGACCGCGCTCAAGCATACCGCTGGCCGTCGTCGCGACGCTGCCGTGCTGCTGGGCTGGGGCCGTAACACCTTGACCCGCAAGATCAAGGAATTGGGCATGAAGATCGATGGCGGTGACGATGACGAGGGTGATGAGGCCTGAGTGAGCTGTCATTTATGACAGTTTACGCCGTAAGGCAACAGTGATTAGCTCCTGAAGTCTCGACCACTGAGACAGGGAGCTCAATCACGTGAACCGATTCTGGCAATACGCCTTTCAATGGGGCATCGGCCAACGATTTCAGCGCCGGCAAATCAAAAGTCAGGCGCGCCTGGTCGACTATTCGCTCGTCGAAATGGCCGCATTGCTGCGTACTGGCGAACTGACTTCCCGGCAAATCACCCTTGCCTATCTTGAGCGCATTGATCAGCTCAATGGCCCGTTTGAGACCTACAACGACAATGGCGGCTATAACGCGTTTGTGCGGGTTGATCGCGAGCAGGCGCTCGCCCAATCACAAGACGCTGATGCATGGATCAACAATCCGGATGATCCGCGTGGCATCGCGCCGATGCTTTGCGGAATACCCGTTGGCGTCAAGGACTCCATAGGCATTGTCGGCCTTGAGAGCAAGAATGGCGCACCAGAATTCAGTACCAATTTCGCACTTCGCAATGCCACCGCCGTCGCTCGATTGCGCGCTGCGGGGGCTGTCGTGCTGGGTCATACCATTTGCTCACGCTTTTCAGGCAGCACCGTCGGTGATTTTGGGTGTAACGCTTGGGATGTGGACAAAGTGCCCGGTGGATCAAGCTCCGGATCCGCTATTGCCCCGATCGCTCGGCTGTGTGTCGCAACGCTTGGTGAGGAGGCCGGCGGTTCCATGATCATTCCGGCCGCTGCGAACGGTGCCAGCGCCATCAAGCCGTCACTGGGCTACGTATCGACCGGCGGCTTAATGCCGTTGCGCATAGGTTGGGATGTAGTCGGTCCGATGGCACGTTCAGTACAGGACGCCGCTCACCTTCTTGCCGCGATACAAGGCCCTGACCCCCTTGGCGATCCGCAGACGCTGTACACGCCGCTGCCGTTCCCGCAGATGCCGACCACACCACGTCCGGGGGATACCCCACTGACGGGACTGACGATCGGCGTGCCGCAGACTGACTGGATGTCCGCCTCAGACGCTCCTCCGGGACAAACCTACGACCCGGACTATGGACTGGCTTTTGAGCGCTTCAAACAGCAGTTGCAGCAACTCGGTGCAAGAGTGATCGAATTTGAGGGAGTAAACATGGCCGATGAGGTGAACCGTCTTTATTACGCAGGACCCATCCTGTGGACGACTGAAAACCCCAACATATTTGTAACACCCGCAATGGCGACTACTTACTGCCAGCAATACGAAGCAAGTTACTGGCAAGCCGTCCAAGACTTTGCCGCAGGTCGACCCGATGACGACAAGGAAACACTACTGCGCTACTACGGCACGGCATTCACCCACCCGGTCATAGAACAGATGCCGTGCTCAGTGCGAATAGAAGCGGAGCAGCGACGTCGCGCGCAAATGGCTTTATGGCAAGACGCTCTGGATGAAGCGGGCGTGGATTTCATGGTGGTCATGCCATTGGGCGCGAATGTGGGGTTTCGAATGGGACTGGGCGAGCCCTCCGGATTGCAAAATCAACGGCTCTATTACGATCTGCCCAATGCGCTGGGATGGCCAATGGTGACATTTCCCATCGGCCATGGGACTACTGGCATCACCAGACAGTTGCCGGTAAACGCCGCGTTCTGGGGACCACGCTTCAGCGATGCATGCCTGGTTCAGGCGGCCTTGGACTATCAGGAGCATCATCCCGAGTACCATCAACAGGCACCCGATGACCCTCAGCTTCGAGCGCCTGCCCCGCGTGCACAGCCCTGCTGGCCAATCACCCGCGAAAACTCGACAGATCCGCTGGTCAGAGAAGGCAGTCTGCGACGATGAACAGCGATCCGGCCCTTGAACTGCCCTTTTTCGTCATCGCCTGGCGCCCGGCCAACGCTCCGGCACAGTTGGCACCGGATCCAGGCAAGCTTTACCTGACCGTGGGCTGGCGGGCACCTCTGGGGGCGGTGAACTATGCCCGCCCCCAGCGAAGGGAGCCCTTTACTCCGCCGACGAAGGCTTTTCCCACAAGTTAATCCCGCCTTCGACTGCGAAGCGGTCGATCTCAGCCAGTTCTTCCTGACTGAACTCAAGATTGTCGAGGGCGCCGACGTTCTCGATGATCTGCTCCGGACGGCTTGCACCGATCAGTGCGGAGGTGACGCGTGGATCGCGCAGCGTCCAGGCCAGTGCCATCTGCGCCAGGCTCTGGCCGCGACGCTTGGCGATCTCGTTCAGCGCACGCACGTGCTCGATGTTCTGCTCCGACAAATGCGCCGCCTGCAACGAGCCGCCACCGGGACGGTTGACCCGCGCGTCTTTTGGAATGCCGTTCAGGTACTTGTCCGAGAGCAACCCCTGGGCCAGTGCGGTGAACGCGATAACGCCCGAGCCGAGTTCCTCGGTGGTGTCCAGCAGGTCTTTTTCGACCCAGCGATTGAGCAGGTTATAGGCCGGCTGATGAATCAGCAGCGGCACTTTCCACTCTTTCAGCAGGCCGGCGATTTCCCGGGTTTTGGCGCCTGAATACGACGAAATCCCGATATACAGCGCTTTGCCCTGCTGCACAGCGGTGGCCAGTGCGCTGGCGGTTTCTTCCAGCGGGGTGTCCGGGTCGAAGCGGTGGGAATAGAAAATATCGACGTAGTCCAGACCCATGCGCTGCAGGCTCTGGTCGAGGCTGGCGAGCACGTACTTGCGCGATCCGCCGCCCTGACCGTAAGGCCCCGGCCACATGTCCCAGCCGGCTTTGCTGGAGATGATCAACTCGTCCCGGTACTGCTTGAAGTCTTCTTTGAGCAGGCGGCCGAAATTGATCTCGGCACTGCCGTAGGGCGGGCCATAGTTGTTGGCGAGGTCGAAGTGGTTGATACCCAGATCGAGGGCCGTGCGCAGCATCGCGCGCTGGGTGTCCATCGGCGTGCTGTCGCCGAAGTTGTGCCACAGCCCCATGGAGAGCGCTGGCAACACCAGGCCGCTACGGCCTACGCGACGATAGGGAATGCGTTCATAACGGTTTTCGGCAGCGATGTAAGTCATCCAGTCCTCTCTTTCTTGTATGGAAGTCAGGTCACATAACCAAACCCGTGAGATTACTCGGATTTGCGTGCGACGAGGGGGTTCAAGCGAGTGGACGAATGCCACCCCTTCTGCGCAGACAGGCGGCGATGCGCATTCAATTGTTCGCTTAGCAGATCCAGCACTTCGCCAACATGCCGCCGCTGCAACGGCTGGGACAGCCGGAAGATATCGCCAGCGTCGTGCCCTTTCTTGCCGGCCCGGATTCAGGCTGGGTGTATGGTCAAGTGCTGCGGGCGAATGGTGGCCTGGCGTAAAACCGGGCGGTAGAAGCGCGCGTGCCCGCGAAGATTTCGTGGCAGCCCCCGGTTAGAGGGACTGGCACGACGCCGTCGCGGGCACGCGTGTTTCTACAAACGAAACAGCCTCAACGCACCAGGTGCAGGAACTGCATGTGGCGCTCGTACTGGTCGAGGATGTCGTTGATCACCTGTTCCTTGGTGTAGCCCACCAGGTCGTAGTCCTGACTGCCTTCGCTCAGGTGCACTTCGGCACGGTAGTAACGGCGGTTGTTGAGCTGCTTGGAGCCCATGCCGCCGCGCGCAAAGGACGGCGTGAAGTAGCCACGCATGGTCACCTGGTACACGAACGGACGCTCTTCACCGTGGCCGATCTCCAGGCCCACGGTGTCGTTGGCCGGATCCGGCTGAGTCACGACGGTCAGACCCTTCTCGACGAACACTGCCGTCACTTCTTCAATCGCCGGGCGCACGGTCTGATCGAGGAAGCGGTAAACCTCGTCCCGGGACGGAAACGCCACCGCCTGGGTCAGACGCTGACGCCATCCGCCGCGCCGCGCTCCAGAGACCGGTGCCAGCGAATACAGCTGGGCGATCTTGCGCTGGGATTCCATATAGAACGCCTTGTGCAGCCCCCACATCATCAGCAGCAGAATCAAGGAGAACGGCAGCGAGGTCAGCACCACCGCTGACTTCAGCGCATCGATGCTGCCCGAGAACAGCAACCCGCTGGTGATCAGCGCGGTCATCACGCCCCAGAACACGCGCAGCCATTTCGGGCCGTCTTCGTCCGGGCTGCCGCCCTTGGCGGACAGTGTCGACAGCACCACGGTGCCGGAGTCGGCCGAGGTCACGAAGAACACGAAGCTGATGAACACCGTCACGGCAATGACCGTCCGGCTCCACGGGTACGTCTGCAACATCAGGTACAGGGTCATCGACGGATCGTCGATAGCCGATTGGCCCAAGGCCGCCATGCCGTGGTTCAGCACCAAGTCGATGGCGCTGTTACCGAAGATCGACATCCAGGCCAGGGTGAAACCCAGCGGAATCAGCAACACGCCACAGACGAATTCACGAATGGTGCGGCCACGGGAGATACGCGCAATGAACAGCCCGACGAACGGCGACCAGGCAATCCACCACGCCCAATAAAACACGGTCCAGCCGCCCAGCCAGTCACTCGGGCCGTCGTACGCATACACGTCGAAGCTCTTGACCGGCAGTGCGCCGAGGTAATCACCGATGTTCTGCACCAGGGTATTGAGCAGGTGTTGCGTGGGCCCGGCAAACAACACGAACAGCAGCAGCGCGCAGGCCAGCAGCATGTTGATGTCGGACATGACGCGCACGCCTTTGTCCACGCCCGCGATGGCTACGAGGATTGCCGCGCCCATCATCAGGGTGATCAAACCCACCTGAATCCATTGGGTGTGCGGCACGTTGAACAGGTAGTCCAGCCCGGAGTTCAGGTGCAGGACGCCAAAGCCCATGTCGGCGCCGAGGCCGAAGATGGTGGCGATGATGCCGAAGCCGTCGACCGCATAGCCGATCGGGCCATTGATGCGCTTGCCGATCAGCGGATACAGCGCTGAACGCAACGCCAGCGGCAGGTTATGGCGATACGCGAAGTAAGCCAGTGCCATGCCGACGAACGCGAACACGCCCCAACCGTGCAAGCCCCAGTGCAGAAACAGCAACTGCATGGCCTGACGTGCCGATTGAGTGGTCCCGCCTTCGCCCTGTGGCGGCGTCAGCATGTGGGTCAGCGGTTCGGACACACAGAAGAAGAACAGCGTGATGCTGATCCCTGCGGCGAACAGCATGCCGGCCCAGGACAGGTAGCTGAACTCGGGTTCGTCGTGGTCCGCGCCAAGCTTGATCTTGCCGTAGCCTGAAATCGCGGTAACAACCACGAACAGCAGATACAGGGTCATGGCCAGCATGTAGTACCAGCCAACGGTATTGGCGGCCCAGTTCTGCGCGGCAAGCAACCAGGCACCCGAGGCTTCCGGGAAACCGATCACGACCAGTCCGAAGATCAGGATGAAGCTGGCGGCAAAGTAGAAAACAGGGCCGTTCATGCGAACAGCCGAGCTGTTCGGAGCGCTCGAATTATTCATATGAGTACCGCCGCGCGGGCGAGGGGATTGATCATGCAACGTGTATGCGGCAAAGGTAGGCCTCCTGAGATCAGCGGGCAGCGAACCACCGGTTTAACTTGATTGAACGTTCAATTAAAACACGAAAACACGGCTGGAGACTAATGCACAGTGGCGTGACGCTCTCTCAGGCGAGGGTAGGACGGACGACGAAAGCCTTTCGTTCCGTGGGTTCGGGAGGGTTTTTAAAGCGCTGAAGAAATTGCGGAGTGACACCCGCCGTCTTCCCGGCTAAAGCCGGTCCTATGTATGGACTCGCCCCCACATTCAACCTGCTTTTCGAACACTGCTACCCGGTTGCATCTATGTATAAGGCCTGTTCGAGGAAGCA
>NZ_JAXCIQ010000020.1:0-89692 GCF_046540455.1 Pseudomonas sp. W5-36 | reverse complement strand
CTGGCTTGGCTTTCATGATCGCGACGACGTTAAGAGGTGAAGTCATGTGGGGAGTCCTGGCAATGCCGGCGCCGGAATGGAGCCGTCAGCGCATGAGACATGCCACGTAAGCTATTCATTCAGACAAAACAGGGAGGCTACAGTTACTGCACCGCAACCCTTTTTCTCAGCATTCCTGCATTATCAGAAATCACACTGTAATGCCCTAATGGGATATCCATCGTGAGCGACCCGCCACACTGTGGGCATGCTGGATTCGCCAGGATTGCCACGTCTGGTGGGACGTCATCCGACCACCAGACCTTTCGACAACTCCCTTAGCATGCGTGGCTAGCCGTTCCCCGGTTACCGCTGTAGATTAGGTGCCCTTTGGTTTTCACGATCTGCATTCGATACTCCCTGTCCCATCTTAGGAAGCGAAAGCTCCCTCTGCTACGGCCTCGGCCCAGCACATGGCTGGGCGTTGCCGTTTTCCCTTTACTGGCCGGGTCACTCATGTTGCACTCAGTGACGTGATAGATTTGTTCCCCGGTCGGCTGAGCCTGGTCATCGAGGACTTCCGCAATCCGCCATTCACGGCAGTCAGGATCACCGCATTCGTACATGCAGTCGTCCGGTTCCGCGCCGTCCTCTGCTGGGATCAGCTTCACCAAATACGGGGTTTCCCCGTCATCGTCCTGCACCTGGACAAAAGCACTAAACGCTCTGCGTTTGCTCATGCTCGATTCCGCTGCGCAAGATGCATCGCAAGCCTCGACCCGGCCTGCCTCGACTGTTTGACAGGCCTCAGTACAAAAAACGCAACGTTATTGAGCGGGTGTTCAGCTGGCTTAAGGAAAAACGTCGGATCTGTACGCGTTACGACAAACTGGCCAGCAGCTTTAAAGCCATGGTCACACTGGCCTGCATCGAAAGATGCTTGCGGGCTGACTTTTCGGACAAACCCTAGAGCGCTCAGGGCATCACCGTGAAGAATCCAAGATGCCGCTGTTCGCGCCGCTTCGGGGTCGGACTACGCTCACAAGCGCATTTATACCGGCGTAGCGGCCTATGCTAAGCAGGCAGGCAGGCACCGAGGTCGCTGGATTGGGGGGCGCATGGGCTTTGGTGCAGCTATATGTGGCACGACATGACTCAGCAGGAATTAAAACTCTGCTGAAACGGCCCTTTGATCTGCGCGAGTGGAAGACAGCGGATATTCACGGTAAAAATACACAGATAAAGCGCCAAACCAGAGTGCTAAGCGCCCAGACGGGCGCCTCGATCGTTGGTCTTGCCGACGGCAGTTATAGTTTGTGATCGGCCTGCCTGGATTTGGCTTTTCATAAGGTCAAATTCGACTGTTAGTCGTTTTGGCGTTGTGAAGCTTTTGTTCATCCTGAAAAGACATTTCCTGATGGGGGGATGTGAATGGTTATGCACCTGTACGGCGGGCCCAAGCACCGCTCTCCGCGTAGCGCTACAAAGGACCCGCGCGCGAAACTCTCGAATCACGACTGGACCAGCGAAAGCATAGATGTCGCCACCCCCAGCTATGGAGCGGGCGACTGCGTTGATTTCTGGCGCGAAATAATTCTGCGTTTGTTCGCCGATGTTGAAATCGGCGCTGTCGGCAACCCCGATTTTTTTGGAAAGGTAAAATCGCAGAAGTGCGACCTGTTGCGGATCAGCGACGTCAGCGCCGCTGCTCAGGCGGTCAACCGACGCCATCTGCAACCGCGCAGTCATGACGAGGACAAGTACTTTGCGGTACTGATGCTCCAAGGCACGGAGTCGCTGGAACAGGATGGCAACCGGACTATCATCGGGCCCGGCGATTTTGCCGTGTACGATGCCACGCGTCCGCATCAGTTGAGCTTCACCGAAGATTGGCGGCAGATCATCGTCAGCGTGCCGCGCGCGAGCCTGGATCAACGCGTCATGAACATGGAGCGGCGGATCGCTACGCGGGTCTCGACTGACACCCCGACCGGTCGGGTCATGCGCATGTTTTTGCAGAGCATCGCCGGGCAGATCGGGCAGTTCACGGCGGCGGAGATGAGTAGCTTGTCGGAGGCCGCGACCAACATCATCACCTTGGCCATGGGCGACCTTCACCCGTTGGACGCCGAGCACTCCAAATGCAAGACCCTGACCCTGATGCGGGTGAAGATGTTCGTCAACGATCACCTTCGCGACCCGACACTGGGTGTCAGTCAGGTGACCTGCGCGCTGGGGCTTTCCAGCCGCTACGTCAACCGGTTGTTCGAAGCGGAAGGGCTGTCGCTGATGCGCTATGTGCTGCGTCGACGCCTGGAGCGCTGTGCGATGGACCTTGTGAGCCCAAGCCAGGCGGCCCGAAGAATCTCGGATATCGCCTTCGCCTGGGGATTCAACGACCTCTCCCATTTCGGCCGTGCTTTTCGCGAAACCCATGGCTACTCGCCCAGCGAGTGGCGTGAATCGGCGGGGCGTGGGATTGGCTGATACCGCCCACCCTGGCACTCAACGAGCAATCATATTAGCGGCCTGTTGAGTGGCCTCGGTGGTGCGAATGGCCAGTTTGCGTACTTCATCCGCGACCACTGCAAAGCCCCGACCGGCCTCACCCGCTCGGGCGGCTTCTATCGCCGCGTTGAGGGCGAGCAGGTTGGTCTGGTTGGCGATGCCCTGGATGGTGGTGACGATATGGGTCAGTTGGCTGAGGTTCTCCTGCATGGCGGTGTGTTGGAGCGCCTGGGCCTCGTGCAACTGACGCTCTTCGTGGCTGGCATGAATGTCGGTGATCGCGCCGACCACGCGCCGACCACGCGCAGGGGCGAGCCATCGGCGGCGCGCCTGGTCTGACCACGGCCACGAAACCAGCGGTACTCGCCCGTCTTGTGGCGCAAGCGATAAGCTACATCGAAAGGCGTCTGGCCGCTGTGATCGTTGACGTGGGCGACGAAGGCATTAATAGCGAACTGGCTGTCTTCGGGATGCAGGCGCGACGACCAGGCCTCCAGCGTGTTGGGAAATTCCTCGAGGGTGGTATGCCCCAGCAAGCGACGCATTTGCGAAGACCACCAGATGGCATTTTTCGGATTGGCTGGATCGCCCGCGATGACCTCGATATCCCATAACCCGTCATGGAGCATTTCACGGGAAATCTCGAAGCGCGTGGCGGCCAGTGTCAGTTCCTGTTCCTGCATTCGTTGCTGATGAATATCGTGCAAGGTACCCGCTGCCATTTGCGATTGGTCGTGATCGCCGCGCCACAGCCGCGCGCTCATCCGGGTCCAGCGGTACTCGCCCTGACCGATGTCCAGACGGTACTCGTGGCAAAGCGTCCCGCGCGCATTGCGGTCGTTGAGATGCCTGGCCAGTGCCCGGTGGAAGACGTCGCGATCAGCGGGATGAATCGCCTCCAGCAGATGCCCGAATCGCGATGGCAGCACTTGCCCATCGAGTGCGTTGGACCACCAGATCTCACTGTGTGAAGAAAGCGTGGAGGCGTCGATACGCAGCTCCCAAAATGCCTCCCCGGGGTTTTGAGTGAAGCGATTCCAACGCTGATTTTGTAGCGACAACGCCTCCTGGGCTAACTCACGCGCGGCGATCTCATGAGCGATGATTTTCTCGACAGCCGCTAGTGGCCGGGCTGATCGCGACCGCCCCATGGCGGCGCGGGTGCCCATGGGCGGGTGGGCAATCGGCATTGCCCAGCGCCACGGTGGCGCCATGGGGAGTATGCAGATAGGCCTGACGCCATTGTTCGGCGCGTCGCGAGAGGGTCGGCCCGTCGGCGATGCCGAGCTGCGCGATCAGCCTTTCGAAGGCGCTCGTCCATTGCCGGTAGTAGGCGTCGTTGACCCGCTCACCGGGGCGTGCGGGCGCGGCCTTTATCTCTTCGCCGATCACCTGGACCCACTGCGACCAGTCAAAGGCACCGCTCTTGAACAGCTGTACGGTGAGCGCGAACACGTTGGCTTGCCAGGGCGCATCGAACACCGGGCCTTCCTCGTCCAAGGGAACCCGTGCAGCTGTCATAGCGTCGATATCATTCATGCTCGGCGAGCTCCATATAGTCATCCCAAAGATCAATGCGCAGGCTGTCCTGGGCGAGTGCGACATCACCCCATAGCTCGGTGGCACTGAAGCTGACGCTGTACAGGTGCTGAGGGTGCTCCCCCAGGCCGTGTGCGACCGCATCGGGGGTGATGAACACGCCGTGGTCGCGCTTTATGCAGCCCAGCTTGCCGCGCACATAACGGGGCATGCGCGTGTGAGTGGTGGGGTTGATATTTTTCACGCGTACCCAGTCGCCAACGCGAAAGCGTGCGGTGCGCACCACGTCGACCCGCGCCGAAGCGCCGGTCTTGACCAGTATGGGTACGAATTCTTCGGTCAGTACAGGCATCACGCGGCTCCTTTGAGGCTGAGCATTCTGGCTGCCAGTTCATCCTGGCCGATCACGCCTTTGGCGATCAGCAGGCTTTCTATACCGTGCACCCAATGCTCGTAGTAGCTAGACGTCAGGTAGTGCACGGGCTCCATGCGTTCGACAGCATGGCGAAATTCGTCGATGTTGAAATGGCCGCCACCGAAGGCCGCAAAGAACAAACCGAAAATACGCCGCTCCCAGTCGTGGCGAAACAGTACTTCGTTCGGGTCTTGCAGCACCGGGCCGAGCCCATGCATGCCGCCGAGGTCATGTATCGAATTCATGGCGATCGCTCCAGGGCATCAACGAATGTCGCCAGCCGGCAGGGCCAGGCCGGTGCCGATCATGGCATTACGGGTCACCAGTTTCATGAGTTGCGCCTCGCTCCAGCCCTCGGTGTCGACGGGGCGTTCAGGCAGCACCAGGTAGCGCAACTCGGCGTTGCTGTCCCACACCCTGACTTCCTTGCTCGGCGCCAGGGTGACGCCAAATTCGGCCAGCACGCTGCGCGGTTCGATAACGATGCGCGAGCGATAGGGCGCCGACTTGTACCAGATAGGCGGCAGGCCCAAGGTGGGCCACGGGTAACAGGAGCACAATGTGCAGACCACCACGTTATGCACGGCCGCGGTGTTCTCCACCACCAGCATGTCTTCACCCTGTACACCGCCGAAACCCAGCTCGGCGATCGCCGCTGTGGCATCTTGCAGCAGCCGTTGCTTGTACTGCGGGTCGCTCCAGGCCTTGGCCACCACTTGGGCGCCATTGCGCGGCCCGACCTTGTGTTCGTAGATGTCGATCAAGGCGTCCAGCGCGGCGGGGTCGATCAGCTGCTTTTCCTGGAGGATGGATTCCAACGCCTTGACCCGCAGTTCGATGTCGCTAGGCGGTTCGGTGTGTTCGTGATCGTGGTGATCGGTAGGGGTGTGTTTCATAATCAGGATTCCTGCAAGCTATGTGAGTCCGGGCAGCCGAAGACGTGGCTACGCGGCCAATTCCGGCGTTACAGCGCCTGCCAGTCGGTGTCCGCCTCGAAGGCTGCCGCAGCCTGGTAGAGGGTGCTCTCGTCGAAGTGACGACCTACCAACATCAGGCCCACCGGCAGCCCGTCCACTCGACCACAGGGGATCGACATCGCCGGATGGCCGGTGACATCGAAGCCGGCGGTATTGCCGATCATCTCCAGTGCGCGGGACACGTATTCGACGATCGAGCAGCCGGGCTCGGGCAGGCGCTGCGCGGTGATCGGCACGGTGGGCATGACCAGCAGGTCGAAATCTTCCAGCGCATGGTCGTACCCGGCCCGGGCAAGGCGAGCGAGGTTCTGCGCCTTGGCGTAATAGCGGCCGTTGTACCGTTCCAGTCCATACTGGCCCACGAACATGCACATTTTCAGCGAGGCGGACAGGTTGTCAGCGCTGTCTCGCCAGCCGACATGCTTCTTCAGCAATTCGACGTCATAGAGGCCCTTCCAGTTAAAGCCCATGCCGTTGCCATGCATCATCTGAACGGTCAGGCCTTCGCAGCCGATGGGGTTCCACAGGGCGCCCGCCAGTTGATGCTCCGGGACCGAGACCTCGGCCACGTGCCCGCCCAGACGCTCGAAGTCGGCGATCGCCTGACGTACGCAGTCACCCACTCTCGGGTCGAGGTTCGGTAACCCGAAGCCTTCGACGAGAATGCCGATGCGCAGGCCCTTGATGCCACGGTCCAGGGTTTTGCTGTAGGCCTGGGCACGTGGGAAATACTGGCGTGGGTCGAGGCCATCCGGGCCGGCCAGCACCTCCAGCATCAGCGCGTTATCGCACACATTGGCGGTGATCGGCCCAGCGTGGTCGACCGTGGCTTCGATCGGCATGATGCCGGTATAAGGCACCAGCCCGTGGGTCGGTTTCATGCCGTAGGTGCCACAGAAGGCCGACGGAATGCGGATCGACCCACCCTGGTCGCAGGCGATGGCCATACTCACCTCGCCGGCCGCAACCAGTGCGGCGCTGCCTGACGAGGAGCCGCCGGCCGAGTAGCCATGGCGACGCGGATTGTGCACCGGGCCAGGGTCGGAGGTATGGCTGCCGCCCGACAGGCAGAAATGCTCGCAGGTTGCCTTGCCGAGGATGGTCGCGCCGGCGTCCAGCAGGCGGCTCACCACGGTGGCGTCAAAGCTGGGCACGAAGCCTTCCAGCGAGGCCGCGCCATTCATCATCGGTACGCCGGCCAGCGCCACATTGTCTTTGAGGGCCACGGTATGACCGGATAATTTACCCTCGGCGGCCCCCTTGATCTCGGTCCTGTAGTACCAGGCGTTGTAGGGGTTCTGCTCGGCGCTGGGGCGATAGCTCTGAGTGCGGGGGTAGCGAACCGGCGGGACGTTATCCGGCAGCTCGTCTACCAAATCGTAAGCGTCGAAACTGCCCTGCATGAGGGTCAGATACTCGCTAGCTTGCTCGGGAGTGAGCTGCATGTGCAGCCGTCTGGCAATATCCTGAAGTTGCTCCGGCGTGGGACGCACGATGGCCATAAGAGTGTTCCTGTACAAAGTTTAAAAAGGAAGCCGCACGTTTCAAGTTGCAAGCTTTACGTTAAAGCTCGTCGGCCTGGCTTGCAGCTGCGCCCGCCAGGCGTGGGTGAATCAAAAGATGTGGGCGTAGCGCAGATTCATCCGAAAGTCTTCCCGGGCGCCGTTTTCCACTCTGAGGTCTCGGCCCAGTTGCAATTGCAATTGGTCCTTGGCGGTGACGAACTTGGTAGCCGTCAAACGGACGTTGGTAATGTCCGCGCGGTCGTCCTGATTGGCACCCGCGACCTGCGTCTCGCCGCCCCAGCTATGGCCGAAGCCAAGACCGAAGGTAGTGGTGCTGTCCGGCATGTAGCGGCCCATGATCTGCGCGGCGTAAGAGACGTCCTGTTCAAGGCGCGTGGAGTTGGCGCCGTAGTCGGTGTTGTCGCCATACCAGATGGCGTCCGCCACCAGGTCCATCGCCCATTTGTCAGTGAAGTGTTTGACGTAGGCGCCTTGCAGGTCGAACTTCCAGCGGTTTTCGCCCAGGTTGAGCGCGTCGTTCTTGTCGTAGTTGCCGGTAGGTACATAGACATAGGGACCCACGCTCAAGGTGTCGCGCGCCTCATTGAGACGCCACTTGAGCGGCGCGGTAAGGATCAGGTCGCCGATGCCAGTGGTGCTGTCCAGCGCGGAGGCATCGCCGCCGCCCTTGATGTGGCCGAAGGGCAACAGGAACTGTGGGTCGATCGTCAAGGTGTCGGTCAATGGGTAGACATGCAGCAGCCGCAGGATGCTGACATCGGAGGTCAAGTTGAAGTTGTCGCTGGCTTTATGGCCGTGGGAATACAGCGAATCGGTGCTGGCGTGCTGGTAGTAGATCGCGCCGATGGTTGCCCCGATCGGGTACTGCTCGTAGTCGCCGGGCGTCACTTCCACGGCATTGGCTTGAATGGCAGGCAGCATGGCGGTCAGCAGCAACGGGCGTAGCTTGCTCATGGATTTACTTCCTTACGGGAATCATCCGCGTCGCCGTTCGCGAGGGCGCGCAGTGGCGTCTATGGAGGTGCTAGGCGGGCGAACGAATCAACGCTTCGCGTCGCGCAACATGCCGGTCTGGGGGTGGCAGTTGATGTATTCGAAGACCTGATTGCTGGCGTCCGACACCGACACTTCGTGGTAGAGCCGCAGTTTCGTCAGACCTGCCGCCACGCGGAAAAAGGTCACGAAGATGCGCAGATGAGTGGGATGCGATTCGGCCCAGCGCTCGAGTTTTTCCACCGAGCGCCAATGACCGATGTTGTAAGCGATATCGAGCAGGTTGCCGTCCAGATCGATGTTGCGTACGAAGCGGTTGCTGTAGCAGCCCAGCTCCTTGCCTTGGTCGCGTAGAAAGTCCATGCCGTCCTGCAGGCTTGGCAACATCTCATTGAGGTACAGCGCGCGCTCTTCGGCTTCGGCCTCTACCCAATCCTGGCCCGAGCGGATCAGCGCCACGTTGTCGTGACCCAGCACCACCACGCGGCCCCCCTTGTCCGGGTTTCCAGCCACCACTTGTAGCTCGCCGGTGGGTTGCATCCAGTCGGTTTGCGAGGCCGGGAAGCGATCGCGCATCGAGCCCCAATAGCCGTGCTCCTTGATGTCACCGCTGATGTTGTCCAGCAGTGCGCCGACGCCGGGCAACTGATCCTTGAAGGCGTACAGGGTCTCGAGTTGCTCGGCACGCGGCGCGACCATCTCGCGGAAATAGCCCAAGCCGTCGCTCAAGCGTGCGTCCGACTCCCACCAGGCGCTGACTTCGGGCGAGCGCAACCAGCGGCAGTGCGCGCCTGGATCTCTCCAGTAGCCGACCACGATGAGGTTGTCGTAACCGCTGTTATCGGTGTGGTGCGTCAGATCATGGCTGAGCGGGCCATCGGCGAGCGCGAAGCTGGCAACGATGCCACGCATGGCCTGCAAGGCGGCGGCGCGTTGCTCGTCGCCTCGGTACTGCACGCCCAGGTAGCCCATCACGACCTGTTGCAGGCTGGCATCGGCGCGGCCTGTCCACATCGGAAACGGCGGCTGGTAGTCGTCAGGCACGCGGCTGGATAACGTCCGAGGGCATTGAAGGTGCTTGTCGATCGCGGATTCCATATGAACTCCTGTTGCTACAGTGTTGGCCAATAGGGCGCAGAGAGGTTGTTGTTCTGGCAGAGGGGTGCATCAGGATTGGTGTGATCGTCCACGTCTCAAAGCAAGCCAGCGCGCACTGAGCGCCGAGCCGATGACTTCGATGAAATAGACCGCGTACTCTTCTGGCGCCAAGTCGCGCTGGCGCATTAACGAGGCTGAATCGAAGCGATACGGCAGAGTGTGTGTCGGCATGGCATGGCCTCCTCGGTCGCGTTAAGTTCGGACGCTTGTCGAGGAGGAATTTAGGGCGTGGGGAGGTGCGGCGCTTGGCTCTGGCGGACAACCGAATGGTTGACACGGACAGCCTTGAACCCACCGGCGGGCCTGGCTGTCAGCGTTCACAGCCAAAATGGATCGTAGTGGTGCGGACATGCGAAAAATGCTCGCGGAGTGCGCTATGGGAGGGCGAAAATAGGGGCTTTGCTGGCTTTCAGTGAAGGTGCGTGAACAGTGTATGGCTACCAGCAGACTCCATAGGCAGTGGCTGCCTGCGACAGGCCCAAACGGCTGTCAGGCAAACCTTGAGCTGGCCTGGCTTACCATAAAATCCGGTATCGGTAACGCGCGTCAGCCCTCCAGAGGCAGGCCTTCTTTGTCCACCTTTGGATACCAACTGTCCGCTGCGTCATTCAGTGCGATCACCAATGCCTCTAACTGCTCGGCATTGATGATGCCCATCTCATGCACCTGCTTGATGTAGTCGATGGTCAACGCGGCATTGTGCTCGGCGAACGCGTCGCTCATCCCGCCACGGATCGCCTCGATCAGCAGCTCGACGCGCTCAGCGATGCGCTCCGGGGTCTTCTTCATTTTGTAAGTGCAATCAATCATTCAAGAGGCCATCGGCATTCATGCCGGCGTGGTGCGTTTCCCAGTCATTGAGCGCCTGCACGTTGGCCGCCATCAGCTCGTTAAACTGGGATTGCTCCAGCAGGCCCAGCTCGTACAGCGAGGCAATGTAGTAGCGCGCCTGGGCGGCGTTGCACTGTGCCAGTCCGTCGGACAGCGTGCCAATTGTGTCGATCATGTCCTGCGCGCGGGCCACGGCGTCGGCATTGGTCATGGGCATGGCGGGCATTCCTCGTTGGACGTCATACCGAAGTCGTATGTGGGCCCCGGCACGTGGGCACTATGCTGTGGCAGTGTAAGCCACAATCTAAAGAAGGGCAGGATGCCCACAGTAAAAGGACGAAGCCCTGGCCAGGTCGCCAAACTTCGATCGATGATGGACTGGCATCTGGACATGGCCACTGAGCTGGAACGCGCCGGCAAGTTCGATCATGCCCGCGTTCACTTGATCCGGGCGAATCTCTTGAAACCCGCGGCAACCTCGTCTCTTCAATAAATGCCAGGCCTGAGCACTGATGTGCCCTTTGCTAGCGGTCGAGCAATCCGGAGCGTGGGTAAATGGCACTCGTGCTCGATGTGGCCATTGGGCCCAGCCGCAGCTTCGAGACTTGAGGCACCCGGTATAGGGCCCAGCGATGCGTCCAGTTTTCCAAGTTCCCATTCCCTGGGGCGACCGAATTTGTACATGCTCATTAGACACGTTCCTCGGCAAACAAGCTGAACGAGCCAGCTTGTCGTGGCGAGTCCCTATTCTTCGGTTCTCTTTCAGCCAGCCAAACATCCGCTCAATGATGTTCCGCTGTGAATACTTTGGGCGATTGTATGGACCAGATACAAAGGTGATAGTTGTGCCAAGACATGGTGGACGGTTTCAAGGCTTTGGCTTGCGCCCGCGCAGATGTATCTCGCAGAGCTTGTGGTGGCTGAAGTAGACGTCAAAGCACCCGTCCGCAGCCCCCTTAGGCCTTACAGCGATGGGCAGCCCTCTAAGCGCTTTCGAGACGGGAATCAACTCGCCTCGAAAACGAGCGTTACCATGAAAGTGCACTTTGACAACCGTGTCTTCTGGACCGTACTCAAGCTCTGGAAGTGTTTCCGGATACGGCCTTGGACTCATTCGGTAGTGGGTCGCTGGCGTTGTCATCTGGAGAGCCTGGTGTGGCCTTTGGTGGTTATAGATGTTCCGCCAATCGTCGAAGGCAAGCTGGGCTTCGCTGAGTGACCGAAACGCTCTTTCTCGGAGAACCTCTGCCTTCGGTGAGCGATGAAAGCGCTCATCTTTACCGTTAGTTTGTGGATGCCACGGGCGGCTGAACGTGAGCCTTATCCCAAGACGAACCAGCCAGACTCCGAGCTGAGATAGCTCTCCTGGCACTCGGGGGGACCCCCATGGCCCGCCGTTGTCGGTATTGACCTGAACGGGCATACCATAAAGTCGAAATACATCCATCAAGCGCTCTTTGACCGTGGCATACCGTTCGTTGCCGCACGCTTGAATCGCCAAATTAAACCGTGAGTGATCATCGAACACCGTCAAGGGATGGCACTGCCCTTGAGATGTAGGGAAATATCCTTTGAAGTCCATTTGCCATAGGTCATTAGGAGCGTCGTGAACAAACCGGCGCCATGCTTTGCCAGCGTCAGAGGCTTCAGGCGATATCAATTGGTATCTGTGCAGTATCGAAGTCACGGTGCTCGGTGCGACTTGGGGGCCACCGAGATCTTGTAGTCGCCGGCTAATTTTCCGACCTCCCCAAGCAGGATGCTGGACGCGCAGCTCCACGACCTGCTTTTCAACGCTCATCGCAGATTGGTTGGGGCTCGTTTTTGGGCGTCGTGAACGATCCTCCAGGCCTTCTAAACCATCTGATTTGAAGCGGGACAGCCATTTGTACGCTGTCTGAGGGCTGATTTTAAATCGTCGGCAAAGCTCTCGACGGTTGGCGCCATCTTGCAGCGCTAAAGCAACAAACTCCTCGCGTAACGTCATGATGTCTTTCTCATCCCAAGGCATGGTCATGGCTCCGGCAGTCTGTGCTGCCGGAGAGTGTCCACCATGTCTTAGCACAGCTGTCACCTATGTCGCCGGTTTATACAGCGATCAAAGAGTCGGGGAAAGCCAGGTGGGTGTTTGCCTGGCATGGCGCGCAGCGGGATCACCGTGTGCACTTGGTAACAGTCGCAGTAATGACGCAGGTGTTCTGCGTCATAGCCCTTTTCAGCCGGTAACCAGCGACTACGCTTGCGTGGTCGCCTCGGCTTACCGGGAGTTCGACCTGATCCAACAGCGATTGGGCGTGTGCGATATCGCTGACTTGCCTCGACGAAAGGATGAAGCGTAAGGACATGCCATTGGCGTCGCAGACCATGTGGATCTTAGCAGTAAGGCCGCCCCGACTGTGTCCCATACGCCAATACGTTCGTACAAAACCTAATCAAAGTGATGACGCAAGTGATGGGTTGGCATCATAAGATGCCCACAACTAATTCAATAGCTCAGTCTCGCGCTAAGCTTTCGAGACCGCCCTTACGTTAAGTCATTGACGATGGCTGAAATTCGACTGGAAAGCTGGTCAAGGCCCAATTTCAAAGCTGGTACGGGTTCCCGAATAGGGCTCGTAATGCAGCCTCTCGCCTCTTACAATATGGAGATGGCAATTTGCCCCAAAAAAGCTTGCCATGTTGCTACAAGGCTGCCAAGCTGTTAGGTGAGAACGGGAATTAAAGTAAATTCTCAGGGCATCTAGATCCGAAATATGTTTCTTAGCTACCCTAAAAACGGAGAAGTCGACATGAACCAAGAGGTTTTGACTAATGATTTTGTAAGATGGAACTGGGAAAGCTCTAACTTTATAACCTCCCAGATTATTCCAGGGTTGAATGACTTCGACAAGTCGACTGGCAATTTCTTTCACCCGCTTATAAATAGCTTTTCCAGTCTGTTCTCTACTATAAACGTACAACAATCCAATTTGGTAGCATTTGCTTCAGATTCGGTCGACGTCATCAACCACACGAAATCCATCGTGGACGCGCTCAGCGATGGCGTCGTCGACACGGATGAAAATACGCTTATCATTCAGTCTCTGGACAGCCTAGGTAAGACATCTGATCACATGAACGGGCTGGTGGCCAGTAGTGCCATTGCTTCCGTAAACTACATTGATGGAACGCTAATTCCCGTACTAGACCATTTGGCAGTTGTGTCTGCGCTGATTGGGGACGAAGTGGGTCTGGGAATAAACGCGTTCATCAAATCATCCGCCACCTACGTATCAAGTGTGACGAAAAACGCTATAGAATCTACTCAAGACATTACGAATCTCAGCGCCGTAGTCAAAGAGCTTGGCTCCAGTTATGATGAGCAGACTGGAACCCTTGATATTCTTAGGCTAACCGAGAACATTACAAAGCTGAGCGATACCGTAAATACCTCTATCGATCATTTTGGTAAATTATTTACGGCTACCCATGCAGTGAGTGGCGATTATACAATAGACCAGGCTGCATCGGCACACAATTTAACCCCTATAGCTGTGGTAGGTATTTCGGATCACACTGACATGTTTCCTCACGCGCATGTTTCATAGCACATCTAGGGAAGGTCTGAAGTAGGCGTCTATTCCTGACGTCCTCTTGGCTTGAGGCTCAAAAAACGTTCGCGCAGTCAGAAAACCAGACCTTTTCCGCTGTTAACTCATCGCTTTATCTTCAATTGTGTCCTTCTCAAGGCGGTCTACCGCATTACAGGGGCACTTCTCCCATCGTCAGCAACCGCTTTCGAGCTATCCAGAGGTTCGACAGGGCAAAAAGTGTGTAAGCGCTCCATGAATCTCATATTCCAAGCGCTTATCTGATGCTTGATGCTGTGCTCCCGATTCTGTCAGGGCCCCTTTTGCCATGATGCGACCCGATGTAAAAGTCGAAAAAGTCTATCTCTATCCCAAGCCCGCCGACTTCCGAAAATCCATTGACGGCCTCGCTGCGTTGGTCGAGTTGGATATCAAGGTCGCGGTCTTTGACCCAGTGCTTTTTGTCTTCCTCAACAAGCCGCGCAACCGCGTGAAGATCTTGTACTGGGAACGCAACGGCTTCTGCCTTTGGCTCAAGCGCCTGGAGTCCGAGCGTTTTAAAACATCGCCTGACGTTACGGATGAAGCGATTGTCCTGCCGCAAGCACGCCATCGGCGAGAAGATCAGCGAGCAGCTTGAAATCGTCCCGCTGAAGATCCGCGTCATCAAACACGTCCGCAAAGTTCATGGTTGCCGCGACTGCGAAGCCCCTCCGATCACTGCGGAAAAGCCAGCTCAGTTGATTGAAAAAAGCATGGCCAGCCCGAGCGTTCTGGGGATGTTGCTGACCACTAAATATGTGGACGGCTTGCCGCTTCATCGATTTGAAAAAGTATTGGGTCGCCACGGCATCGATATCCCGCGCCAAACCTTGGCTCGCTGGGTTATCCAGTGCGGCGAGCATTTCCAGCCGCTATTGAATTTAATGCGCGATAGCCTGTTGGCCAGCCGCATCATCCACTGCGATGAAACCCGGGTGAAGGTGTTAAAAGAGCCTGGCCGTGAGCCGAGCAGCCAGTCATGGATGTGGGTGCAAACCGGCGGCCCGCCGGACAGACCAGTAATACTTTTCGACTACTCTACCAGTCGAGCGTAGGAGGTACCGACGCGCCTGCTCGAAGGCTATCGCGGTTACGTCATGACCGATGATTATGCCGGTTACAACGCACTGGGCGCTCAAGCTTGCGTTGAGCGTTTAGGATGCTGGACTCATGCACGTCGAAAATTCGTTGAAGCACAGAAAGTGCAGCCCAAAGGTAAAACGGGGCGCGCGGATATTGCGCTGAATCTGATCAACAAGCTTTATGGCATCGAACGCGACCTAAAAGCTTGCAGTGAGGATGAACGCAAGATCGGTCGTCACGAACATAGTCTGCCGATACTGGCTCAGTTGAAAAGTTGGATCGAAAAGACGCAGCCACAGGTCACCGCTCAGAATGCCCTGGGAAAGCGATCAGTTACCTTGCAAATAACTGGAGCAAGCTGGAGCGATACGTCGAGGAAGGCTCTCTGCCGCTCGACAACAATGCCGCTGAACGCGCTATCCGCCCCTTTGTGATCGGGAGAAAGAACTGGATGTTTAGCGACACGCCCAAGGGCGCAACGGCCAGTGCTCAACTTTATAGCTTGGTCGAGACTGCCAAAGCCAACGGCCAAGAGCCCTATGCGTGGCTGCGCCACGCACTCGAACGCCTGCCAAAGGCGACTTCGGTTGAAGATTACGAAGCCTTGCTGCCGTGGAACTGCTCACCCGCAACGCCTAGCTGAGCGCTCTACCAATTTTGATTTCGGTGGGGTTTATGGAGCGCTTACGTACCTTTGGGCAGGTACTGGCGAATCAAACCGTTGACGTTCTCGTTACTGCCGCGCTGCCACGGGCTATGTGGATCGCAAAAATAAATCGCCACCCCCGTTTTCTGGGTCAGTTCAGCATGTTTGGCCATTTCACGGCCTTGGTCATAGGTCATAGGTCATAGGTCATAGGTCATAGGTCATAGGTCATGCTTTTACGGACTTCCAGCGGCATGCTGTTCAACGCCGCGCTGAACCCCTCCACCGCCGAGGTTGCGGTAGCATCGCGCGTTTTGACCAGGATCAAATAACCACTGGAGCGCTCAACAAGCGTGCCCACCGCCGAGGCATTGTCCTTGCCCTTGATCAGATCGCCCTCCCAGTGGCCGGGCATTTGCCGGTCTTCGATCTCGGGCGGACGCACGTGAATGCTCTCCATGTCCGGAATCTGGCCGCGCCGGTCAACGCCGCCACTGCGCGGTCTGCGGGTGCTTTTTCCTTGGCGCAGACACAGGATCAGCTCCTTGCGCAACTCGCCCATAGGCAGTGCGTAAATGGCATTGTAGATGGTTTCAGGGCAGACGTAAGCTTCTTCAAAATTGATTTTCATGCGACGCAGCTTGCCCGCGATTTGCTCGGGAGAAAAGCCTTCTCGAAGCAAGCAGACAATCAGCTCGAATCGCTCATTGCCGGGCACCAGCTGTCTGGCGGGACAGCAGACTTTTCGACGTTCACGAGTAAAAGCCTGGGCTTGGCAGGCCGCATAGCTCGCGTTGATAACCTTATTTCTTCTCATCTCGCGGCTGATGGTGGACGGACTGCGCCCCAACTGACGGGCGATTTCGCGCTGGCTGATGCTCCGATATTGCCCGATTTGAATGAATACGCGTTCCTCAATACTGAGTTCGGTATAAGACATCGCCGCACTTTACCTGAGGTCGAGGTGTTGCACTCAGTTTTTGCAGCCGTCGTTCTTCATGTTGGAAACTACCCATTCAAAATATTCACTGGGGCGGTACCACCTGTTCCCTGCGCCTCTTTAGTACGTTTCCCATTCGGGTTATTTTTCACACGAGGATTTCCATGTAAGAAGCGAGCGAGCAGCGGTGATGCTTTTTTAATAACGAGGAAATGGATTTTCTGGATCTTGGAAATTCTAGAAGCTCTTGATGGCACTCAATGAGCGAATAATTTTCCTGTCATGATGCATTGTAGGCAGTAGAGCCTCTGAATCCCCCCCCGAGATGGGTATCGTTCGCGTCAAGGCAGGGCCAATTTCGGCTTTTCTCCACTTTCTGCTATCCATCGTGAGGGTGAAGGACCTACTTACATCTAACATGCGCCGTGCTTTTTATCGAACGTCTAGTGAGCCCGTCGACTCGACACCGACGATTTGGCTCAAGTCTATTCGAAACTTCTGGCGCTTTTCGCTGAAGTGGGCCTGTCGAGTATCCAAGGGAGATAATGCACTGGGAAAGCCGCTGCTTATTGTTTACAATGGCCGATTGATGCGCAGTGCTACTGAGCATCATGCCTTCGTTCTCAGCTCAAATCCCTGACCCTTCCATGAGCTGACTTCCTTTAGTGCTGCCGCACCCTTATTGCGCTCGATCTGGTGCACTTATTCCAGTGGCGCAAGGGTCTTGACAGAGGAGCATCTGTGTCTACTCCACCGCAATCCCTTTCCGGACAACAGCCCCAACCTCAGGGCAATCTTTCCCCCTCCAATTACATGATCCTCGTTGCCTTCGTGGCTGCCATCGCCGGCGGGCTCTACGGCTACGACACCGGCATTATTTCAGGGGCCCTGCTGCAGATCAGCCGTGACTTCGGCCTCGATCACCAGGCTCAGGAACTGGTTACCGCGTCCATCCTCGCCGGCGCCGTGCTGGGCGCCGTGGGCAGCACTCGCCTGTCTACGCGCCTAGGCAGACGCCGCACCATCATGCTGGTTGCGTTGCTATACATCGTCGGAGTGCTGGCCTGCGCCTTTGCGCCCACCGCTTTTTGGCTAGGGGCCTTTCGCTTCATGCTGGGGCTGGCGGTGGGCGCCTCGACGCAGATCGTGCCCATGTACATCGCCGAACTGGCACCGCCGGACAAGCGCGGACGGCTAGTGGCCTATTTCAACGTGTCTATCGGCATCGGCATCCTCCTGGCGGCCGTGGTCGGTTACGTGCTGCAGGAATCCTGGACCTGGCGCTGGATGATCGGTGCGGCCGCCGTGCCGGCGTTGATACTGCTCCTGGGCATGCTCTGGCTGCCTGACAGCCCGCGCTGGCTGGTGGAGACCGACCAAGTGCCCGAGGCGCGCGAAACCCTCGAACAGGTACGGGAGACATCCCGCGAGGTGCGCAGGGAGATCGCCGAGATCCGGGCGGTCCAAGAGCGACTCGAAGACGCCCCCACGGGTTGGGCGGCGCTGCGGCAGCCATGGTTGCGGCCCGCCCTGATCGCCGGACTCGGCGTCGCGGCGTTCACCCAGCTGTCGGGCATCGAGATGATGATCTACTACACGCCGACCTTCCTTGCCGAGGCTGGCTTTGGCCATTCCTCGGCGCTGTTGGCGGCATTGGGCGTGGCCATAACCTATCTAGTCATGACCTTTGTCGGCAAGCTTGTGGTGGACCATGTTGGTCGCCGGCGGTTGACGCTAGTGACTATGCCCCTGGCGGCCATCGTGCTGCTGACCCTGGCTGCCGTCTTCCGCTGGCAACTGGGTGGCGAACACCATGGCGGCTTGGTGGTGACATTGCTGCTGCTGTTCATGGTCTTCAACTCGGCGGGTATCCAGATCATCGGCTGGCTGGTGGGCTCGGAAATCTATCCGCTGTCGATCCGTGATCAGGCGACTGGCGCCCACGCCGCTATGCTCTGGGGCTCCAATCTGCTGCTAACCGGGACCGCGCTATCGTTGGTCAGTATTCTGGGGGTAGGAGGCGCCATGGCGTTCTATGGTCTGCTCAACGTCCTGGGCGTGCTCTTCATCTTCTTCTTCGTACCGGAAACCGCAGGCCGGTCGTTGGAAGAAATCGAAACCTCGCTGCGCCAGGGCACCTTCCTCAAGCGCTCCGGGCGTTAAGGATGGTCTGATCAACACTACCAAATGACGAGACATGTGATATCGGCACGCTGAGCTGCGCTCAGACGTTGGAATCTCCATCGTTTTCGGCGCTTTTTCGCGCAATTTCCCCGATCACAGGCACATCTCGGCCACGACAAGCAGCAATTGCTTTCGCTTCATGCACAGGTTCGACAGCGCAAACAGCGTCAGCACCTGTGCCGTGTTCTTCGCCAGGCCGCGATAGCGTACATTGACGTAACCAAACTGGCGTTTGATCACCCGAAATGGATGCTCAACCTGGAGCGAACCTGAGCTTTGGTTCTCTCGATCTTGCGTATTGCTTTGTACAACACGCTGCGTTTTCCGTGTTTCTTGTAGGTGCTGCGCCGGGCTGCAACCTGCCATATGACTTGGCGTCCAGCATGCTCTTTGCGCTTCGCGACACCGGTATAGCCTGCATCGGTGCAGACCACGTTCTCAGCACCGTGTAGCAGTTTGTCGACTTGGTCACGTCCGCCACGTTGGCCGCAGTGACCACCACGCTGTGCACCAGCCTCGAGTCATCGTCGACACCAATGTGCGCTTTGGCACCGAAGTAATACTGGTTGCCCTTCTTCGTTTGGTGCATTTCCGGGTCGCGTTTACTGTCCTTATTCTTGGTCGAAGTGGCGCATGAATCAGCGTGGCATCGACGAGGTGCCTTGTTGCAGTGACAGGCCACGCTGGCCCAGTTAGTCATTGATCACGCCGAGAATGCCAGTGGCCAACTCGTGTTTTTCCCGCAGGCGACGGAAGTTGAGAATGGTGGTTTCGTCTGGGATTCGCTTCAGGCGAGGGTCGGTCATCAGCATGGGCATGCGAGTAGCAGAGACAGCAGCTGAAAAAGGATCTCCGCTTTGTACGGCAACTCCGGCTGGATGGGCATCGCGCCATGCTTTTAACTGAGCGTCGTGCTCTTTCCAATCGGCATCATCACCCCCGGCAGGAAGATCCGGCGGGCTGATGTGGTAATCCAGCAAATTGCCCTGCCATTCTTCCGCCTGGGCACGACTAGGGAACGCACGAAGTGGAACGGGCTCTGGCCATGTTTGATGCCGGTTGCCATGACCATAAAAAAAATGACTTGCGGAGTATCCATGGTCGCGTTTTCCTATTTGGATTTGCTTGGCAAGCGGGTATAGGCGGAAAGCGGTAAATCTGACCCTAATCAAGCATCCCAGCTGCGGCGTGGCAGCGCAGTTTCCGGTAGCCTTGACGAAGGCCAAGGCCTGACTCTTCCAAGATCGATTAGACTAGTAAATTGTTCAGCAACATCCTTAACCATGGGAAGCCCTGATGAAAGCACTGTTATTTATTCTCTCTTCAGCTTTGATCGCAGGCTGTGCGCAATCTAAGCCAGCTACTACAGTCCTTCATTCTTATGGCAATGACGGCTTACCGAGCGCCGAGGTCACCGCCTTTCAGGCGGCTGATGCGCGACTCAAGTATCAGAAAGCGCGCATTGAGTACGACCCCAAGGGCTGCGCCCGTTACCAAGGTGTTGCACCTGATGGACAACTCCGTAGCGAACCGCTGCTTGATGCCCGATCACAGCCAATCTGTGCGAAAAATCTTTGAGCTCAAAAATTCGAATGGCTCAGAACTCTGTCGTAGTCGAGGCTACCGACGACCATTGAGCTTAGCCCGCACTATGTGGGCTGCCGAGTCGAGCGAGGTTTTCCTTTGCACATGGCCTCGGTAAGGCGAGCTTGAAAAATACCATCACGCCGAACCCCAATAGACCAGGAAACTCGACCGCTCCAATGCTCTGTGGATTACTGGTGTATCCGCCTCCCCTCCGTACCATTCAAGATCGATGATCACGGGAACAATCCCAGCTATTGCGGCTTCTAGGTGACGCGACTCTCTGATCCAAGTTGCTAATGGAACAACATCACATCGCGCTCAGGCAAACGGTCAGTGACGGATGCAACGCGGATCAGGTGCTTGAATTGTCCAGATCGAAGCGAAGTAGCGCGGCGGGTGGTCATGCGGCCTCTCTGTCAGGATTGCACGGGAATCGTGCTGGATCTGGAGAGAGTCTGGCCAGGGCCTCCTAACAAGGGTATCAGCAGGCCCTACCTGGTGTTCACGGAAAATTGGGATTTCCCGTCCTTCTGCAGCCGCTTTCTCGTGAGTCAGTTGTGGCCTTCCACAGAAGGCCCCAGACTTCACGCAAAGTCCGGGGGACTATTTAACGGATATCCCGTTCTACGCAGCTCACAGGCAGCATAGATCATTGCCCCGACCAACTCCCTAGGGTCAGCCAGACAAGCGGTTACTATGCTGTAACAGCATTAGCTACAACCTAAATGCCTAACTCACGCACCTGACGAATATAATCAATCGTGATCGCCGCGTTGTGCTTTGCAAATGCAGCACTCAGGCGAGGCGGATCGATTCCACTAGACCACCCTACTTGCTCGGTGATGCGTTCGTGTGTCCTGGGCATGGAATGGACGCTTACTTCGATTCATACCTGGTCCACTTGCTGTGGCAGACGCTAGGCGTAGGGTACGGATGGCAATTCCCAGCCTCTTAATTCCGCGTCGGCCTCGGCCATCAGCACTTTCTGCTGTGCTGCGCTGATCCGGCCGCCGTCCAGCAGAGCCTGACTGTAGCCGCGAATGGCCGCATGCATTTTTTCGCAGCAATCGTAAGTCGGAGAGGTGTGTAACTCCGCGATGTCCTGGCGGGCGTGTTCCATTGCTTTTTTAGGCGTCATGCCAAACTCCTGTCTGGGCTATATCCAAAGCGGTTTTGCTCGATACGATATTAAGCCACAACGAAGAAGATGGCAGAGTGCCACTCGTCACCGATTGGTTCTGCTGGGTTGGCAACGCTGAGCCATGATTAGTTGGCCTGCGGGAATGACCGTAAATCAGGCGTGTATTTATGGTGATGCGGGCGAATAGACGCGGCACGTCAATCTGCAATTTATGATGGATGCGCAGCGTCGAAACAATGAGTAAGCACAGGTTTAGAGAGGATTAACTGATCGTTTGAATTGAACTTAGCATTACACCCTCGGTCGGATGGTGGCGCAAGGCCACCAAATACGAGCTACCATGCCCGCCGATCACCTGCAGACGATAAATTCATGACCTCAAAAACAGGATCTTTTGCCAAACGCTTGTACTTGCCGCGGGCGCTAGGTTCTGCTGTTGGGTTCTGGGCAGTTGCCGCAGTGCTGTACACCCTCCCTACCCCAGCCTGGATATGGGGCCTTCTGGCCTTCCAAGGCTTTGTCTGGCCTCATCTAGCGTTCTTGCTGGCTCGCAGGAGCGCGATACCCTATAGCGTTGAACGCCGTAATTTGCTTGTCGAATCGGCCTTTGGCGGGTTGTGGGTGGCTGCTATGCACTTCAATCTGCTTCCCACAACCTTGCTAATTTCCATGCTGTGCATGAACAGTATTGCGGTAGGGGGGCCTCTATTACTTCGTTTATCGCTCGCGTCGCTGACGACTGCTGTGTTGGCCTTCACTGGCCTCTTAAACCCGGGATTTGCGCCGGAGACGACCCCTCTACAGGTTTACGCCTGTATACCAATGCTCGCCGTGTACCCACTGGCGGTCGGAGGCGCTGCCTACCACTTAAGCGCAAAACTAGCGGCGCATAAACGTGCATTTCGTGAGCACAGCCGAACGGATATGCAGACTGGCTTACTCAACCAGAGCGCTTGGCGCAGCATCCTTGACGAAGAATACGAATTAGCCAAGCGAGGCCTTGCCCGCTCTGCAGTGGCACTAATCGATCTGGATCATTTCAAAGCGATCAATGATGGGTATGGCCATCTGGCAGGTGACGCCGTCATCAAACTTTTCAGCGAGGTACTGGCCAAGGTAAAGGGTCCAACCGATACTGCCGGGCGGATTGGCGGAGACGAGTTTGGACTGATTATCCGCGGATCGAACATTCAACAGATTCGAGCCACTCTCGCGAGACTGCAGCAACATCTCCAGCAGACTTTTAGTGAGCGGCTCGACGTCCCAGCCGTGTCGCTCAGCATTGGGTTTGCCGAGTTCAGCGTCCATGATGATAGCGCTGAGAATTGGTTGAGGGCGGCGGATCTGGCGCTTTATGAGGCCAAGGGTCAGGGCAGAAATCAGATCGCCGCTGCATATGCCTGATTGGGCTTCATCAAATATTCGTCATGCTTCCTGCAGTTCAATCAGCTAAGCCACTGGTATCACTGAGACCAAGTCCACGTATCTGAATTTCTTTCGTGCGGCTTTTGTGGCGTCCATTTCTGCCTGCAGGGAACTGAGCGTGTCGGCCTCGTGGACAAACAACTGAGTCTCCCCTTCAAATTCGTTATCGTTAATTAGCTGAGAATTCTTGATGGGTACCACTGAACCGTTTCAAATGCGCGATGGTTGGATCCTCGAGGACACCATGGTGGACACCTACGCAGAAATTGCCGAGGAGGCGTTTGCTCAGTTCTTATCGGGAAAAGCCAGCCCTGTGATTCGCCCAGAGCTGGAACATGACGCTGCTGCTTACCATGAGCACGAAAAAAGAAAGAAAATGATGGGAATTAAAACCATCGTTTTCTCCGCCATGACCCTTGAAGCTGCGGCGTATGAATTTGCGACCCTCCAGCTAGGCGAGCACTTTGCAAAAAAGTACCTGGACAAGCTGGATGTAGTGGGCAAATGGCTAATCATTCCGCGATTGGTTTGTGGCCGATCCCTTCGAGAGGATGGCCCAGCCATCAATGGACTTAAAGCATTGATAAAGTCACGCAATGCGTTGGTCCATCACAAGTCCAAAGAATGGGACAGTAGGATCAAAGCCAGCGATACGCTGAATGCAATAAAAGAGCAGCGAGCGCAGTTTGAAAATGTCCAGGTTCCCATCGCGTTTAAAACGCTGATCCTGCTTTCGCTGGAATTGAATGCGGTGCTACAAGCCGACGGTCCTCTCCCATCCTTTGAGGATAGTTGGATACACGCTACCCCATGCGATCCGCTCGTAGCGCAAGTGATCCACCGCTGTCGCGAGGTTCATCGCGATAACTGGCGAGGGCTGTGACGTGACTGAAATTGTTACCCAGCAGGGACGCCGGCTAACCGCTGCGGAATTTCAGCACTTGGCCGCCGTGCCGGCCGCCGTCGAGTGGTTTGCCAATATCGACAACCCGCGCACGCGGCGTGCGTACCAGGGCGACCTGGAGGACTTCTGTCATTTCGTAGGCTTAGCGACTGCAGACGAATTCCGTTCGGTGACCCGAGCGCACGTGCTCGCCTGGCGCGCCGATCTGGAGCGCCGGGGCCTGGCCGGCGCAACCATTCGCCGCAAACTGGCGGCGCTGGCCAGCCTCTATGACCACCTGCTCAACAGCAATGCGGTCACCGGCGGCAATCCGGTGCATGGCGTCAAGCGACCCCGAATCGAAACCAATGAAGGTAAAACGCCGGCGCTCGGTGATCACCAGGCTAAAGCCCTGCTCGATGCGCCAGATCCGGACACGCTCAAAGGCAAGCGCGATCGGGCGCTTCTAGCGGTGCTGCTGTACCACGGGCTACGCCGCGAAGAGGCCGCGCAGCTGATGCTCGCCGACCTGCAGGAGCGTCGAGGCATCAAGCACCTGCGCATCCACGGCAAGGGCGGCAAGCTGCGCTTTCTGCCGTTGCATCCGGTGGCCGCTGAACGCATCTACATCTACCTAGAAGCATCCAGCCTTGATCAGCAGGACGGCAAGACTCCCCTCTTCCACCCGCTGCGCGGCCGCACCACGGGCGGAGGAATCAGCGCCGATGGCATCTACGCAGTGGTAGGGCATTACGCCAAAGCTGCGGGGATAGAGGTTGCGGGGCTGGGGGTGCACGGGTTGCGTGCTACAGCGGCAACGAATGCCCTGGAGCACGAGGCGGATATCGCCAAGGTGCAGGTCTGGCTGGGCCACGCCAATATCAGCACGACGCGGATCTACGATCGCCGGCAGAACCGGCCAGAGGACTCACCCACGTTCAGGGTGAAGTATTGAGGTGTGTGTGCAGCGCGGAAAAAGTGAAAGGTTTAGGTAACGTTACCATTAATAGGCAGGCAGCAAAGCCAAGCAGGCTGCGGGTGACGTCAACCCGGGGCTCTGCTCACGAAGGGAACCCACGTCATAGAGGTCATTGATGTCCGCTGATCATTACAATGCTGCGCCCGTCCCCCCAGAGCAAGGAGCGGCCAACGCCGAAGAGTTGGCTTACCGACTCCGTCAACAGCAGCTGACGGCAGATTTTGGACTGCTCGCCTTGAAAAACCACGATGCAGCGCTATTGCTTCAGGAGGCTACCCGTCTGTGTGCAGAGGGCATGTCCACCCTGCTCTGCAAGGTCATGGCCTTTCAGCCGCAACAGGGCGACTTTCTAATGATCGCCGGTGTGGGCTGGGAACCTGGATACGTTGGGCATGCACGCGCTGGAGCCGATCTGGAAAGCCCTGCGGGTTTCGCTTTTCAGACAAGACGAGCGGTCATTTCAAACCACCTGCAGGCAGAAGCCCGTTTCCCCACACCACGAATCCTGGCTGACCACAACGTGAAGCGGGCGATCAACGTGGTTTTACTAGTCGCGGATGAGCCCTATGGCGTACTCGAAGTGGACAGTCCGCTCGATGGCCGATTCACCGACGCTGATCTGGCATTTATGCAGGGCTTTGCCAATCTCCTAGGCGTTGCGTTGGAACGTCAGAGCTATGAAGACGCACTGCGGGCTAACGAAGAGCAATTACGGCACGCCCTTGAACACCAGCATGTGTTGATGCAGGAGGTAAGCCATAGGGTCAAGAACAGCTTGGCGATTGTGGCGGGGTTGCTGCGCGTGCAGAGCAACAACTCTCCGTCCGCAGAACTTCGCCAAGCACTCGGCGATGCAGAAACGCGCGTATTGACCATTGCGCAACTGCATGGCCGTTTGTGGCAAACGGGCGAAGTGCGAAGCCTGAATCTGGAGGATTTCCTGAGGGAACTTTGCGAGAAATTCAGCAGCTCTGCGTCAACCAAAATCCTGACGTACGAAGCTCCTCCGGTAATGATTCCCACAGATGACGCAATTCCTCTAGGCTTGCTAGTGAACGAGCTGGTCACCAACGCAGTGAAATACGCCTCTCCACAGAAACCAGGCGATGTAAGCATCAGCATCAAGCCCACCGGCGACCGTCTCCGATTGGAAGTACGCGATCATGGCCCGGGGCTACCTGAGGATTGGCAGCAAAGAAAACCCGCTAGCCTAGGCATGAAACTCATCTCTCGCTTGAGCAGGCAGCTGGGAGGTGAACCTCAATGGGAAAATGCTCTTCCTGGCTCACTCTTTACTCTGGAATTCTCTGCTTGATTATTCCGAGGTTCTGCCGGATTGCCTCAGACTTTCTATGCCGAAACATCAAACAATGGTTCACGATTTTCAAAAAATCGCGCGATGGTGTTAGCAGTAATTCTTCAGCAAAGAAATCATGTAATTATCGAGCGCAGCCTGCTCGCATATGCCCTGGAGCACGAGGCGGATATCGCCAAGGTGCAGGCCTGGCTGGGCCACGCCAATATCAGCACGACGCGGATCTACGATCGCCGGCAGAACCGGCCAGAGGACTCACCCACGTTCAGGGTGAAGTATTGAGTTGTGTGTGTGCAACGCGGAAAAGTGAAGGTTTTAGGTAACGTTACCATTAATAGGCGGGCAACAAGGCAAAGCGGGGTGCGGGTGAAATCAACCCGGGGCTCCGCTCACGCCGTAAGGATCTTGCCGGTTTTGCGGTCCAGTATTCGATATGGCGAATCGTCCTTCCCCTCTGTAGTCCGCGTGAGATCTGCCAGAGCGGCGGACTTCGTCTTGTAAGTCCACTCTGATCCCATTCGAAACCATTCGCCGTCAAAGCCACTTCGACCCTGAAGTTCATAGCGCGCCTGCGCTGCAGCTTTTTTAGAGCCAGACGGCTGAGCAGCGGCTAAAAACCGTTCAAGCTCACGGACACGTGCTCGAGCTTTTTCGCCAAGCTCGAATTCTACCCGGGCTTTCATCTGCGCATCTTCCAGCTCGTTCATCAGCTGGAGCACCTGTGCGCGCAAGGCCATGTTCTCGTCCAAGGCCTCGACGGTATTTTTGGTAACGTTACTATTAATGCGCTAACGGTACTGACGTTGAATGGTCGCCCGGGGTAGCGCTTTGCCGGTCGATGGCCGGCCTGGCTTGCGCTTTGCAGGGGCAGCCTGGGTCAATGATGCTGGAGGTGCTTCGGGGATGTCGGCCATGATCTGGGATCTGACGCAATTGAGGTGAGGTAACGTTACTATAATCCATTTTGGTAACGTTACCTATTTAACTTCGACCATCAGTCTGTTGAGAGGGAAACGCGTCGACCAGCGCCGATCGCTCTCGGTCTTCCCGCTGGCCGAGAGCTAGACTGCAGAAACGATCAGCGTCAACGGCAGCTGGTGTTGGTCGTCCCGCCGAAGGAGGTTGACGTGCAGTTCACCGTAGTGGGCAACTGGTACGTGTTCACTGGCATTGGCTGTACTGATTGCGGGGCATGGTAGTTCTGCAGGGCCTGTATCGCGCGCTGCTTCCGAGCCTGGTCTCCTGTGCGTGTTGCTGGCTCAACGATAGCCGGCACTGAATGTAAGCATCGGTCCCCGGCCTGGCTCCGTAGGATTGGCACTGGGCATCCTCGGCGGCCGCTTGTTGGGCGGCCTTTTGTTCCTGGCTTGCACAGCCTGCTATGAGGATTACGACGGCGGTCAGCGCAATCAAATGTTTCATGGCAAATTCACTTAGGACCCAGCGTTTTTCTTTTCTTGGGCTTTGGTTCCTCACTGGGCGGCGGGGGCGGTGGAGGCGTGTTCGCATCGTCGATCAGTTTGATGAGCTGGTCACATTCCTCCGGCGTAATTTCGCCCTTTGCCAAGGCCTCTTTGACTAAAGAGTGCATCGCCTCCCGCGACAATTCTGTCCAGCCATTCTGCACTTGTGTGAGGATGTCGCTTTCCAGTTTTTTGAATTCCTTGCTGTGATCCTACGGAATAAAGTCTGGCGGATCGAGCCCAGCAATTACTGGGATTAGCCGACGGGCTAATCAGAAATAAAGTCTGTCGCATTCCGCATTTTTTGAGGCCTTACCGTGTGACCTACTAAATAAATTCTGTCGGAATTACGCAACCACATGATTTTAATGAATTTTAACGACATAAATTGACTACTGACGCTTGTAACTCACGCACAGTGAGAATGATGATCGAGACGTGCTCGGGGCCTGACCTGCCAGACCCCGGGACCACCCGGTCCACAACCAATGCAGATTTTGCCGTTCCGTCGACGCTATTATCCGCGCATCCACGTCGATCAGTTCTCCCGCGGCCCTTCATTCGGAGCAAAGCAGCCGGCCGGCCGAACCAGATGAGCATCTTTAGACGAAGCCAGTCTCAGCCGTGCATAGTTCCGCAACTTCCAACTCCGCATCCAGCACAGCGCGTGGATCTTCTGTTAAAACACTTTTCGGCTGACGACCTCCCAGGCAGCCGTTACTCGACCCAAACCAAAATGCCATACCCCAACCGTCCTTCTGAGAACCAAGGACCGACCGCAGATCATCGTGAACGGTAATCTGCGGATAAAAGGTACTGCCCGCTGCCAGTACCACTCTGGATCCTGGGAAACTCTCATAACCACAACATCAGCAAGTCGAGAAAGCTTTAAGGTTGGATCGGAGGGGGCGCGACAGGCTTGGCCACTGCTTGGGAAGTCGGTCTTTGGGGAACATAGCCGTTAGTTTGCAAACCATCCTGCACGGGAGCTGGCTTACCATTTTCATTTTTGTCAGTCATTTCCTATACCTTCCTCAAGGATTTTTTGGTGGAGGAGCTACCGATTTACTTTCGCTGGTGGGTTTTGGAGAGTATCCATCCCTAAACTCTTGCCGTCCGCCATCACCTGATCCGCTTGTACCGCCGTTCTTTTGCTTGTCTGACATTAATAGTCGCTCCGCTGTCTAAAGATTATCTGGAATTTACTCAACAACCCTTTATGGATTTTTAGGTGGTGGTGCTGGCGCACGCTCGCTTGTTGGAATAGGCATATAACCGTTACTTACGCGACCTTTATCGCGCTTTTTGGAAGGAGGGGCAACTCTTTCAGATGAGTCATTTTTCTTGTTCGACATTTTCATTTTCCTCAGCGTCTTTTAGGTTGAAGAGCTCAAGTGTAGCTATTTCTTTGGCAAGTATGATGATACCGGCGGAGTCACTTCTCTTTCGTTCGAATCCCCCTCCCTCGCTCAAAACCCATGCCTCTTCGAGGTATATCTGCTCCGGTGCCGGACTGCTCGAAGCAAAAGACTTTGTGTCGAAGCGGCCCGCGATTTGACGTCCGTCAACCAAGGTCACTATCACCCAATAGCGACCTCGCTGGCTGAACACAAAATCCCAAGGTTTTCCCGTGGGGTGCGCAAGCGATCGTTGCAGCAGCTGGGTTTTGCGAAGCCATAGAAAGGCCCATGCCCAAGCAATCGGAGCAACCAGCACTACAAGGATGTAAAAAAACACATAAAGCGTTGGATAGGATGCTCTGAGGTTGAAGTTCTCTACTGCGTAAATCGGCCCCAATAGCAGCGCGTAGTTGATGGAGCTATAGGCGACGGCGTCTATTAATTGTTGCGCTGAGTCTTTGACTTGCGTCGGCTGAAGAAGCGCGTACATCTTCAGGCTGATGAATCCGGGAACGACGAAAGCCATGAAATAGAAAAGCTTGTTGGCTGCCCAAATATCCATATCAGTCCTTTTTAATTGGATTCTGTTGTCGTCGTCAGAAGTCGGTCAATGCAAGCTGAGCAGATATTGCCCTATCAGCGTCCCTGCTAGCATGATTAGGTCTGATAAAAACTCATTTCGCAGGCCTTGCGCTGTTGGCGCTGATACGATTTTGACCCAGGCTGCTGAATTTGACTGACCCAAACATACCCTTTTAAATCCCGCGCGAGGTCTTCGTTTGATGAGTTTTCGGGTGGGTCAACCGAAGTCCGGCAGACTGGGTCAAAATCGTATCAGCGCCAACAGCGGCGGTCATGAAGGTTAAAATGCCCGCCAATTTGGCGCTCGCCACTACCCATTTTTTATAAACACAAGAAAACCCGAAACAGAAATTTATCTGTGGCCGATGCTCAGTGCAAAGGTGAAAACGCTTCAGACAGCCGGCTGTCGGCAGCGCAGTGGTGGAACTCGACTCGCCGCCAGTCAAGCATGGCCCCACCGATTTCTTAGTGGGCATACAGCTCAGCACCGCAAGCACAGGTGACCAGACTCGGTAGCGCCAGTGCCGCAAAGCGCAGGATGACCAGGCCGTATACCCCCTCCAGTCGGCTAAAAGGGTCACTCTTGCGACATCCACCAGCGGTGTAATAGATGTATCCGTCAAGCTGTCACACATCACGCTCATGTCCAACGCAATGAATGCATCCCGGGCTTGGCGAAACGCATGGTGCTGGCAATTTTCGCCCGGCGAGTAGTTCCAGCTGAAAATTAATCTCGGCGTCAACCCAACTCGCTAACTCGGCCGCCGCGGAATGAAACGCGCGTCCAGCTCGTTCATATCCGGCGCGTCGTCTGATGCATGCAGCCAAGCCTTTCTGGCAATGCGGTAATCCTCCAAGACCGAAAGGATATCCTCACTAAGTCTGATAGCCGCCGGAAACGATAGGATATGAGGGGGGGTCTGCCTTTTTTCATGGTGGTTTTTCCTACATCTCGTTGCATATATTTATATTCCGGATCGCTGGTTTTGCCGGTACAAAGAGCACGTCGAACAGGAAAGAGAGAAGGTGCCGGCGACTGCCTTGCGAAAGCAGTTCGTCCTCGCCGGCGCCAAACGCGCCCGAGAGTTGCGGGCATGAATCTGGCCAGATGGTTATGTTGAACAGACAAAGCGCTGTAGCGGTTCAGGAACGTCTGGGTAAAACGCGTAAGACTCCCCTGCGTAGTTACGACATGGACGGCTACGATCCAACCTGAAGTGGCCAATCCCAGTGAGCCGAGATAGGTTCCACAAGCTGCCGAAAATGCCCCGAAATCGCCTCTATCAGAGTCGCATCAGTAAGCGGATCTAACCCAGGATAGGGCTTACCGTTGTAGTTCCCCGTATAAGTCAGTACGTTCTCAACACTGCCAGTGTCATCGTAAAGCTTCCTTATCTGAAAGCACTCCTGTTCTTTGCTGTCGGTCGAATGCAGTGCGTAATGGATGGCCAATGCAGCGCCGAACTCCAGAGCAGGGGTATCAATGCCGTGTTTTCTGGCGAGTTCGATGCTGCTCAGAATGCGCTCGTTGCGTTGTAACTTGCGCAAAGGGTCGCGCGCTACACGGGCGCAAGGGTCCTTGAAGGAGGTTTTGCAGCGCTCCAAGAAGGTTTGAGCAAAACCGGCGACGGCCTCGTTCATCTGTGCATTGTCTGCCAGCAAAGCAGGGGCCACCTCCTGACGGATCAAGCGCTCCGCCAAAGCGTCGACACGCGGGTCGCCCATGCCCTGGCCCACCCAGTCGTACCCCAGTAAGCTGGCATACCAGGCAATAATCGCGTGAGGGCCGTTCCATAGACGGTTCTTGATGACCTGGATTTGCGCGATATCGTCGACGGTCTTCACCTGGCGCAGCCTCTCCAGCAGACCGCTGCCGCGCTCCACGTACAGGGGCATGTCCGGCTCGCTGTTGAACAGAATCAAATGCATCTGGTTGAGTGCGCAACTGGACTGGGTGAACGGGCGAAATCGACCAATCAACCGTTCGTATTCAGGCAACGGAGAGGCAGGTTTGGGTGCCGCGATTTGCTCGTCGTCCATGCTGTTTTGAAACATTTGCGACTTTATCCGCAGTTGTCGCAGCAAGGCATCACTGCTGATCTTGTTGACGATGCGGCTGACCACGGTTTCGGCAAAGTGGGTCTTGTTCAAGATCTGCTGGCAGATATCTACCGAGCACAACAGCGCCAACTCCGCTTCGACGTGCCGGCGAACGAAGGCGGCGCCACCTACCTTGTTCAACACAATCAAGATCGTGAGTTCGCGGCCGCGGTGCTCAAAGCGTCGTAACAGCCCCTTGGCGATTACCCCTGCCTGTTTGCGGATGGCTTGCTCGGGCAAGCTAAGTCCAACGATCTCTGCGACGTCATACATATCTATCACCGCTTCGGCGTCATCCATGTCGATCATTCGCATGTTTTCGATGGTCTGATCGAAGGATGTCGCGCCGTAACGCACGCTGTACCGGCCAAACGCCGCGACAGTCTCACGCAGCATGCGCGACCGGGTAGCTGCGATAATTTCACTAGGCCGGGTGTAGCCGTCCCAGTGGGAGAAGACTTGCGTTAGGTATCCACCACCGATGGCCCCAAAGCCATGAATACCCACGCGGAATTGGTTCAGCGCCTGGGGAAAAGGCTCGCTCAATTCTGGTGTGCCCAAGTGGGGGATGCACTCGCTCAAGTCTGCGAGAAACTCGTGCATGCTGTGGTACGCCTTGAGCGCTCCGGCCTTGACCTCGGTGGCGGGCGGCTTGATGTCTTCAATCAGGATCGGCTGCCCTTCCGCACGGATTGCCGACAGCAAACCGTTTTCAGAGTCTTCGACCATGAAGCAACTGCCAGGCGCGCAATTGAGGGCGCCGGCCGCGCGCAAGAATATCTCGGGGTGAGGCTTGCCCTGGCTGACTTCGTCGCCACACACAGTAATGTCGAAGTACTTGAGCACGTTGGCATTGATCAGGTATTCCTCGGCAATGGCTCGGCGGCTTGAAGTAGCGACCGCCATGGTCAAGCCGCATTTGCGTAACCGCTCCAGCACCTCCAGCAAACCCGCCTTGATGGGTACGCCGTGATGACGCACGTACTCCAGTTCAAGTTCATCAGCCCGCTGGCGGATCTGCGCGTAGGGGAAATCTTCACCGTTGTGCGCCTTCGCGAGCGCTTCGGCCTTCTTCGCGCTCAAGCCCAGTGAGCCGATCAAGGTTTCCTCGCTGAGCGGCTTGCCGAAAAGCTCGTTGGAAGCCTGTTTGAGGGTTCTGAAGCGCAACCGCTCTGTATCAAACATGGTGCCATCCATATCGAAGATGGCGCTGAGTATTCTCTTCCCCTGGAAAAAAATCATTGGCTGATGCTCCTTGTAACGTGGGATCGCTCACCGCCAGTCAACCTCGTGCAAGAGGCACTGCGGCAGCACTCTGTCGTGACCCGAAGTTGATGCCGTTTGAGCCTGGATGCCGACCGGTCTGTATTTCACTCAGGTAGTGACGAATTCGGATAGAAAAAGCAGGCGAGCAGAACTCACCGCGACGAAGCGGAAAGTGACGGCGCAGGTTCAGTGACTAAACGATTAGAAAGCTAGGCGGAGGGACGTAAAGATGGCGCCGATAGGCGCAACTGCAAGAGAAACAAGTTGGCAAGCCGTGTGAAGCGGAGAGTGTGGAGCGGTGCGTAACGAACCCTGTGGCCACATTTATGTAGCGTTTAACGTGAGGCCCACAGTGCGCAAACAGGGATGCGTGCAATGGGCCAGAATGGCGATTGATGCGTGTGATTCCATGCATAGGGCTGGATAACTTCCTACGAAGTGGCTCGTCGTTTTTTAGCAATAGCATGTACGGATGCCCAAATCAAGGGTGACGGCTGCACAGTCCGGACTTCAATTGAACCCGAGCAGTGGACGGACATGGCCATCCTTTTTTTGACAAATCCGCAGTGTTAAAGCGCTCCGACGGGGTCGGCTCAAAGCGCTTTTGGTCGGTTCAAGTGAGGTTTTAATATTTTTTAACAATTAGTTTTTGTCTTTTTTTGAAATTGGTAAGCCCCGGAAGACATGGCCTAGAGCCATGACCACGGGACAGATTGTCGCACCCAACGAGAGGTCACGCGGTTGCGCTGAAACGTTTCAGGTGCGATAAAAAAAGGGATGAGATACGAAAGCCAATAAAAATCCTAAATTTCCGACTGCGAGCCGACAACTTCGCCGAGCCCCTAGTCACAACTTTCAGTCCGCTACTCCTACTGGAACCCTGCCGTTCAACCTCATAGAGGCAATTTCATTCGGTATCGCCAACGCCGAGCTGTAACAAGGACCGGACCATTGAGAAATCAATCCACTCCGAACGGTGACATCGCCCGACTCGGCGAGAAAACCAGTATCCCCTACCCGGGATCTTTCGTCGGCCTGACTGAAGTGATCAGTGCCGTGCAAACCGCCCTGTCTGCTGTGAGAGCGCTGATGAAAATGTCTCTGCTCAATCCAGCGTCGGATGATAAGTCCCCCTCGAACAAAGCCAAGCGCAAGAACAGGCTATGCGCGCATCGGCCTGACCGCGGGGCAAGCGCCACGCGAGCAGAGTAAGGAGCGGGGGACCCATGTCTAAATTTACGTGCGCTCAGGTTTTACTCTCGGCAGCAACATTCACTGCTGCATTTTGCGTTCCGGCCGACACGGCCATCCACAGTCACGAACCGCTTAATTTGGCACCCAATACCTTCCCTCAGGACTATTGCACAGCCAAGCTCAGTCAATACGGCACCCATATACACACCAACAGCGTTCTACCGCTGCGGGCCGCTTTTCCGGTTCATGGCAATCCCGGCGCTCTCATCGCTAATAACTCTGGCATTGGCGAGCAGGGCTTTTCCGACATTTTCCCAATGCCAGGTGAATGGAAGCAGCTAGACATCGGTCCTCCAATCACTTCGTCCACTGCAGAACAGGGTGAAGAATTATCTGCTCCCAATTCCATCGACCAGATCTTCGCCGAGTCGGACCTCCAACAGGCGATCCAAAGCTACCTTTGGGCGCTGCCATTGGTGTTCTACACCCAGTTGCAGGAAGAAATCGGCAACAAACTGGATACACACAGCGGTGACCTGATGATGCTAAGCGGCGACGAAAATACGCTTGGCGCCCAATTCGAAAACCCTTCGCCGGCTTACATTCTAGCGTTCGTAGACCTCAATGAAACAGGTCCACTGGTGATCGAGCTCCCCCCCGATCCAACGGCTGTGGGTGGCGTCGGCGACTTCTGGCAGCGAGTTATCATCGACATGGGGCAAGTCAGTCGGGAGCAAGAGAAGGGTGGCAAATTTCTGGTAGTACCTTCAGGAGTAGAACCTCCCGCTGATGTCGGAAAGTTTGAATTGGCTAGATCGGAAACCACGAACGTGCTGTTGAGCCTTCGCGTACCCAACCCAGTCAAGGGTAAAGCGCTGATCAAAAAAATGAAGATCTATCCCTATGCCGAACAAGACAAACCGGGCAAGAACAAACTGCTGTCCACCAGCAGCAGTATCTGGTCTGCCGCGCACCCTCGAGGTATGGCCTATTGGGAACATTTGCACCAGATTATCCAGACGAATCCAGTCAACGAATGTGATCGTTTCGATATGGCCATGCTTGCCGCCCTGGGCGTAGAAAAGGGTAAGCCCTTCAACCCAACCGACGAGCAGCGCAAGGCACTGGAGCAAGGCGCGCAAATTGGCGAAATGATCGCCACGCGCTCCCTATTGGTTGGATCTCCATCCAGATCTTCGAAATCGTCAACGCAGGTAATTCGACCATGAAGAGTCAATCGGACGCGACAATCGGAAGAGCCCCCATGCCACAAAATAAATCCGAGCACGAACTCTTCCTCCTCCTCACTGCCAAGCTAACTCTAAATGACAGTGGCTCTGTTTTTAGTTCGAATGAAGAGCAGATTGAACAGGAATTAGACGATGAGGCTGAGCGACGTGGAATTGCCCAATGGGAGTTGATATTGCAGCTAAGCACCACTTCTGAAGAACAACTACAGAGCCAACTGCATGCAGCCCATCAAGAAATAGCTGAAATGGTCGAGATGAGTTGGGAGGATTACTGTCGACTACACAACCTATCTGAGACGATAGAACAGCATCGTACAAGTGTGCAGGCATTCCCATCGTTCAAGAAATGAACAGATCACTGAGCATAAACTCCTCATTGAAGTGACATCTTTGAATTCATTTGAAAATCAGTTCGGCTACCGCCTCTTAGGCATAGAGAGGACCGCCAGATCCAATTCTTTCCGGAGCTCCTGCGTAAGCGGCTAGCCGACTGTAAGCGGATGGCGAACACACCTTCGGAACTCACACATTCATGAATGAAAATTGCGCCCACGTTTAAGCGGACACAATACAAACTTATATTGTGCTGACCTACAATCGGAATTGCCCTACCAATGTATTAAACGAAATTGCTAACTGCGATAGCTCGTGACTAGAAGCGCTGGTTTGGTTGGCACCCGCCGCCGTCTGCGTCGATAGATCCTGAATGTTAACCAGGTTGCGATCCACCTCTCGCGCTACTTGAGCCTGCTCCTCTGCTGCGCTTGCTATCACCAGGTTTTGCTCATTGATCTGGCTGACGCCTTTACTGATCCGCTCTAGTGCCAGGCCGGCTTCAGAGGCAAGTAATTGAGTGCTGCGCACGAGGTTTTGACTTTTCCCCATCGCCTGCACCGCATCGTCAGCACCGCCACGAACCCTGCTGATCATAGCCTCGATCTCGCCAGTGGATGTCTGGGTACGGTGTGCCAAAGCACGTACTTCGTCGGCCACTACAGCAAAACCACGACCTTGCTCACCAGCACGTGCGGCCTCAATCGCAGCATTAAGAGCGAGCAGGTTGGTCTGCTCAGCGATACCACGGATGACGTCCAATACCTTGGTAATGTCGTGGATCTGTCCGGCCAATGCCTCGACTCGCTGTGTGGAGTCAGTAATTTCCTCTGTCACAGTATTGATAGCCGTCACAGCCTGCTGTACCTGCTTCTGCCCTTTCAATGCGTCTTCAGCAGTCTGGCTGGAGATCTGAGATGTGCTGGCTGCGTTGCGCGCCACTTCTTCCACTGCAGCCGTCATCTCGTTGACCGCTGTAGCAGCTTGTAGGATTTCGTCGTTTTGTCGCACCAGTCCACGCGCGCTGTCCTCTGTAACCGCAGTCAATTCTTCAGCTGCGGAAGCCAGTTGGTTCGAGGCGTCGGCAATTTGCTGCACGGTGCCTTTGAGGTTGCTTTGCATAACGGACAGAGACTGCAACAACTGGCCAGTTTCATCGGTGCCCCGAACCTCGATGGCCTGGGTCAGATCGCCTTTAGCTACGCGCTCTGCACCTTCGACCGATAGGTAAATCGGACGGGTAATCATGCGAGTGACGATCATTCCAAGTACGCCGGCACACAGCATAGCGATCAGGCAGCCCACGATCAGCACCCAAGTCACTTGGTTGTTAGTGCTTTCGCCTGCTTTCGCGACATCGAGAGCCTGGCGACTGTTGGACTCGATTATGATCTTGATCTCAGCAATGAGTTTGAGGTAAGCCGGTGTAACGTTGTTTGTAGCGAGCCTTCGAGCCTGTTCAGAATCGCCACTTTTTAGCGCAGCGAAACCCAAATCCACAGCAGCAATGTAGGCCGGCCAGTCACGTTCGAAATCGTCGCCCGCAGCCCGTTCGTCTGCCTCTAGCGGGGTGGCACGGTAAGTTTTGAATGCATCTTGAGCCTCGGACTGATTATCGCGGTACGACTGGATAACGGCGTTGATATCGTCATCGCTGGCGTTCGCAGCTGGCCCTGGCCAACGCCGCCTTGCTGCGCTCGAACTGGATTTCGGCGTCCACCGGATTGAGCCGGACCACCGGGTCTCCAGCGCGGACATAATCAGTGTTGTCCGCGCCGATCCCCGTGACGGTGCCGGTGATCTGCGAGGTCACTTGAACGGCGTTGCCGTCCACATAAGCGTCTTCGGTGCGTTCATTGCCAACTTGATACCCGTACCACAGGGCCAACAGCGCAATGAGGATCAGACCGGCGCCGATAAAGACAACGGGGCCGGAGTGGCGAGATGCGGCGACAGGGACGCCGGACGCGGGAGATTGAGTGCTCATCATTTACTCGAAAGATCAGGTGTCAGAGCTGCGTTCGACGCAATGGCATCGGGACTGAAGCCGCCCCCCAGCGCCCGGCTCAGGCTGGCCTGGAGTGAAAGGCCTCGGGCGCGCAAGTCAACGAGTTGGCGTTGCTCGGCCAATGCAGCGTTTTGCGTGATCAGTACCTGGATATAGGTGGCAAGCCCGGCACCGTAGCGGCGATTGATCAGGTCGTAGGCATCATTGGCGGTCTGAACGGCCTGTTGTTGCTGGTCCACGCGTTCTTTCAGCCAGCGCAGAGAGGTCAGTTGATCGGCTATATCGTGGAGCGCGTCGATCAACGTCTGGTTGTAGCCTTCGACCGCAACGTCGTAAGCCGCATCCTGGCTGGCCAGATTGGCCCGTAGACGACCTCCGTCGAAAATCGGCAGGCTGATCGCCGGCCCGATCCCGAGCATCCGGCTGCTGCTGTCCTTGAAGTAGCCAAAGCCAAAGCTCTGCAAGCCCAGGGAGGCCGCCAGGTTGACGTTGGGATAAAAACCGGCCTTTGCCACGTCAATTTCATGCCCGGCTGCTTCGACTCTCCAGCGCTGGGCAACCACGTCGGGGCGCCGGCCAAGAAGCTCTGCGGGAAGACGGCTGGGTATCGAAAAAGGCTCGACCTCGCCGATGGCGGGCCTCCGGATGGAACGACCACGGTCCGGGCCTTCACCCATCAACGCCGCCAGCCGGTTCTGGTCCAGCTCCACGGCCTCTCTGAGCGCGGAGAGGGTGGCTTTGCTGGCCGGAATACTCGCTTGAGCCTGTTTGATATCAACCTGGGAATCCAGCTCGGCGGCGAAGCGCCGGTGCGTGAGATCGAGGATCGACTGTTGCTGGGCGAGCACCTGCTCGGCCAGGACAATCTGATCGTAGTTTTTCTGCAATTCGATATACGCCTGCACCATCGCCGAGGAAATCATCAGCGTCGTCGCGTACCGGTCAACGTCGGCCGCCCGCTGACGGCCAATGGAGCCTTCCAGCGCAGCACGATTCTTGCCCCAGAAATCCAGCTCGTAACCCACGCCCAGCGAGGTCTGGTAGAGCGTCTGCCAGGTGCCTGAAACGCCGCCCGCTGTTCCGTTGGCACTGTATCGCTGTCGTGTATCGGAAAAACTGGCGTCTACCCGAGGCGCAAGCGCTGCCTGGTTCAGGCCTGTCAGGGCCTGGGCCTGGCGGACCCGGGCGGCAGCGCTGGCCACCCCGGGATTACCTGCAAGCGCCTCGCGGACCATGTCATTGAGCTGCCGATCGCCAAACGCCGTCCACCAGGTTTGCTCGGGCTAATGGGCGTCAGATACCGGTGCCTCATCCAGGGTCTTTTTACTGCTGACCTTCAGGCCCTGCCACACCGAAGACTGGGGTTTCAGATCACTGTAGGAACATCCACTGAGGGCGACGGCGACCAGTGCGGTCAGAAACAGGCGGACGGGATGTTCGGTGATCAATCGTGTGGCTCCAACGAGAATTCGTTAAGGGGTTGCGTTCAGGCATTGGCGTTAAGCAGTGATGACCCGTGCTGCCCAACTCTCGCTAACCTGCGGCGGACGATGGCCGGCCGGCGCACAGGGCCGACAGCAAGGGTTGTTCGGCAGACAAAGCCTCGACCGCCTTGTCCCAGGACGCTGAAACGGCCTTTGCCGCGTGCTGGTAGAGCACAGCGCCGTCAGGCGACAGGCGGATGGTAATAAATCGTCGGTCAGCGCCTTCCCGTCCTCTGCTCACCAGTCCGCGATGTTCCAGACTGTCCAGCACATTGGTCATGCCTGAAGACGTCAGATTGATCTTACGCCAGCATTCGGCCGGGGAACTGGCTCTGCCGGAAGCGACTGTTTCCAGCACCTGAAACTGCGCCACGGTCAGGTCGAAACGGGAGATCGCTGATTTGATCGTGTGTTCGAGCAAGCGATGAATCTTACCCACCGATCGGTAAATGTCGGCATAGGCGGGGGGCATCATTGGGGCGCTCATCATGGTCTGAAATGAATAGCGGTATCGACGTCAGCGATGGACTCACTGCCGCGTGACCAGGGTGGATTGAGTGCAAAGCAGCAAGTGCCGCCAATGGCAAAGGATGCTATCAGCATTTTTTTTCCGTACTCATTGGCAACGTCGATAACCGTTATCCCTCTTCCCGATGGGCTCGGGCGGGTCGAACACTTGCCGGCAATGCATGCAAGGCATGCCGGCAAGCACGATGCAAATGGCATCGATGGCCGGGAGCTCACTGCGCGCCGTGCACGGCAGCGCTCTGATTGCGCCCCCACCTTCGCGACGTGGACATGCCGGTTGTCCGCATACGCGCTGGCGCATGGATGCCGCCCTCCCTAGACTAGGCACCTTCAAATCATCAAGGGCACCCACTATGTCGGTCGTGGCGGATAGAGCTTATGAATCGCAATGAGCTGCGCAGGGCTGACATAAATCTGATGGTTGTGTTCGAAACCTTGATGCTGGAGCGCAATGTCACCCGGGCGGCAGAAAAACTGTTCCTCAGCCAGCCCACCATCAGCTCGGCGCTGAACCGGCTGCGCGGCCTCTTCAATGACCCGCTGTTCATCCGTGTGGGCAACCGGATGGAGCCTACGGCACGGGCCAGCGAGATCATTCATCATCTGTCTCCGGCGCTCGACGCGATGTCCGTCGCCTTGAGCCTGACCCGGGATTTCGATCCTGGCAGCAGCACCATGTCGTTTCGAATCGGCCTGTCCGATGACGTGGAATACAGCCTGATGCCCGCGTTGCTGCAAGCGCTGCACGAGGAAGCGCCGAACGTGGTGATTGTCATCAAGCAGGTCAACGCGTGGAATATTTCCGAGCTGCTAGCCTCGGGCGAGATCACCGTGGGGGTCTGCATTACTAAAGACCTGCCTGCCAACGCCAAGCGAAAGCTGCTGAGAAACGTCGTGCCCATGGTACTGCGCACCGATGTATCCGACACCCCGCTGACCCTGGATGAGTACTGCTCACGCCCCCATGTTGTCGTGTCCCATGTCGCGAACATTTCCAGCTTCGCCGATGAGTGGCTGGAGGCCGTCGGGCGCACCCGCAAGGCTGTGCTTTCGATACCCCAGTACACAACCCTCCCCGCGCTCATGGCCGTCGGCAACATGCTGTGCAATATGCCTGACTACCTCGCGCTGGCGTTGAGTCAGACAGGTGCGTTGCACGCTGAACCCCTGCCCTTCGTCACGCCGACACTGGAATTGTCCATGTCCTGGTTAAGCGTTATGGACAGTGATCCGGCTGAGCGCTGGCTGCGCAGAAAAGTTGAGCACGTTATGGGGACCAGAAAAGGCTCACCTTAACGGTTGCGTTGATGTTAGGTCTGATAAAGCAGTGTTATCCGATGTCAGTTTTTAGGCTCGGAATCAAATACATTGCGCGTAATAAGGTTAGCGCTGACGTGCTGTCAAGCGACTACATAGCGCGCACTGTTCAGCATGGGGCGAAACTGGCCGGCTAGTGGGCACTCGGGCAGCGCACAACCCGCGTTCGACATTAGTGACGAAAGCCGGCCGTCAGGGCGTATTGCTAGACGAAGTCATGGCTGTGACCGAACACTGCAGCATCAAAACACTGTCATGGATTACTTTCAAGTGGGCGACTTGCACAATTGCCGTGCGACTGACTATTGCTTGTTCCTGAGGCCCGAAATGCAGCGAATCTTAGGATGCTAAACAAAGTTAATTTAGCGAAAGCGTCGAAATTTCAGCCTGTGGATGATTATTTCCTAGGGACTGGCGGCAATTCACAATGTCGGAGTTACGGCACCTAACCCGTGAAAAAATTCAAATGAGATTCCGGGCCTGACCCTTTCAAACCTTACGAGGTAGGCCCGAACTGCCTGCTCGAGGTTGCCTGCCGGCAGTAATTCCAGACCTCCCAAAAGGGACCTAAGCGTGTAGCAGTCTTCTACACTTGCACAACCAAACTGAATAGCCTGAAAAATATCAGGATTATAAGTACACCAATCTCTAAACCTAGCGCTTTTTGACATCATAAAATGGATATCCCGCTCATTAAGCACCTCTAATAGGTATCCCACGAGAACAAGACTACCAAATTTCGCCTTGATATTACTAAGCTCAGAACCGTACCTAACCCCCTCCACATAGTTGGGCAGAGAATGCCGAAGCGCGGGTCGATGGCCGCTAAATAGTTCATGTGCTTGACCATGGTTCCCATTGTAAACTGGTGCAAGCAGAAATATATCATATAAATGATCAAAAAGACTTTGCAGGCGTTCGCAGTTTGTTTTTTTCCAGGAGTGAATTCTGCGAATGAGGACAACTCGAAATCGCTGGAAGCTTTCATTCGACCAATCGGCGTCGTAATTGATTGGATGTGAACTTTGCACGAAAGCATCCCAAGAGCGAGTAAACTGTGGAGCAACAATAAGTCTTTGCAAGTCAACACAGTGAACCATGCATACTACCGAATCTTTATAACACCAACTTTTACGCCAGCCTGGCGCTTGTCCTGCGGAAATATCTGCCCTCATACACTGTACACAAAACCACCAGCGCCTACGCCACCCTACGACGCGGCCAGAACTCCTAAAAAAAATACAGCTTAGGTACTCGAATTTATAGGCAAACTCAGGGATGGTTTTGTGAAGCAAAACCACATTGGGATCAAAATCCCAGTCCTCACTTTCAATGAGAGCGCCTCCGCCAAATACAGTTGGTGCTAAAGGTATAAGCTTATCGTTGACCCATGGTCGAGACCGCGTTTTTAATGAAGATCTGAATATCCATGATGAAAGTGTTTCGTCATAAAAAATTTGGGTCATCCCACTTATAAACTTCATCAATACCCCCAAGGATTCGCTGACGCTGAGGATAAGTGAACAGCTTGAATTCGTTCCAACCCACTCTTGAGCGCATAGCAGCCAGCATGACGGATGAGCTCTATAACCTTATCCATTCGGCCTCCAGTTGAGGTAAGAATAGCGGAAACCATATCTCGATCATACAACCTCGAAGGCTCCTTTAATGGCATTAACTCCTCGACACCTAAAAGAAATGTCCGAAAGTGCTCATCCTCGCTCCAGTCTTTCAGTCTTACTTCCGTAAACCTGCGCTGAGTTTCGAGCGTCGCCGAAATAAAGCTACTAGACTTAAGCGTACCAAAGGCAAATAAACAAATTCCGTACCTTTCACCAAGAAACGTCTTCAACATTGAACTATTTATACGCTGCTCAACTTTTCCACACAATAATAGATCGTGTATTTCATCAATAACAATTCCCCAGACATTCCGTAGCTTTAGTATTTCCGACAATTCCCGAGGAATGAAACCGTTGGGACGGGTCCTATCTTGCGTCGGCGGGCAAGGTAATTCTAGTGACTTATAAATCTCCGATCTAAACTCTTTCTGCTTCAGTAGATCAGGATCTGCTGCCATATTTACAAATAGGAGGCCGTCGCTACGTTTGACGCGGAACTTGATCTGATTTACTATGGCAGTTTTACCAGATCCGCCGTTGCCTGTCACTAGCAGAGCGGGAGCCGTGATCCGCCTGGGCGCATCAGCGATATTATTCATAAGATGAAAAATGCTCTCGCTTGGCGAGTGATCTACCCACACGTCCTCTAGCATTAAGGAAATTCGCGTACTGATATCTAGATTTGCAGATCCTCTCCGATCTGACCTGATATGGTCGTACTCCATGCTCAATCTCCTCTCCGAAATGGTTTTGGCGAGGATGAATAGTCCGGAAGGTCTTTGGGGGTTTCGAGTGCAGTATCTGAGAATGGATACGCTTTTTCATATTCTAGGAGCGCAGCGGTTCTTTTTCTTGCTTTTTTAGTTAGCTTTATGCTGATCTCCTCAATATTTGCTGCTTCCCGATATGCCTGTGCCGCTTGCGGCTCCGCAAACGTTCCAGGCTGCAATCTTTCAGAAAAGAAAAGGGATGCCCTATGTTCTTCATAAGAAATATCAGGTAGCGTCATATCGGCGAAAGGGATTGCAACAAACTGCCCATTAAGTTGAACCCATAATTGTTTGAGCGAAAACGGGTCGTATTTCACAACAACTTTCTTTTCCCCCACATAAGAGTATAAGACCGGATCCCAATAGAATCTACCCTTGAATTCTATGCCGCGTGATCGTATGCACCTATATTCCTCAGGCATGAACCGAAGGCGGAATTGGTGCTCGTCAGAAATTTGCGGTGGGTATGGGGTTATACTATGGGGATTATAATATTCATTCCAGGCTTGCAGTGGAGACTTCGCTATTTCGCTGTGTACAGTCGAATGATACTCTATCACCTGCAAAGCGAACCATTTGGAAAACTCTGTAAATGTTTGGGTGGGTTTTTTTGACTTTGCCAGTCGTTTGCGCGCAACAGTGTTAGACATTGCGCTCCCACTCAATAAATGAACCTTGTTCATCATTGTTCCAATCAGCCGTTCGACATGGCCTCCATAATGCTTCTTTCCTAGCGGACGATGACCGTAGGTAATGTGTGAACGCTCCAGTGCCCTGAGGTATTTTGGGCTGCAATACTCCTTTGCATTATCCATGTACACCATTTCGGGCGGTCCGAATATCGGGTAGCTGTACTCTGACAAACCTAACCTACGAAAAAAATCTTCTTTTCGCATCACTGAATGTGTCAAGGCACATGCAACCGATAAAGAGCTGGGCGCATGAAGGCTGAGGTAGTAGCCAAGTATCACACGACTATATACATCGATAAATAATGTTAACCAAGGACGTCCAATCACCTCTTTACGATCGTCTGAAAGTACTTCCACATCTACTAATGTATGATCCGACTGCACCAACTCTAAGGGCCTTTTGGCATTGTACTTGCCAGGGCGACCATCATGCGTTTGGGATGCGATATCTCGCCCCGATTTCATACGAGTAATTTGTTTCGTTGAAAGAGAAGCCTCTATTCGAGCCTGGACCGTTTTGCGCGCCGGGCATTTCAGCCTGAGTAGATCGCAATTTGATTGCACTTCACGCCAGACTTGCGCAAACGAGACTCCTTCCTTGCGCTTAAATTTTGTTATAGCCTCGCTTATTGCTACTTCGATGTTGTCAACTAAATGTCTTGAACCTTTTTTATTACCACGGCGCTGCACAATCAAGGAACAATAGCCCAAACCCTCATCATATTTGCTCCTTAGCTTATAGATATGCGCAGGTGCAACACTGAGTTCCCCTGCCGCCTGCTCGACAGTAATTTTGCCTTGGACCAGTTTTGTTATCACAGCGAAGCGCTTAACTGCCTGATTTCGCTCCTGTTCAGTAGCTTGCGCATCGAGCGTTATCATGAGAAGAATATCTGGAGCTGCATCATTCTTTTCACTTTTCGCGATGAATTCTACTTCATCCAAACCAACGATCAGCTTTTCTCTTGTTGAAATTACAATTACTTCCACGGACGTTTCGTCCACAGCTCTTAATATTAATGAGAGTTTTCCCCGTGCAACAACCTGCAAACCTCTCTCGAGCTGAACATGCATAATCGACCTCCTCAACCGATAAAGTCCTGTATAGCCAAAAAATACGAGGCCCGACGCATTATTTTGATCAGCGTGCATCAGATCACTGAGAAAAACTGCACAACTCATTGAATTTCAAATAATTTTTATGATTTTATTAATTCGAAAATATTTTATACTTCGTGTATCCGTTACACGCCACAGGTCGAACAATGGTTTTTCATAGTCTTTGCAACGTGCCCCTGCATCGTGCGGGCGGACTTAGAAAACTCCAAGTAGGTCCTCAGATATGCTGGAGTACCCGCTTATCGCCTGATCTGAGCTAGACATGATCCAAATGAGCTTCCTACTTCGAATATGCGGTCAAGCGTGAGCAGACCCACTGCGAACGATCCCTCTCTGTGCTGGGTCAGGTGATGCCGTGGAGTCGCTTGCCGCTGTTGATCCAGACGTTCTGCGCTAAGGCTGATGGCGGAAACTTACCTGCTGGAAACAAGGCTTAGCATTCATTTCGGGTGATCAAGATCTAAAGCACGGCTCCGCTGACTACGTTGTTCGCGCTGTCAAACATATTGATGGATCGAAACATCTGATGGGATGGGCTAATCCACGCTTAACACGAAGAAAAGGCGCAAAAGCTCACCAAAAAAGACGGCATGGCTTTCTTAAAAAATTTATGTCGCGCGCTGCGAATTTTTGACTCGTCACTCAAGGATTCGAGACGATAGGAATATCAATAACAGCGCTTTACAGATTTTTGCTATGCATAAATGATAAAATCGTCTCGACTTGAAAACTTTCTATCATTTATCGCTCACTCTGCCAGTAACCAGTTGAAAAATTTGCCGTTTTATTAACAGCATCTATGGGTAACGCGTACAATTAGGGCGAATCGCATCCACGATCAGGTCCATCCGAACTGAGCGCTTGACGCTATGCACGGCGTTGCGAATGACGACTACGTCGCTGTCCAGAAAATGACGGCGCTCAGAAATAATTAGCTGTTTCGAAATGTATCTCTTGGCACGACGACATCCTTGATAGCCTCATGAAACTGGCAGGGCCGTCCATTTATGAGCTCGACTCATGGGACTGTACGTCTATTCGGCATAGTCGCCAGCCAGCCATGACGTTAAGTTCTTCAGTTACCCGCACCTATGAACGCCCGCTTCGAAATCAGCGAGAGTCTTTCAAGAGTGCTTCGGACGGTACGCAGATCGTACTGCCTTCCCAAGGGAAAACTAACCGTGAATACGAACGACATGACACCGTTAACCAGGCGCAACTTTCTTATCATTGGGGTGGTGTCATCTGCGGCAATCGCCCTACCTCCTTTCCTCAGCGCCAAAGCCAGCGCTGCCAACGCGGCACGGCCAAATGCTGCGAAAGTAGCCCTGACCATCAATCAAACGTCACACACCCTGGAACTGGACACCCGCACTACCTTGCTGGACGCCTTGCGCGACCATCTGCACCTCACCGGTACGAAAAAGGGCTGCGACCATGGTCAATGCGGCGCATGTACGGTCATTGCCAACGGTTCGAGGATCAACGCCTGTCTGACCCTCGCCGTCATGCATCAAGGTTCGAACATCACCACTATCGAAGGCTTAGGCAGCGCGCAAAACCTGCATCCCATGCAGGCCGCGTTCATCAAGCATGACGGTTATCAATGCGGCTACTGCACACCCGGACAGATTTGCTCGGCAGTGGCCGTGCTTGATGAAATCCGCGCAGGCGTTCCCAGCCACGTCAGTGACAACCTCACGCAGGCTCCGCGACTGGAGGCGCGGGAAATCCAGGAGCGCATGAGCGGCAATATCTGCCGCTGCGGTGCCTACTCCAACATCATTGAGGCGATCACCGAAGTCGCGCAGGAGACCGCATGAGACCGTTCAACTACCTGCGTGCCACTTCCCCTGCCGGCGCCGCTGCGCAGGCTGCACAACTCGAAGGCGCTCGCTTCATCGCCGGCGGCACCAATCTGCTGGACCTGATGAAGCTGGAGATCGAGACCCCGGTGAATCTGATCGACGTCAACGGTTTGGGGCTGGACACTATCGCGCCCACGTCCGAGGGCGGCCTGAGGATTGGCGCACTGGTGCGCAACACCGATCTGGCTGCCGATCCACGGGTCCGCCAAGACTATGCAGTGCTGACCAGGGCGCTGCTGGCAGGTGCGTCGGGGCAACTGCGCAATGTGGCAACCACTGCGGGCAACCTGTTGCAACGTACCCGTTGCCCGTATTTCTACGACACCAACATGGCTTGCAACAAACGTATCCCCGGTGCCGGTTGTGCGGCCATCGGCGGTTTCAGTCGGCAACTGGCGATCATTGGCAGCAGCGAGAGTTGCATCGCGACCCACCCCAGCGACATGGCCGTGGCGATGCGATTGTTGGACGCGACGGTCGAAACAGTGCGGGCAAATGGACACGTGCGCTCCATTCCCATGGCCGATTTCCATCGGCTGCCGGCCAATACGCCCAACATCGAGACGGCTCTTTATACCGATGAACTGGTGACCGCCGTGACGCTGCCCAAGCCGCTCGGTGGCGTTCATCAGTACCACAAGGTGCGAGACCGGGCCTCCTATGCCTTCGCGCTGATCTCGGTAGCATCAATCGTCCAGCCCAACGGAACGGGCCGCGTTGCGCTCGGCGGCGTAGCCCACAAGCCATGGCGAGTCGAAGCTGCCGATGCCTTGATGCCCGAGGGCGCCAAGGCGGTCGCGGACAGACTGCTCCAGGGCGCGAACCCGGCACACGACAACGCCTTCAAGCTCACTCTGGTGGAGCGAACAGTGGCATCGGCAATGTTGCAAGCGAGGGCGCAGTCATGAAATTCGACTTGCCCACGGGCGACAATCCGATAGACCAGTTGAAAGTCGTCGGCCAGCCGCTGGATCGTATCGAGGGCCCGCTGAAGGTGACCGGCGCTGCTCACTACGCCTACGAGAACCATGAGCAGGTGCCGGACGCGGTCTACGGTTACATCCTGGGTGCCGCTATCGGCAAAGGTCACATCGCCCAGATACGCACGGATGCGGCACAGAAAGCCCCGGGCGTCTTGACCGTAATCACTGCAGCCAATGCAGGCCCGCTGGGCAAAAGTGAGTTCAATGCCGCCCGCGCAATGGGCGGCCCCGACATCGATCACTACCATCAGGCCATCGCGATTGTCGTGGCCGAGACCTTCGAACAGGCGCGTGCTGCGGCTCAGCTCATCGAAGTGGACTATGTGAAAGGCCAAGGCCGTTTCGACCTTGCGGCTGAACGTCCGAACGCGCAGGTGCCCGAGGCTGGGCCCGATACCTACGTTGGCCAATTCGATAGCGCCTTTACCCAAGCCCCCGTGCAGGTCGATGTCACCTACACCACGCCTGACCAGGCTCACGCGATGATGGAGCCTCACGCCTCTACTGCGCACTGGCAAGGCGATCAACTGACGCTGTGGTGCTCGATCCAGTTGTTGTCGTGGAGCAAGCGCGATCTGTCGAAGATCCTCGGCGTACCTCCGGAAAAAATTCGCCTGATATCGCCATACATCGGCGGCGGCTTCGGCGGCAAAGCGTCGGTACTCTCCGACGCTGTGCTGGCGTCGGTTGCCGCGCGCCAACTGGGCAGACCGGTGAAGGTAGCGCTCAGTCGGCCGCTGATGTTCAACAACACAACCCATCGACCTGCCACGATTCAGCGCGTGCGGCTGGGCGCCGATCGCTCGGGACGAATCCTCGCCATCGGCCATGAAACCCTGTCCGGCAACCTGCCAGGCGGGCCGTTCGAAAAAGCCGTGACCCAGACCCAGGTCTTGTACGCAGGGGAAAACCGCATGACCCGCGCTCGCCTCGCCGTACTCGATCTGCCGGAAGGCAACGCCATGCGTGCACCGGGCGAAGCCTCCGGGATGATGGCACTGGAAGGCGCCATGGACGAGTTGGCTGTCGCCCTGAACATGTGTCCCGTGAAGCTGCGCATCGCCAACGATACCCAGGTGGTACCCGGCGAACCATCCCGGCAGTTCACCACGCGTGCGCTGATCGAATGCCTGGAGACCGGAGCGACGCACTTCGGTTGGGATCAGCGCCCTGCCGTTCCCGCCAGCCGTCGCGAAGGTCGGTGGTTGATCGGGATGGGGATGGCCTCGGCGATTCGCGGCAATCCAATCCGCGACTCCGCTGCGCGGGTGCACCTGGATTCCAACGGGATCATCACCGTCGAAACCGACATGACCGATATTGGCACCGGCAGCTACACCATCCTCGGCCAGACCGCGGCCGAAACCCTGGGCGTGAGCATGGACAAGGTAGTGGTGCGGCTGGGCGATTCCACCTTCCCCACCTCGGCAGGTTCGGCTGGCCAGCGCGGTGCCAATTCATCCACCTCCGGTGTGTATGCTGCAAGCATGAAACTGCGGACACTCATCGCCGAAAAAATGGGCATCGACCCGGCGACCGCCGAATTCACCGATGGCCAGGTACGCGGTAGCGGCAAAACCATGTCCCTGGCGCGAGTCGCGCAGAACGGTACGTTAACGGCCGAAGACATTCTGGAATTCGGCAAGGCACGTGAGGAACGTGAGCACCAGACTTTTGGTGCGCACTTCGTTCAAGTCCGGGTAGATGCTGCCACAGGTGAAGTGCGCATCGACCGCATGCTCGCCGTCTGCGCGGCGGGCCGCATCATCAATCCCAAAACGGCTCGCAGTCAGGTCATCGGCGCCATGACCATGGGTGCGGGCGGAGCGTTGATGGAAGAACTGGTGGTCGACAAACGCCACGGTTTTTTCGTCAATCACGACCTTGCAGGGTACGAAGTGCCGGTGCATGCCGACATCCCGCATCAAGAAGTGATTTTCATCGATGAAGTCGATGCCTACTCATCGCCAATGAAGGCCAAGGGCGTTGGCGAGCTGGGCATTTCGGGGGTTGCTGCCGCCATCGCCAATGCTGTTTATAACGCCACCGGGGTGCGGGTACGCGAGTACCCAATCACCCTCGACAAATTTCTGGATCGCTTGCCAGCGATAGCCACTAGCTGAGAGTTGCCATGAGACTTCTTGCACCGACGTTCGCCACGCTGTGCTTCGCCGCCATGACCGAAGCAGGCGCCACAACTGCCAAACCCGATCCCAAACCTGCGCCCCACGTTCAGGAGGTCACGCCCCAGCTTTACAACTACACCACCCAACTGCTTTTCGGTGAAGTCTGGAAGCGCCCGCAACTGAAGAGCCGTGACCGGAGCCTGATCACCCTGTCCGCACTCATCGCCAATGGGCAGAGCGCGCAGTTGACCGGACACCTGAATCTAGCACTGGATAACGGGCTCAAGCCCAGTGAGATCAGCGCGCTGATTACCCATCTGGCTTTCTACGCCGGCTGGCCGAACGCGATGTCGGCCACCGGTGTGGCGCACAAGATGTTCACCGATCGCAAGATCGCTCACGACGCCATTGTGCTGCCAGCCGCTGAGCCACTGGAATTCGATGCCGCCAGCGAAACCAGGCGACGGGCCGCAGTGCAGTCGGCTACCGAAGCCGTAGCGCCGAAGCTGGGTGATTACACCAACGACGTGCTGTTCGCCGACCTTTGGCGCGACCCTGGCCTCACCGCCCGGGACCGAAGCCTGGTCACCGTCGCCTCGCTTATCGCGCAGGGGCAGGCGCCACAGTTGCCGTTCCATCTCAGTCGTGCGATGGATAACGGCCTGACCCGAACCGAAGCCTCGGAGGTGGTCACCCATCTCGCGTTCTATGTCGGTTGGCCGAAGGCGATGTCTGCAGTCGGGGTTTTCAAAGAGGTCTTCGATTCACGACCCAAAGACTGATCGGCTGAACACGGGTTACCCCTGACGCTGCGCAAGAACAGCGTTTTGCGGGGCGCCTCGTACGATCAGAGCCAGCACGACCACCAGCGCTGACGCCAGCATGACCGCGCTCCAGATGAATGCCATGGAAATACCCGCCGAGACTGCCTGGACCGTCTCCGAAGAACCGGCTCCATAGCTGTACGCGACGGTCAGCACGCTAAGGCCCAAGGTACCCCCAAGCTGGTGGCTGACATTCACCAGCCCAGACGCCGCGCCGGCATCTGCAGGCTGCACGTCAGTCATCGCCGCAGCGGTCAGCGGGCTGAGGCAGGCGCCCTGGCTGACCCCGATCAGCAGCAGCGGCATGCTGACGGCCAGGTATGGAGTGTGCGGGCCAAGGCCCGATAGCCAAAGCATGCCGATACACCCTACTGCCACGGCGGCGGCCAGCAGCGCTCCATTGCCAAACAACCGGGTAAGCCGGGGGATGGCCATTGCCGCAGCGAAATTAGCCAACGTGGTTGGCAGAAACGCTAACCCTGCTTCACTGGCGCTGAACCCAAGCACTTCCTGCAGGTACTGAGTGGTAAAGAAATAGAAGCTCATCATTGCACCCAGAAAAAGCAGCCGAGCACTGTAAGCGCCCGCCCTTACCCGGTGCTGGAACAGGCGTAGCGGCAGGATCGGGTCCGAAGTCCGCGCCTCGTGAAAACCAAACAACGTGAGTAGAAGGGCCCCGGCGACGAGCCCGCAAATAGTGCTTGTATCGCCCCATCCGGTATTGGCTGCGCTGACGATGCCGTAAACCAGACAGGTCATCCCGACTGTCGATAGCAGTGCACCAGCCAGGTCGAATGTGCTCGGCCTTACGGGGGTTTCGCGCACAACGCGCAACGTGGTGATAATCAGCGCCAAGCCAATCGGCAGGTTGATCAGGAAGCCTACACGCCAAGATGCCCATTGAGTGAGTACACCCCCGATCAGCAGACCAAGGCTCGAACCCACGCCGGCGGTGGCGCCATACCAGGCGATAGCCCGCGTGCGCTGCTGCCCTTCGAAATTGACCAGCAGCAACGCCAGGGAGGAAGGGGCAAGGATGGCTGCACCCACACCGTGCAGACCACGGGCAGCGATGAGCACGCCGGTGCTCTGAGCCACCGCAACCAGCAAAGAGGCGAACATGAATACACCCAGGCCGATCACGAACATGCGTCGGCGCCCCAGAATGTCGCCGCCACGCGCGCCCAGCAGCAACAGCCCGCCGAACGCCAAGGTATAGGCATTCTGCACCCAGGAAAGCCCGGTGGTGGTCATGGCGAATGTCTGGCGGATCCGGGGCAAGGCAGTGATGACCACCGAGGTATCCAGCACGATCATCAAATAGCTACACAGGATGACCAGCAGGACGCCCCACTGGCTGCGCGACAACGGGCTCATTGCGCCTGGCCGTAGTCTTGATCACTCACCTGCTCCAGCCACTCGACAGTCTTGCCGTCCAGAGCCTCGGCAATTGCAATGTGGCTCATGCCAGTGCCAGCCGCGGCACCGTGCCAGTGCTTGACGTGGGGCGGGATCCAGACCGTGTCGCCAGGGCGAATCGCCTGCCGCTTCTGCCCTTCCTGTTGCACGTAACCCGCTCCTGCAGTGACGATCAATGTCTGCCCCAGTGGATGGGTATGCCATGCCGTACGTGCGCCAGGCTCGAAGGTGACCGTCGCACCGCCGATACGGGCACCGTCAGTGCCTTTGAACGGCGCATCGACGCGCACTTTGCCGGTGAAATACTCAGCGGGTCCGACCGCCGATGGCTGGGAACCTACGGGCGTGACGACAACACTCATCGGCTGTGCCCCCTCGGTTTCAGAGCTGAGCAAGGCCATGGAGAGTGCAGCTGCTGCAAGTGACTTCATAACGGAGTCTCCGGTGGCTTCAGTAAAGTTTTGTAATCTATCAGTTACATTTAAATCCGATTAGTCACTAGAATCCGAATAAATCAATGAGCCGGATTCATCAATGCTTCGAGAAAACGCCAACGACTTGATCGCCTTTCTCGCGGTTGCGAAGGAGCGCAGCTTCACCAAGGCGGCGGGCAAGCTAGGGCTATCGCAATCGGCGCTCAGCCACACCGTACGAGGCCTGGAAGCGCGATTGGGTCTCAGGCTGCTGACGCGCACCACTCGCAGCGTGTCGCCCACCGAAGCGGGCGAGCGACTGATCGGCACGGTCGGCCCGATGTTCGAGGAGATCGAGTTCGCCCTGGCCGACCTCAGCGATTTGCGCGACAGGCCCGCAGGCAACATCCGGATCAATGCCATGGACCATGCGTTGGAATTGGTACTGCGCCCAGCCCTCAAGCAGTTCCTCCCTCAGTACCCCGATATCTCGGTGGAGGTGTGCTGCGACTACAGCTTCGTGGATATCGCAGCCCAGGGCTTCGACGCTGGCGTAAGGCTCGGCGAAGCCGTGGCCGATGGCATGATCGCAACCCGTATCGGCCCTGACATGCGCATGCTGGTGGTGGGCACGCCCGAGTACTTCGCGCAACGAGACGTACCCGTTACCCCGCGCTGCCTGCCGAAGCACCTGTGCAATAACCTGCGCCTACCTACTAATGGCGGGGTCTATGCTTGGGAGTTTGCCAAGGACCACGAGACCCTCAACGTGCGTGTCGCGGGTCAAATCACCTATAACGGCGTTTATCAATTACTCGATGCTGCCCTGGACGGCTTCGGGCTCAGTTACATTCCCGAAGACATCGCGGCCCCCTACATTGCCAGTGGGCAGTTGCAGGTCGTGCTCGAAGACTGGAGTCCGTGGTATTCGGGGTTTCACCTGTATTACCCCAGTCGCCGCCAGGCATCGCCGGCCTTCGCGCTGCTGGTCGAGGCGCTGCGCTACCGTCCTCAAGGTTGATTAATGATCGGGCCTCATGACTCTTAGTGCTGCCCATCGACTAATCAAACTACGCCCCTGACATTAATATGCCTTGGCGTCCTTTGTGTGGAGTCGATATGCAGCATCAGCCAACCCGCTTCAACTGCGTCGGATGCGGAGCCTGCTGCAAAGGACGCTTCATACCCCTGACGCTGCTGGAGGCCAGGCAATGGCTGGAACGCGGCCATGACGTAGCGATCCTTTTGGAGGCGTTCAAACAGCCCCATTGGCCAGCGTCAGAGCAGGAGTATCAGCACAGCCTGTTGCGTTCGGCCCAAGTCTCATGCGGCAATACCCACGTACAGGTGACGGCTATTTTCGCCGCCAACGCCCTCGCCCAATGCCCGAATCTGCAAGCCAATGACCTCTGCGGTATTTACAAGGAACGTCCACTTGTGTGCCGTATCTATCCGATGGAAATCAACCCTTTCATCGAACTGATGCCGCAGAACAAGGACTGCCCCAGCGACGCATGGGAACACGGTGAAATCATCGCCAGCGACACGGGACCAGAATCGTCATTGAGCTCGCTCATTCAGGTTTCACGCTTGTCAGACAGGGCTGACGCGCGAGCCAAGGTCGCAATCTGCAACCGACTGGGCATCAACGTGGCGGCATGGAAAGCCGACGCACTGGTCATCCAGTTCCCTGCACGTGAGCAACTCCTGCAAGCAATAAACGCCGAAGGTGCAACCCCTGAAGCAGGCCCTCAAGCGTTGGGCAAGTGGAAGCTTCGGGTGGCACAGTCGCCGCTCAGTGAAGCATTGGCTCATGGAGAGCTGGCCCTGGATGAGGCCGAGAGCGTCAACTACGCCTTCCACGCCTTGAGATGAATCCAAACCGGAACTCGGAAAAAGGTGACTGTAACGATGAGCAAACTTATACGACATACCGCCCTGGCCGCGCTGCTCGGTGCTTCAGGTGCAGAGCTGATGGCGGCTGACTACAAGAAGAACCCTTACACGCTGGCCTACGAAGGTGCCATTACCAGGAACGAGCCGCGAAAGGTCAATATTCACCCGGTCACCTATAAGCTCAACGGTTTGGATATTTCAGCGAACGTCTACACACCGGCCAACTTTGACCCCAAAGCAAAGCATCCTACGGTTGTTGTGGCGCACCCCAATGGGGGCGTGAAAGAACAGGTTGCCGGCTTGTACGCGCAGCGTCTGGCAGAACTGGGTTACGTCACTATTACCGCCGATGCCGCCTACCAGGGTGCCAGTGGCGGGCAACCCCGCAGCGTAGATAAACCTGCCAACCGTATAGAAGACATCCACGGCATGGCGGACTTCATAAGCCAGTACAGCGGAGCCGACAGCACACGCCTGGGCCTGCTGGGCATCTGCGGCGGTGGCGGATACTCATTGGCTGCTGCCGAGACTGACAAGCGCTTCAAATCGGTTGCCACCGTGAGCATGTTCAACTCAGGCCGCGTACGCCGCAATGGCTATGTCGACTCCCAACTGGACACCGTTCAACAGCGCCTGCAACAAGCGTCGGCTGCAAGAGCTCAGGAGGCTGCGGGTGGGGCCGTGATGTACTCGGGTGATGCCAATCTCAGCGATGAGCAAATCGCCAAGTTGCCCTTCGATCTGTATCGGCAAGGTTATGAGTACTACTGGAAAACGCATGCCCATCCCAACTCCACCTTCAAGTACACCACCAGCAGCCTGATCGACTTGATGCGTTTTGACGCAACCAATCAGATCGATCTGATCCAGCAGCCACTGCTCATGATCGCGGGGACCAAAGCTGACAGCCTCTACATGACTGAAGATGCGTTTGCCAAGGCAACGGGCGCGAAGGACAAGGAGCTATTCAAGCTAGAGGGTGCAACGCACATTGAAACCTATTGGGTTCCCAAGTATATGGCAGCAGCGACCGCCAAACTGGATACGTTCTTTGGCCGTACGCTGTAAAGCCTAATCTGATGACCTGTGCGTGCCAGGCAGATGCGTTCAAACCGCGCTCGGCCTCCAGTCCGATATAAGTGCCTAACCAAACGATATTGGTCACCAGCCGGACCGCTTGATACCGTTCAGCCCACCCATTTTCGGGCTGAACGGTGCATGAGACGGACCAAAGCAATGCCTGCCTTTGTCTTCCCCTCGCCATGGATTGTTAGTTGCGTGCAGGAGCAAATAGATGACAGGGCAAAGCTTGGCATCGTCTGAATTACTGGCTGATGTCTTTCGCAACGACTATCAGTGGCTCACCCATAAGCTGCGTTCACGCCTCGGCTGCGGTGATAACGCTGAAGACTTGGCATGCGAAGCCTTCACCCAACTGGCGGCACTGCCTCGACTGGAGGAGGTGCGTGAATCTCGCGCGATGCTCATGACGATCGCCAGCCGCGTCGTCTACGAAGTAAGGCGACGAAAACGGCTTGAGCGTTCCCATCTGGCGACTCTCACTCATCGCCCCAGCCACCACCATGTTTCTCCAGAGCGAAAACATCTTGTGCTCGCCGAGCTGGACGCAATCGACCAATCCCTGCAGGAACTGTCAGAGAAAGCCAGACAGGCTTTTTACTACAAACAATTGGAAGGGCTCACGTACGGCGAGATTGGTCAGCGGTTAGGAGTCTCCGCGAGTATGGTTCGCCAGTACGTTGCCACGGCTCTGGCGAAGTGCAACTGCGCGAAGCTCACGAGCATTGGTTAAAACCCTTGTCATTTGGCCGGAGCCTCCACATCGGAAAATGCCAGCACGGCATCAGGCAAGCGTGCTCCCTTGATCTCGATCGCCTGCACCGACCGATTCAGTTCGGCGACCTCCGCGGGGGTAAACCGCACCCCTGCCGCGCCGATATTTTCCAGCATATGGGCCATCTGGGTGGTTCCCGGAATCGGTACGATCCAGGGCTTTTGCGCCAGCAACCATGCCAGCGCAATCTGCGCCGGCGTCGCCTGCTTGCGTTGTGCCCAGGCATTCAGCAAATCTACCAAGGCCAGATTATGTGGCACGTTTTCGGGAAAGAAACGCCCCTCGACCTTGCGGATGTCGCCGTCGGCAAAGCGCGTCTTGCCATCAATCGCCCCTGTCAGAAACCCTACACCCAGCGGGCTCCACGGTACGAACCCAATGTCCAGCTCCTGACACGCCGACAGCACGTGTTGCTCAGGTCCACGCCAGAGCATTGAGTACTCGCTCTGAACGGCAGTGACCGGCAGCTCTGCATGCGCTCGCCGTAGCGTATTGAGCCCCATCTCGCAAAGCCCCCAATGCAGCACCTTACCCTGCGCCATCAAGTCCTTGATCGCCCCTGCGACATCTTCGATTGGAACCTGCGGATCGACTCGGTGCTGATAAAGCAGGTCAATCCGATCGGTACGCAGCCGTTTCAGCATCCCTTCTACCGCAGTTTTGATGTGCTCTGGCCGACTGTTCAACCCTGGCCGACGCTCCCCGGTGACAGGGTCGATGTTCCAACCGAACTTAGTTGCAATGACGCACTTGTTGCGAATTGGTGCCAGCCCTTCTCCCAGGATGCGCTCAACTTCAAGTGGCCCGTAGGCTTCGGCAGCATCGAAGAACGTCACGTCGTGCTCATGTGCCGTACGAATGATATTGATCATCTCGGGGCGGCTGGGGATAGTGGTTTGGTAGGTGCGACTCATGTTCTGCACGCCCAACCCGATGCTCGATACCTCGAGAGCGCCAAGCTTCCGTCTGCCGGTACTGGATGATGGCGCACGGTGCGCATCTATCGATGCTGCGCCAAGTGTCGTGCCGGCACTTGCCAACACAGGCGCCATTGCCGCACCTCCCATCGCGCCCAGCAATAGACGACGACTGATTTCCACGCTTGAAGCCATTTGTATTTTCCTTAGCTTTTGCCCGAGGGAGTGATGCAGGATTCACTACCGAGAAAATTTTCCTTTGAGTGCCTCAAGGTCGCGTTTGACCGAGTCAGGCTCCTGCTCGGACGCAAGGTTGTCACGGTCGCCGATGGCATCTGTACTGCCAGCAGGATCTGCCGGCAGCGCCGAGAACAATGGGTCCAGATCGGTCTGCGCCGGACCACGGTTGGCGACCAACTCGAACGTCTTGTCAGTTGCCGCCGGCGAGGTCAGCGAAGCGACCAGCACCTGCGCAATCTGCTGCCGGGAGATCACGCCGTCGGCGGGCGATCCCGCCCAATGGGTATCGCCTTGGCGCATCACCAACTGGTGCTGGTCGGCGGCATTATAGTCGAACCAGCCTGGGCGCACGATGGTGTAAGGCAGACCGCTGGCGCGCACCAGGCGCTCGCCTCGGCGTTTCCAGTCATGTCCAACCGACGGCTTAGTGACGCCAACAGTGGTCATCAATGCAACCCGAGCGGGCGCTTTCAGTGCACTGAGCACGTTGCGCACTGCACCGTAATTCACGGCTTCGGCGCCCTTTGCATTGTTGCCACTGATGCCATGGGTGAAGATAACCCCGGTCACTCCTGCGACTGCTTTGTCGAGGGTTTCGGCGCGAGTCAGATCACCCACCACTACTTCCACGCCCTGATCGAACAGCTTGGCCTGGGAGGGATCGCGAACCAGTGCACGGGTCTGATAGCCCCGGCGCAACGACTCGGCAACCGTAGGTTGACCGATACTGCCGCTCGCCCCCACGACCAGCACGACGGGTTTATCGGTACTCATGGTTGTACCTCGTTCGGATCGGCGTGAAGGTTCCTGCGCCTCAGCCGCAGCATTGCCAATACCTGGCAGCATGGAGCCGGCGGTCATCAGCACGGTCATGAGAGCAACAGGTAATGAACGCACATTGGCAGACCTGGCGATCGATGTACTAGGCATCCAGAGTGTTCTCCATCCATAGGGCTAAGCACGATATGAAAACAGGGCGAAACAGTTGCCACGACAATCCGTTCAACGCCCAACCATTTTCATGGCCGCCTCGGGCAAGCGGTCGCCGAGAATCTGAATCTTCGACACAGCACCATCGATTGCCGCCAGTTCTTCTTCCGTCCACTGCACGTCCACCGCGCCCAGATTTTCTTCCAGGCGAGAGCGTTTGGTTGTGCCCGGAATGGGTACAATCCAGGGCTTCTGTGACAGCAGCCAGCCAAGCGCCACCTGGGCCGGCGTGGCGCCCTTGCGTTCGGCCAACTCACGAACGAGCTTGACCAGCGCCATATTGGCTTTACGCGCCTCGACGGAAAACCGCGGTACATGGCTGCGAAAATCCGTGGGCTCAAATATTGTGTGCTCGTCGATCTGGCCCGTCAGGAACCCCGCGCCCAATGGACTAAACGGCACGAAGCCAATCGCAAGCTTCTCAAGCAGTGGCAACAGTTCCAGCTCGGGTCCTCGCCAAAACAATGAATATTCGCTTTGCACGGCAGTGAGCGGCTGAACCGCGTGTGCACGGCGAATGGTCTGGACGCCCGCTTCCGAGAGCCCGAAGTGCATGACCTTGCCCTGACCAATAAGCTCTTTCACTGCACCCGCAACATCTTCGATAGGCACCTGTGGGTCGACTCGATGTTGGTACAGCAGATCGATGCGATCGGTGCCCAGACGTTTGAGGCAGGCTTCCACCGCAGCTTTGATGTGCTCCGGCCGACTATTTGTACCCGCACCGCGCGCACCGGTCTTCGGGTCGATATCGAAGCCGAACTTCGTCGCGATGACGACCTGGTCACGGATTGGCGCGAGCGCCTCCCCTACGAGTTGTTCGTTGGTAAAGGGACCATAGGCCTCGGCAGTGTCGAACAGCGTGACGCCTCGCTGGTGAGCGTTGCGGATCAACTGGATCATGTCTTTGCTATTGGCCGGCGGGCCGTAGACAGCCGTCATGCTCATACAGCCAAGGCCGAGGGCAGAGACTTCCAGGCCATTGCCGAGCGTGCGGGTTTTCATGAGTGGCTCCTTGGGTCAAAGTATCTATGAAGTTTCGATCGGGGGTGCTGGAACTACGGCACTACGCCCGTTTTCAACTGGATTGGTTCAGGCTGCTAAACCAGTCGTTGACCTGTTCCATCGTCTTGCGCTCTTGATCGGCCTGCATTTCAAAGCCTTGGCGCAGGACGGCCTTAGGAGCATGACGTGCGAGTACCTGATAGCTGCTGCCGGGCCCATAGCCGCCGTGTGTAATGAATGGCACGATCACCTTGCCTGCAAGATCATGGGTAGACAGAAAAGACCGAATGACAGGAGGCGCCGTTTCACCCCAGATTGGAAAGCCCAGGAAGAGAACGTCGAAGTTCGACATATCAGATACATGGGCTGCCAGGGCAGGCTCGAAGCCGCTGTCACGCTCTTGACGGCCCTGCTCTACTGTCTGCAGGTAGTCTTCGGGATAGGCATTGGCAGGCCTTATCTCAAATAGGTCGCCCTGCTGAGCGCGCTGTAATAGCCCTGCGACGACCTTGGTATTGCCCGAGCGAGAGAAATAGGCGACGAGTACTTTTGAGCCGCCAAGGCTGACCTCCTCACTTTGGGCTGGTTGCGCCGACCCTATCAGTGGCAAGCTTGCCAAGGCCGCCACTACCTTGCGGCGCATGGGGTCATTGGGTGCGGTCATCTGTTCCTCGCTCCAGAACCTTCAACGTAGACAGGAGCAATTTAACGGCACCTACCCCTTGAAACTAGCCCTTCCACCGCGCTAGGTTCTATGAGCCCGATTCATGAATTGATAGCCATACCATACCGCAGGCTCGCCTTTGGACTATTTCGCAGCATTAAACGCGTTCGTTGAAGCCGCAAACGGGAATAATTTCTCACGCGCAGCCGAGCGTCTCGGTATCAAGGCGTCGACAGTCTCCAGGTATATTAAAGACCTTGAGAGCGAGTTAGGTATTGCACTGTTCAACCGATCAACTCGCATGCTGCACCTGACTGAAGGCGGGCGGATATTTCTCCTGCACGCACGTCGGGCGTTGGAAGAGCTTGCGCAAGCGAAAGCCGCCGCCGGCGCCTTGAATCAGCACCCTCGTGGCGTCCTGCGACTCAACCTGCCGCCAGCCTTCGCCCGGCACCACATCTTGCCGGCACTGGGAGCATTCCAGGAGCGCTTTAGCGATATCGAACTGGATTTGATGCTAGATGACTCCCAGGTCGATCTTATCCATTCGGGAACCGATCTCGCCATTCGAGTGGGTCATCTGGCGGACTCGACGCTCAAGGCTCGACGCATTGCGTTTGAAACTCATCTAGTGGTGGTCAGTGCTGGGTTCGCAGACACACATTCAAAGCCGGATGTACCGACCGAGCTCGAAACCTTGCCTGCCGTCGTAGGCTTCACTGGCCTTGCCAGCGCTACATTTACTCTGGAGCAGCAAACGCATCCGGTGGTGCCCAGCAAAACCATCAAGATCAACGATCTGGAGGCTCAACTGCTAGCGGTCCATCATGGGCTGGGGTATGGAGTGCTGCCGGATTGGCTGGTGGCTGAAGGTCTGGCATGCGGGACATTGATTCAGTGGCTGGAGCCATGGCAGATACAGCTGCAGCCTAGCGCTCATGCGTCTTCGATCTGGTTCATCTATCCACCCAAGCGCATCGTGTCCACCAAGGTACGAAGTTTTATTGACTTCATGATCGAGCGTTTCGGTGTCAAGCCCTACTGGACTCAGTAAGCCATCCTTGCCGCTGCCGACGAGGGTGGCTTCTCAGCGATTAGCTGAACCGGATGTCAAGCGAGCGCAGATGTGTCTGCAGCCCAGCATCCTGGATAGGAATCAGGTAGGCCTCTTTGCCAGATTCATTGAAGTGGGCGTGCCAGTAGCCCGGTGGAGTGACGAAAGCCAGGCCTGGCTCCCAGTCCACCCTTACCGGATTGCGGATCTTGCCGTCAGCATCCAGCTCCGTACCCACCAGCGAATAACAGCCCTGCGGACAATCGACGATGAAATCCAGCGCGATCGACTGATGACGATGAGGCTTTTGGACCGAACCGGCCGGCAAGATGCCGTACATAGCCCAGAGCACGTGGGTCACAGTCCGAGTCTGCGGGAAGTTTCGATTGCCGAGCAGGATACTGATACGGCTGCGATCTTGTGCCCGAGGGTCGTTCGCGGCTTCCTGCAGCTTGGCATTGGCCACGGAGCTAGGATACAACGTGGCAGCGAAGCGGTCGCTTGTACACCCTACGCCGAGATAGCGCAGCATGGGTTCGTCGTGAACGTAGTACAAACGAGCGTCACTGGTCGCCGAAAACTGTGCTTCTGCCATACATGGCAATGCCATGAAATCGCCCTTCGACCATTTGATGGTCTGCCCACCTTGGGCAACGCTACCTTGGCCACCGATCACATAAAACACTTGGGACGTTGCGTTGGGTTGCAAGCTCAACGAATCGCCGGCATTCAGGCGGATGAAGTTGGCGCACAGACCCGGGCCAGTAGCGGGCCCGGCGCAGCCCATTGCTTCGCTGAGATCAAGAGGTAACACTCGGCTTGCGCCAGAGTCGTAAAGCGAGGCCGGAAAAGTCTGGTACGGGACCCGCGAAATCAGGTTCGCACTGATAGGGTTGGCGGCCTTGCTGTATTCGAAGTACTCGGCATCTCGCTGATGAAGCATCGCGGCATCGGCATCTTGGCGCTTGAATGTGCTGTTCATTATTATCACCTCAATCGTGGCTGAAGGCAGTGGCGAGGAGCCGCTGCGTGAAGTGATGCCACTATAAGCGTGGACCTGAACATGCATTAAGTACCCCGCCCGCACAGCAGTTATGCACAACGGGGAAGGCTTGCGCGCGCTGTGAAGTGAGTAACTGGATAAACTTGTCGGGAGTAGATGCAAGGCAATCAGCTCAGGACATTTATGGCCACAGAACAGCTCTCGACCTTCAACCCCGTCACACTACAACTACCGTGCGGCATGCTAAGGGGACAACGACTTGGGGACGTCCAGCGATTTCTCGGCGTTCCCTTCGCCGAGCCACCCATAGGTGACTTTCGCTTCAAGGCGCCACAAGCATTAGCCGACTGGACAGGTATACGGGAAGCAAACAGCTTCGCGCGCGCAGCCATCCAGTCGCCTAGGCCTCCTACCCTTGTGCCCGATGATCCTGGTTACAGCGAGGACTGCCTCTACCTGAATGTCTGGGCGCCCATTGCGCCCGGGCCACATCCGGTTTACGTCTGGATACACGGTGGAGCCAATATGGCAGGCACCACTGCACAGCCGGTTTTCGACGGCACATCATTCGCGCGGCGCGGCGTGGTTTTTGTTTCGATCGCCTACCGCCTTGGCATCCTGGGCTTCGTCGATGTTAGCGGGCTCTTGGGTGAAGCATATCGTGGCAGCGGCAACAATGGCTTACGCGATCAGATCGCTGCACTTGAATGGGTAAAGCACAATATTGCCGCCGTGGGCGGCGACCCGGACAGGGTTACCCTCGGTGGCGAAAGCGCTGGTGGCAAAAACGTGATCAGCCTGCTTACTGCACCGGGGGCCCAAGGCCTTTTTCACCGAGCGATCTGTCAAAGCGGAGGGGGTCAGACCTATGCCGATCAGCTGATGGCGGAAGACCTGGCGCAGCGGGTCCGAATTCACCTAGGTGGGGAATCTGCCAGGGCAGATGCGCTGCTGGAGGCTACCCCAGAACAGTTGCTGGCAGCTCAAGCGTCGTTAGTCGATAGCTATCCCGCAAAATCACCCTTTCGTGCGGTCGTCGACGGCGTCGTTCTCGAACAGGCACCGCTTGCGTCCATTGCCAATGGAGCTGGCAGAGACATTCCGTTGCTGTTGGGATGGAACAAAGACGAGGCCGGCTTCTATGGCGCGTCCGCCAATGGTGACGGTGGAGTCGTGCAACAGGAGCTTGCCAACATGTCTCTGTCTGAGTTCGATCAGATCTTGATCCGATACCCTGAAATGTTCCCCCACCTCAAGGCCGAAGCGTTAAGGTTCAAGGCTCTGACCGCAGAGTCCTATGGCGTCCCGACTTTGCGCATCGCCGAGGCGCGAGCCAGGATAGGGCGACCGGCATATGTGTACCGCTTCGACCTGCCCCCCGAGCAGGGTGCTTTCCGGGGATTATGCGTACACACATCGGAGCTGCCATTGGTGTTCGGCAACGTACAGCTGCCGACCGCCGAAGCCATAGGCCCGGTCGAACCAGCCGCACAGCGAATGAGTGGAATCATGCATTCACTGTGGATTGATTTTATCACTGCCCAACCGATTTTGAGCGATGCCACGACGATATGGCCCGTCTATGAACTCGGCGCCCGGCAAGTTGCGATTCTCGACGAAGAGCTGCGAATAAAGTCCGATCCAGATGCAGGCGAACGCATGGCTTGGACAACCTGGCAGCCGGTTGCAGCAGAATAACCGGTGATAAAAACATCGAATGGGCGCAGAGGGCTTCCCGACCCACGCCACCCTTACTGTAACCAGCCGCCGAAAAAATTTCCCGCACCACTGTCACTTTCAGATTTTCGTTGCACATAAACAAGTGAGAGACCCTGTGAGGTCGGCCACTGAACGAGAATCCAAGATGACGAGCCTGAAAGTCCGTTTAGGCAATCATTCACTTCGCTCCACCTGGACCGCTGAATCCACCTACGAGGCTCCGCCACAAGGAAAGCGCTTCTCGTGGGTGCTGGCGGCAGGGGCGGTGCTTCTTCTCCACGCCTTGCTGGTAGGCGCGTTGCTGATGGCGCCACCCCCGAAGAAGATCAGCCTGATGAGTGCTCCAGCGGCTCCGGCCAGCGTGCGAGTGACCATGCTGCCTCCACCGACTCCCGAGCCGGAGCCGGTGGAGGCTCAGCCACCGCCACCGCCAGAACCTCCAGTCATGACCAGCGAGAATGCGGAGCGAACCATCGCCCCGCCACCGCCGCCTGCGCCCAAACCTGCACCGGAGCCGCCCAAGCCTAAGCCCAAGCCAGTGGTACCCAAAGTGACCAAGCCTGTGCCCAAGCCGGTAAAGCCGCAGAAGCCGGCACCGCCCCAGCCTCCGGCTGAGGTAGCGAAGGACGACCCTGTCGACGCTGCACCTCAAGCACCCAGTGCGCAGCCAGCGCCGTCGCCGGAAAAAAATCTGCAGCCTCCCGCTGCCGGACCCAAGGACGTAGCAAGCGTGGGTTGCCGCGTTCCAGCTCCGGAGTATCCGCGCAAAGCCAAGCGCTTGCGGATCGAGGGAGAAACGCTGATCAGCCTGGTCGTTAGCGCACAGGGGAAAATCGAACAGGCCAATATCGCTCGCAGCTCCGGAAACGCCGATCTTGATGCTTCAGCGCGTCAAGCCGTGCTGGGCGCCTCGTGTACGCCATACATCGAGGCTGGTCGTCCAGTCGCGGTTCGCGCCGTACAACCGATCAGCTTCCGTCTCACTCGCTAGAACTCATTGACTTTAGAGGTACTCGAAAATGCAGGAATTTGGAATCAGTGGGGCATGGGCTCAGGCCGACGCCGTATCGCGGTCAATCGCAATCATCTTGATGATCATGTCGGTGATGTCATGGAGCGTGCTTGTGGTCAAGTCCCTTCAACTGCTGCGCGTGCGCGGCATGATGCACCGGGCCCGGACCCAGTTTTGGCATGCCAGTAATTTCCAGAAAGGTGTCGAGGCACTGGGCCCTGCGCACAACAACCCTTTCGTGGAACTGTCGATTGCCGGTCACGCCGCCGATGCGCACCAATATGAACGCAGCTCCGAGCTACACACGCGCTTCGATTTGAGCGACTGGCTTACTCGCTGCCTCAAGGACGTCCTGGACGACCGGGTCGCCAAAATGCAGTCCGGCCTCGCGATTCTCGCCTCAATCGGCAGTACTTCGCCGTTCGTTGGTTTGTTCGGTACCGTCTGGGGTATCTACCACGCCCTGGCAGTGATCGGCGCGAGCGGGGACGCCTCGCTTGCACAAGTTGCCGGGCCGGTTGGCGAGTCGTTGATCATGACCGCGTTCGGACTGTTCGTGGCCATTCCGGCGGTGCTGGGTTACAACGCCCTGGCGCGTCGCAACAAGGCGGTCATCCACCAATTGAGCCGCTTCGCACACGACCTGCACGCCTTCTTCCTGACCGGCGCCCGCGTCAACTTGACCGCCGCCGCTCCTTTTAGCGGCAAGCCCGCTGATCTTTCGTTAGCACCAAATGCGATCCGGGGCGCCGTCAAATCATGAGCATGTCCGGATCCTCTTTCGAAGGTGACGATGATCTCGTCACCGATATAAACATGACGCCGCTGATCGATGTGATGCTGGTACTGCTGATCATCTTCATCATTACCCTGCCTGTCATCACTCACGCGGTGAAGGTCGATCTTCCCCGCGGCGATACCCAGAGCTCGGTGCAGCAGGACGTAGCAGTCGATATCTCGATTACTGCCGACGGAACCATTCTGTGGAACAAGGAGCCGCTGGACGATCAGCAACTTCAGCAGAAAGTTGCCGAGAGCGCCGTATTGGTCCCGGCCCCGACCCTGCGCGTGTATGCCGACAAGGAAGTACGCTACGACCGCGTTGCTCACCTGCTCGCAACCGCACAAGGCGGTGGGCTGTCCAAGATCGACTTCGTTACCCAGGCTACCTCGCCCTAGGCAGTCGTACCTCGCCAAGGGGAAATGACTTCCCTTTGGCTGGTGCGAGAACCAAGGCCTGCGCACTGCCCACCAAGAACAATATGGTAAGCTTCACCCCATAGCCCATCAACGCTGTTAGACGCAAAAGACGAAACGGTCAGCGCGAGACGGAGCCTACATGGCCGAAGCATCTTCCTGCACTAGCAATTCCTCTCTCCAATGGACAGCCTTCTACGGCGATCCGCAACTTGCGCAGTTCTATTTCAATCGTCTTCGCTGGCATGCTAAAGCCGGACAGCTTCTTGTATCCCGACAACCGACATGGAGCGGCGGCAAGGGCACGATTAGCTCGGCGATGGTTCACAGCACCGACCCGGAAATATTCGAGCGGATGACCGGCTTGCCTTATTCCCTGGCTATGTTGCTGGAGATGCTTCAGCTCACAAGTTCAAACGACATCGACTTCATTGCGGACGCACTGCCCGCAGGCACCGCCACCCATAACATAGCCGCGCACGTCATGCGGGACTGGTTCGCAGATCCGGCTTGTCGGTGGTCTGAACTGATCAACGACAAGCAAGTGGACGACTTACGCCTGGAGTGGATAGCGGCTTGCGAGAAGTGGCTGACCGGTCAAAACAGTAACGACGCCACCGAACTCAATCAACGCATGCGCGCGCTGCTAAGACCCAAGGATGCGATGAGCACCGTGCAGAACACTGTTCTTGAAAGCCTGATCGCCCTATCCCCTCCCCCCCCTACTAACAGTGCGGGCCGGTGGCGCAGCATCACGCTAGGGCGCGGCGTGCATTCGAAATTTATGGTGGCCCAGTTCGCCCTCGGCTGGACCACTTCTGATTTCGCCAAGGAGACCGAACTGTTCCAATGGTTCACCGAGCGGCAGAAACAAGAACCCGGTGGTCAGTTTACCGAGGCGACACTCAAGGTCGCTCAAGAGGAGTGGAGCCTCCTGCCCAAGGATCATGACTATATCGCCAAAGAGGAGTATTTTTTCGAGCACATTAACAGTGCACTGGCGCCCATTAATGAGCGGTTGCGTAACATTGTCCGCCGGCATCTTAAGGCCGGTCTCTGCCCGCCCGAGGAAGGTCAGATATCCGCAAGCCCACGTACAACCTATTGAAATACAATTGAAATATAACGGCTGAACGTCCGATTTGACTAAGTCCTGATGCCCGCTTTTCTATTCGCGGCTCCCACTCACCCTTGGCCCGCTTATTGCTTATGAGATTGTAGACACATATATCTACGCGGGTATCAATAATCATGATTGAGCAGACACTTCGCTCAACGGAACTGTTGGACGATGTTTTCCGTAGTGATTACCAGTGGTTGACACACAAGCTGCGCTATCGGCTTGGGTGCGGTGAAAGCGCCGAGGACGTCGCCAGCGAAACCTTCACGCAGTTGGCTGCCATGCCACGACTCGAAGAAGTTCGCGAGCCGCGCTCGATGCTGATCACCATCGCCAGCCGCGTTGCCTATGAAGTACGCCGTCGGAAAAAATTGGAGCGTGCGCACCTGTATTATCTGTCGCAGCGCCCCGAAGACAGCCATGCCTCTCCTGAGCGCAAGCAAATGCTGCTGCAAGAATTAGGCAGCATAGAGCAGGCATTGGACGGTTTGTCACCGCGAGCGAGTCAGGCCTTTTATTTAAGCCAGCTGGAGGGCCTGACTTACGCTGAAATCGGCGAACGCCTGGGTGTATCGGCCAGCATGGTCCGCCAATATATGGCCAAGGCCTTGCAGGTGTGCCGGGATATCGGCAATCCAGAAGCGAATTAATTTCGCGCAGCGCTGTCACTTTCCCGATCTCATTGCACATATAAGGTAATTCCATTGAAACGGATTACCTTCAGTGAGCCGCACACCCTCCCCTGCTGCCGAACGCCCGAGCATTATCGGGCTGTTGCTTCCTTATTGGCGCAGCGCTGATCGCTGGAAGGCACTGACGCTCCTGGCCGTCATCCTGACCATCAGTTTTACCACGATATACGCGCACATTGCCTTGAACGACGTTCACGGCAAGACGACCGACGCATTGATCAAGCTAGACTGGTCGCACATCAAGCCATTGCTACTGCTGACGTTTGGCTATGGCTTGATCACCGTGCTGATGCCCATCACTTCCACCATTGTCCAAGATTATCTGCAACTGCGCTGGCGGACCTGGATGACCCGTGGACTGCTGGACCGCTGGACCAGTCGCCTGACCTACTACAAGATTGAGCGCGACGACCTTCTCAGCAACGCGGACCAACGCATCGCCGAAGACACCCGCGAGTTTGTTGACAGTTCACTGAACCTTTTCATCAAGCTCGTTACTGTGGTCGCCGGGGTCATATCCTACACCTTCGTGCTCTGGTCTCTCTCCGGGACCCTAGAGTTCACGGTGATGGGCGTCGACGTCGCCATTCCGGGATACATGGTCTTCGCGGCTTACCTGTACTCCATCGCCCATCTGGCGGTAACCCACTGGTTGGGCAAACAGCTCATCGGCCTGAACAACCATAAACAAACGGTCGAAGCCGACCTGCGCTTCACGGGCATGCAACTGCGTGAAAACGCGGAGCAGATCGCTTTTTACAAAGGCGGTGCGCGCGAGGGCGGTCGACTGCAGGCGCGCTTTACCCGGGTACGCGATAACACGCTGCAGGTCCTGATACGCACCTTCAAGGTGATGTTCGGCCAGAGCACCTTTTCTCATGTGTTCAGCCTGCTGCCTACGCTGCTTGCACTTCCGCTGCTGTTGCAGGGCAAGATTAGCTACGGCGATATGATCAAGCTGATTGGCGCCTACGCCATGGTCACCAGCAGCCTTTCGTTCTTTCAACAGGCCTATCAGCAGTACGCGCAGTGGATGGCGTGGACAAACCGTTTGAGGGATCTGCACTGGACCTTCAACAAAGCCGAGTCGCAAGCCACTGATATCTCAGTTACGCAGACACAATCATCCACCTTGCGCTGTCAGCAGCTCACGCTGCAATCGCCTACCCATCACTCACTGACCAAGCTGTCCGATTGGCAGGTCGCCCCTGGCGAGCGCTGGCTAGTGCGCGGCCCGTCCGGGTGCGGCAAGAGTACCTTGCTGCGCGCCTGCGCCGGCCTATGGCCCTACGGCAATGGCAGCATCGAAACGCCCGCAAATGCCCAATCGATGTTTTTGCCACAGAAGAGCTACATCCCTGCTGGCACCTTGAAAGCCGCACTGTGCTACCCGTCCGACCCCGATCAATTCAGTGACGCGCAGTGTCGCCAGGCATTGACCGACTGCGCACTGGAGAGCCGTGCGGACTCTTTGACGACCAATGATCGCTGGCAGCACGTGCTTTCCGGCGGCGAGCAACAGCGCTTGGCCATCGGGCGGGTATTACTGCACAAACCAGACTTCATTTTCCTGGACGAGGCTACCAGCGCTCTGGACCCAGCGACCGAACAACGTCTTTACCAAACCTTGATTACCCAGCTATCGGACAGCGCCATCATCAGCGTTGCCCATCGCAAGTCTCTTGAAGACTTCCATCCACACCACCTCGATCTCGCTCACCGCGCCGACGCCTGATTTGCTTTGGAGATTTACATGCCCCACACCACTATTGCAGCTACCGACGTGTCGCTCAAAGAATATCAAGCCAAAGCAGACGCTCCGATCCTGCTCGACCTATGGGCACCTTGGTGCGCACCGTGCCGTGCCCTGGCACCCACCTTGGAAAAACTGGCGGAAGAAGCCGGCGATGAACTCATCGTGCTCAAGGTAGATGTCGAAGAGTACCCTGCAGTACGTGAACGGTATGCCGTGCGCGGCATTCCGACCATGATCCTTCTCAAGGGCGAAACCGAGCTGGCACGCCTTTCCGGCACTCAACCCCTGAGTAAGCTCAAACAGTGGCTGGGTGAACACGGCGCGCCGATCGAGGCCAAGGCAGCCCGGCCTACCCAGACGGCCCAGCGCTGGGGCGCGTTTTACGGTGATGCGCAACTTCGCGATTTCCTTGTGACGCGCATGAAACAACACGCCGATCAAGGTGATGTGAGCACTTCCCGAGCACCAGTCTGGATGGCAGGCAAAGGCACATTTGCCGCGACATTGGTACACAGCGAGAGCCTCGACGTATTCGAACGCGTCTCAGGCCTGCCAGCAAGTCTCGCTCCGGCTTTGGACTTTGTCGGCGCCTGCAACGAACAGGAAGTCAGTGCCCTGCTCGATGACCTGCGTATTGACACGGACCTTAACCATGCGGCTTTGCAGCTCCTGCAAAACTGGATGAGCGATCCGGCGCATCGCTGGACCGATGTGCTCGGCGAGCCGCAACTCGACGAATTGCGCGTGCAATGGCTTGCGCTGTGCCAACAAGCGATGAGCCAGCAAGCTCCTGCGGCGCAACAATGGGAGCAACTGCGTGAAGCCGCCGCTGCACTGGAGAACCCCAAGCACGATCCTCATCGGCAACTACAGGGCATGTTGGCCAACCTACTGACGCGGGTGTCGCCGCTGCCTGCCAGCAGCGATGGCCTGGGATGGAGCGCGGTATTCCAGGCCGCTGGGTGGTGCAGTCTGCATCTGCTGATGGACTCGATGGGCTGGACCGCCGTAGAGCGCGCAACACCGGCACTGCGCAGCAACTGGTTCCAGACCCACGAGCGCGAACTGGGTGGTTTCAGCAAGGAGCAGCTGCAAGCTCATCGCGAACAGTGGAACGCCGAGAACGCCGAGTTTCTGATCAAGGAACAAGCGTTTCACGCCCAGTACGGCGAGAACGCCAAGGCGCCGAATCGTAGACGCATCGCCGCCCTTGCCCAGGCACTGGCCAAAGCTCCCCTTTACCTCCCGGCGTGACACGCAGACAGGATACCCAGATGTCTTTTACATTTGAACAAGCGCGCCTGGCGGCCGTCGCCGAGCAGTTGCTCGCACTGGCCAAGACTGGTGGAGCCACGGACGCCAAGGTACATCTTTCGACCGGCCAAGGCCTGAGCGTCAACATGCGCCAAGGCCGATTGCGAGCTCGCCGTGAAGAGGCGCACAACAGCGTCACCCTCACGGTGTACAGGGGGCACCGGCAAGGCAGCACACAATCCACGGATTTCAGCGACACAAGCTTGAGCGAGATGGCAGAGGCTGCCTGCGCTATCGCCACGCACACGGCTGAAGATCCCTGTGCCGGGCTCGCCGAAGCCACGGCAATGTGCTCTAGCCCGCGGGACCTGCAAATTTACACACCTTGGGAGGTGACATCGGAACAAGCCCAGCTGCTGGCCGCGCGCATCGAGGCTGGCATGAACGATGTTGGCCAAGGCGTGGAAAGTGATAGTGCCACGGTCAGCGCCTTCCAGATGCACACCTTTCTGGCCAACAGCCGCGGCTTCGCCGATGGCTACGCCCAGTCACGCCATAGCCTGGGTGGCGCAGCCCTGGCTGGGGAAGGGTCCAGCCGACACTTGGGTTACTGGTCGAGCCAGGCAAGGGCAAGTGAACTGTTGAAATCCCCCGAAGAGGTGGGTGCCAAAGCGGCACGTAAAGCGCTGAGTTACTTGAACGATCGCCCAGTGCAAACTGGGCGCTACCAGGTGCTGTTCGACCCTCATATGGCGATTTCGCTGTTAGGGGACCTGACCAACGGTATCACGGGCCGCGCCCTGTTCACCCAAAGCAGCTATCTACGCGACCGTGTTGGCACCCCGGTAATGGCCGACCACCTTACGTTGACTGAAGATCCGTACATCCTGGGCGGCATGGCGAGTGCGCCATTCGATGACGATGGCGTATCGGGGCAAAGCCGAGCGCTGGTGGAGAATGGCATCTTGCAGGGTTACCTGCTCTCCACTTATGCAGGCCGCCGCCTGGGCCTAGCCTCCACGGGCAATGCCAGCGGGCCGTACAACGTCGCGCTAAGCAGCCATCACACCTGCCCTGAAGACGGCTTCAACGCGATGCTGGCTCGTCTGGACACAGGTTTGCTGGTCACTCAACTCAATGGCGAAGGCACCCAATTGCTCAACGGTAATTACTCGCGCACCGCCAAAGGCTTCTGGGTAGAAAACGGCGTGATCGTGCATCCGGTCACCGGAATCACCATCGCTGGAAACCTTAATGAGATGTTGAGCCAAATCACCGCGGTGGGTAGCGACCTTGAGACCCAAGGCAACTTCACCAGCGGGTCAGTACTCATCTCGCAAATGCAAATAGGCGGGCGTTAAGTGACCGTGGAAAACCTCATGAACGATACCAACACCCCCGATAATCTCGCATTGGCCAGCGACAAACTCTTGGTGCCCAATGGCCTGGAGCTGAGCGACCTGCGCAAGACGCTCGACCAGGTCATGACCCACCGGGTGGACTTCGCCGACCTGTACTTGCAATCCATTCGCCGTGAAAGCTGGTCGCTGGAGAATAGCCAGGTCAAAGCCGGCAGCTTCAATGTCGATCAGGGCTTCGGGCTGCGCGCCAGCGAACTGGACCAGACCGCCTTTGCCTATTCACAACAGATCACCCACAAACGCCTGAGCAATGCTGCCGATTCGGTTCGCAGCATTGCCGGCAAAGGCAGCAGCGCGCGGATGCCGCTTGTGGAAACGCGAATGATCGATCGTCCAAGCTATGGCACCGACGACCCACTGCTGGGCTCCTCGGCATCGGCCAACATCGCGCTGCTCGAACAGGTCGAGCAGTACGCTCGCAGTGCCGACCCTCGTGTCACTCACGTTTCGGCAACACTGGAACTCAGGCATGAAATGATGATGGTGATGCGTCACGATGGGCGCCTGGCTGCCGACGTGCGCCCGCTGGTGCTGCTGTTCATACGCATCACCGTACAACACAACGGCAAACTGGAAGCGGCTACCGGTGGCATGGGTGGGCGCAATGGCTTCCTGCATTTCGAAGCGTCGACATTGCAGATCGAGGTCAAGCGTATCGTCGATAGCGCCTTGATTAACCTGGAGGCAATACAAGCTCCGTCGGGTCAACTGCCTGTGGTACTGGCTAGCGGTTGGCCTGGCATGCTGTTGCACGAGGCAATGGGCCACGGCTTCGAGGGTGATTTCAACCGGACTGGCAGCTCCATCTACTCCTCGAAGATGGGACAAAGCGTGGCCGCTCCAGGCGTCACTATCTATGACGATGCCACGGTACCTGGCTCGCGTGGCTCGCTGAACATCGACGATGAAGGTGAACCAGGGCAGCGCACCGCACTCATTGAAAAAGGCGTGCTGCGCAGCTATATGCACGACGATCTGAATGCCCGCTTGATGAAGCAACGCCCGACCGGCAACGGTCGCCGTCAGTCCTATGCGCACTTGCCCATGCCACGCATGACCAATACGTTCATGGAGCCAGGCGAGTACGCGCCGCAGGAGATCATCGCGTCGGTAAAACGCGGGGTCTATCTGCAGGATTTGGGCAGCGGCGAAGTGGATATCGTTAGCGGGCAGTTCTGCTTCCAGAGTGCCCTGGCGTGGCTGATCGAAGACGGCAAGCTAACCGCCCCGATACGGGGAGCAACCCTGACCGGCAGCGGTCCAGAGACGCTGCGCCATATCAGCATGGTCGGTAACGACCTGGCACTGGACCGCGGCCTAGCCATGTGCGGCAAAGCCGGCCAGCGTGTTCCGGTCGGCGTAGGCCAACCGACGTTGAAGATCGATAACCTACTGGTGGGCGGCACCGCTCGATAAACCATTGTTAAAAAAATGGGCTCGGCACTGTCACTTTAGGGTCCTCATTGCACTTTAGTAATAACTGCACTGAATGGCAGGATAATTTCGTAGTTCATCCGGGGATGTGAAGAATGGGGAATGCAACAGGTTTCAAGCGTTTCAAACCTTTGCCGTTGGCATTGGGTATATCGTTGGGCTTGAGCAGCATCGGTTATACCGAAATGACATTGGGTGCACCGGCGCCTGCCACTATTACCCAACAGAGCTACTACGACTTACCTGCCGCTTCATTGCAAGAGACTTTGTCGCGTATCAGCAGCCAAAGTGGATTGGACATTCAAGTCAGCCTGCCGAATATTGGCGACTATCATGCACCGGCTATTAAAGGTAATTTGAATGCTGGCCAGGCGGTGGCTGCGGCTATTGCAGGCACTTCACTGACTTCGAGCAGCACGCCGGATGGCAACCTTCTGATTTCAGCCCCTGCCCCGGTCGCTGCGTCCTACGCCACCAGCAATGACGCCATGCTCCCGGCAATCTCGGTCGAAGGCGCTCCCATCACCGAGGAATACGCTGCTACTGCCTCCAGCAGTGCAACACGCACCAACACTGCGCTGCAGGAAACGCCGCAATCGATCAAGACCGTAACGCGCCAGGTGATTGAAGATCGCCAGACCACCAGCGTGGAAGATGCTCTACGCAACGCCGCGGGCGTGGTCGCGCAGGAAGGCAACCAAGGTACTACCACCTATTACATTCGTGGATACGAGGTAACTCAGACCGCCACCGACGGTGTCAGCGGCCCGGAAACCCGCGGCGGGGTCCTGCTACCTTCCGCGCCTATCGACGGTGTCGAAAGCGTTGAGGTTATCAAGGGCCCTGCCGCCGTCATGTCCGGTAGCTCTTCGCCTGGCGGCACTATCAACATCGTGCGCAAGGCACCGGTCACCACCCCACTGCACGTAATTCGCCAGGAAGTCACCGACCGGGGCGAATACAAGACCGCCATTGATCTGGGTGGAGCGCTGACTGACGACAAGGCGTGGAGCTACCGCTTGAACTATGCTCGCCTTCGTTCAAGCGAAACCTATCCTGACTACAATGGCTCACGTGGGGACTTTTTCGCCCCGGTCATAGCCTGGCAAGGGAATTCCACCCGCATCAAGGTAGGCGCGGAGTTCAATGATTCCCGCTCCGCCCAGAATCTGGCAGGTACGTTCTACAATACCCGTACCGGAAAAATTGCTGATCTGTCCACGCCGCGGCTTGGTGACCAGGACGACCACATTTCATCGATCACTAAAACTGGCTACTACGAGCTGAACCAAGACCTCGCTGACGGCTGGACTTTCAACAGCAAGGCAACCTATTCGGATTCCCACCTCAATTTCCAGATCTACCAACCTTACGCCATTGCAGCGAACGGCACAATGGTGGTCAACCCCTTTACTTCGGTCAACAACGTCCGCTACTGGAGCACCCAGAACGACTTTAGGGGCACCTTCGACACGGGTCCGTTGAAGCATGAAGTGCTGATCGGGTTCGACTACATGCACTCCAACAACACCCAGTATGACGGTATTACCGGCCGAGGTCCTTTCATCGGTGGCAACGCCTATGACCCAGATTCCCAGTCCTACCGCCCCATCAGCACCACCGACCGCAAGAGCTACGAAGGCCGCAGCATTCAACGCGGCCTGCTGATCCAGGATCAGATTACGATCATGGACAAACTCCACTTGCTGTTCGCCGGCAAAGAAGCCCAATGGCAAAATGAAACCCAAGTGGTAGGAAGGGCGGGATCCTCATTTGACCAGAAGAAATGGGTACCTAACTATGGGATCGCCTACGACCTGACCGATGAAATCACGGTCTATGCCAACCTCCTGAACGGGTTCAGCGGCTCTTCCGCCGTAGACATCAGCGGTACTCAGTTGGCACCGAGCGAAAGCAAGGCCAAAGAGCTGGGCGTCAAGTTCAGCCTTCTTGACGACCGACTGACCATTACCTCGGCAGTGTTCGATATCGAGCAGACCAACGTGCCCGTAGCGAACCAATTAGGTCAATACTTGGGTAGCGAAGGCCGCATGAGCAAGGGCTTTGACTTTGATCTGAACGGGCAATTGCTACCAGGCTGGGACCTGACGTTCAGTTATACCTACTCGAAGTTCGAGGACCCGGCCATGGTCAGTGGCCGCGTTAACAGAATCACTGGCCAACCGAAACAATCGGCCAACCTGTGGACGTCCTACCAACTTCAGGAAGGTCTCCTGAAAGGGCTCGGTGCAGGCATCGGCGTCACAGCGCAAAGCTCTTCGTGGAACGGGTTTCGCAACAGCACCTATTTCAACAACCCGGGGCGGGCACAAACCGACCTGTCGGTTTTCTACCGACAGAAAGAATGGTCGCTCACCCTGGGCGTGAAAAACGTGTTCGACCGGGATATCTACGCTTACAGTACCTCACCACTCTGGATCAATCAGAAAGAAGGACGTACGACTCGGTTAACGGCTGAGTATCGTTTCTAAAAGATCGCCAAGTGCATAGCACCCCCCCATCAGTCATTGTTGCCACTATCACTGAGCTGCGTTTGCAATAACGCGACTGCGCGCGCATGCGACTCAATGCTTAGAACTATGATTCTACGTATTGAGGCGCAGGCTCGCTGATGCTCGGATTCTAACGTTTTGGTCAGGAGCGCCCTATATGGCCACTTCACCCCCTCTTCAGCTGGACAAATTTGACAAAGCAATTCTCGAAACGCTTCAGCATGATTGCAGCATTGCAATTGGGACGATAGCCGAACGAATAGGCCTGGGTAATACTGCATGCTGGCGGCGTATTCAGAAGCTGGAAGAAGACGGAATTTTGGGAAAACGTGTTGCTCTTCTTGATCGTGAGAAACTGAATGTTGGCGTAACTGTATTCGTCTCTTTGAAAACCAGCCAGCATTCTGCGCAATGGCTCAAGTCTTTCAACATCGGCGTGGCGGAAATTGCCGAAATCACGGAGCTGTACCGTATGGCCGGCGATACCGATTACATGCTTAAAATGGTAGTTCCTGATATCAAGGGCTACGACAAAGTGTACAAGCAACTGATTCAGATACCCGGGCTGCTCGACATCAGCTCAAGCTTCGCCATGGAGCAGATCAAATACACCACTTCGCTACCGCTACGCTACGCCGTATGACGCCGGACAAGGAAAAACCCGACTCACCTCGAATCATTCTAATGGCGGGTTTCGAGCCCTTTGGCGGCGCGTCGGTCAACCCTGCATGGGAGGCGGTGAAGTCGATGAATGGCGTAGAACTGGCGGCCGGCTACCAGGTCGTTACGTTGATGCTCCCATGTGTGTTTGACGAGGCACGCCGAGTATTGATCGATGCTACTAGAGCCCTTCAACCCCACATCGTAATCGCCGTAGGCCAGGCCGGTGGAAGGACAGATATTTCGATAGAGCGCGTGGCCATAAACATCGACGATGCTCGTATCGAAGACAACGCTGGCCAACAGCCGGTTGACACGGCTATCGACCCTGACGGCCCCGCGGCTTACTTTTCTACCCTGCCGATAAAGGCCATGATGCTCGCGCTGCGTGATAAGGGGATACCGGCCAGTGTCTCTAATACGGCCGGCACTTTCGTTTGTAATCATGTGTTCTATAGCATGATGCATTCGCTACGTGACCGACCGGACGCCAGGGCGGGATTCATACACATTCCCTATCTGCCTCAGCAGGCAGCCCAGTACCCTGGCGCGCCCAGCATGTCGGCAGAGCAGGTGACAGACGCCTTGCGCCTTGCAGCGCAGACAGCGGCCACCACCGAAATCGATATGCCGATCCCCGCGGGAGCCTTGCACTGACCGCTGTGCCTCGGCCACTCATGCAGGCCACCGCCACAGCGGGCCATCGAGCAAGCCGCCCTGCCCCTTTATCTGCGTTCGACCGTCGGGCTTCTCCAGTTCGAAACTCACCAGCTCTTTTGCCTCGCGCAGAGCGCGCACTAGCTGTTCCGAGTGCGAAACTATCCAGACCTGGGACCGTGTGCATGCGTTGATGATCAGGCGCGCCAGCGCAGGTAAGAGATCAGGATGGAGGCTGTTCTCTGGTTCGTTCAATACCATCAGTCCTGGGGGCCTAGGTGTCAGCAACGCAGCCACCAACAGAAGATACCTCAAGGTACCATCGGAGAATTCGCTCGCAGTCAGTGGACGGAAAAGACCGGTCTGGTGCAGCGACAACGTAAATAACCCACCTTCGCGTATTACCTCCATCCGCGAGCCCGGAAATGCATCGTCGATTGCAAGATCCAACGCCTGCGGATCACCAATCTCTCGAATGGTCTGGAGTGCGGCAGCCAGGTCGCTCCCGGAGGCGCTCAGCACAGGCGTGCGCGTGCCCAACCGGGGCTGGCGGGCAGGCGACGCAGCATCGGTACGGAAATGATCGTAGAAACGCCAATCTCGAATGAGCTCGCGCACGGCACCTATTTCTGGCGAATCGACTGCACCTCCTGTATCGAACAGGCTATAGAAAGGCGCTAGCTCTTGAGTAAGTGACCGCCACCCAGAGTCCGTCCTGATACGCACGGATGGTCCCTTGCGCTCCACCAGCACCGAGGCTGGCCGATAGACCGGGCCTGCCCATATGATCTCGTGCTTGATCTCTGGATCTTGAGCGAAAAAGGTCTCCCGAAATTGATTGCTTTCCCCCGGTGAAGGGCTCGGCATGCCTAGGGTCATCGCGTAGCTAAAATCTTCACCCGCGAACCCCAGACGCATCCTTGCTGGCGACCCGCCTGATCCAAGCGCCGACTGATCATGCGGTCCGGCCCAGAAACAGGACTCCAAACCGCCTTCCCGGGCAATACCGGCAACAACGCCTCGTTGGGCAGTATCGGCCAGCAATCGTAGCGTGCGATACAAACTGGATTTACCGCTGCCGTTGCCGCCGGTTACCACGGTAAGTCTGCCCAACGAAAGCTCCAAACGTTGTATGGAGCGGTAGTTCTCTACGGCTAGGATCTGCAACAAATTCATCACTCCCTGGTTATCTAGCAAGCCGTTTGGAGCAGTGCAGAGCAGGACCGGTCGCTATTACAAGGCGGCCGCTGTCTGTGCTTGGCGATCACTGCCCGCGGTTGCCTGTGCTCGCTTGATCAGCGCTTCAATTTCATGAGCCTCTTTTGTCACCTGGAGGGTCAGCACCTCCACACCCTCGGCCGTGACGACCACTACGTCCTCGATACGCACGCCTATACCGCGCCATACAGGGTCAACGCTACGATTGTCGGGCGCGATGTACAAGCCCGGTTCTACCGTGAACACCATTCCAGGTTCAAGGGCTCTCCAGGCGCCTTCGATCTTGTATCGGCCCACATCATGCACATCCAGGCCCAGCCAATGCCCGGTGGTATGCATGTAGAATTCCTTGTAGGTACCCTCGGCGATCAGGGTGTCGACATCGCCTTCGAGCAACCCCAACGCTACCAGCCCTGTTGTAAGGCTACGCACCGCGGCGTCATGCACGTCGTTCCAGCAGTTGCCAGGTTTGATCTGAGCGATGGCCGCGAGTTGCGCGTCGAGCACCACTTGATACACCGCCCGCTGCGCGGCGGTGAATGTGCCGTTGGCCGGAAAAGTGCGAGTGATGTCGCTGGCATAGCAATCCAACTCGCACGCTGCATCGATCAGTACCAGATCGCCGTCTTCAATCCGCTTGTCGTTATCGACGTAGTGCAGGACGCAAGCGTTGGCCCCTGCGCCAACAATCGAGCCGTACGCGGTATGCCTGGCCCCGCCAGTGCTGAAGGCGTAACGCAACTCCGCCTCAAGATGGTACTCGTACAGACCTGGCTGCACCGACGCCATTGCCCTGCCGTGCGCCTTGGCCGAAAGCTTCGATGCTTCACGCATGACTGACACTTCTGCCGGGCTTTTGATCAGGCGCATTTCGCTCAGCATCGGCGCTATGTCCAGGATCTGCGAGGGAGGGTTGGCGCCGTGGCGGGCCTTAGCGCGTACAGCGTTGATCCAACCCACAACACGCGCATCAAAGGCCTCCTCGGCACCGAGGCCGTAGAAGACGCGTTCGCAGCCATCCATCAGCTCGGGCAATTGCGTGTCGATGTCCTCTATCGACAAGGCGATGTTGGCGTCATACAAGCTGATACCCCCCTCCTGCCCTGCCCGCGCGCCGTCCCACAATTCGATTTTGGGGTCGCGGCTACGGCAGAACAGCACATATTCCCCCTGTGCACGGCCCGGGATCAGGACGGCGACGGCTTCAGGCTCGGGAAAGCCCGTCAGGTACTGGAAATTGCTCGCCTGACGATAGGTATGGCCCACGTCGCTGTTGCGGTACGACAACGCAGCAGCAGGCACGATGGCGATGCTGCCGGCGCCCATCTGCTTCATTAGTTCGGTACGACGGCGGGCAAATTCGATCTTGGGAATTTTAGTCAAAACAACCTCTTCAACGTTTCGGTGGTCAGGGTTTGCCGAAGCTGGCTAGGCTGCAGTTTCCAAACCGCTGTATTTGATCAATGCCTCGAGGCTGGGCTCGCGCCCGCGGAAGCGCTTGAATACTTCCATGGCAGGAATGGATCCACCGTTGGCCAGAACGGTGTCGCGGAATTCACGGCCCACCTGGGCACTGATCCCACCCACATCTTCGAGACGCGAGAATGCGTCGGCCGACAATACTTCAGCCCACTTATAGCTGTAGTAACCTGCCGCATAACCGCCGGCGAACACGTGATTGAAGGTATTAGGAAACCGGTGATAAGCCGGGGCCGGCACCACGGCGACACGTTGGCGAGCACTTTCGAATACCTGCTGGCAGGAACGTCCGTCACCGTGACTCAGATGGAGTTCGAAGTCGAACAGGGCAATCTCGACTTGGCGCAAGGTGTTCATACCCACCTGGAAATTGCGGCCAGCGATCATTTTCTCCAGAAGCTCGGGGGGTAGCGATTCACCTGTCTGATGATGCCGCGATATAAGGTAGAGCCCCTCTGCGTTCCAGCACCAGTTCTCCATGAACTGGCTGGGCAGCTCGACCGCATCCCACGCCACGCCGTTGATTCCGGACACAGCACATTCATCTATGCGTGTCAGGACGTGATGCAGCACGTGACCCAGCTCGTGGAACAAAGTGATTACGTCCTTGTGGTCGAGCAACGCAGGCTCCTCAGCACTGGCCGAAGCGAAATTGCACGCCAGCTGGGCGATCGGAAGTTCAATTTCTCCTTGCGCATTGCGGCGACGGTCGACCACCGCGTCCATCCAGGCTCCGCCGCGCTTGCCTGAGCGGGCGTACAGATCCATATAGACGTGGCCGGTGAGAACGCCTTCTTCGATGACGTCGAACAACCGAACATCGGGGTGGTACCGGTCGAAATCGAAGCGCTCACGCAACTCTATCCTAAACAGGCGACCGGCGATCTCGAACAGCCCGACCAGTACCGCCTCAATCGGGAAATATTGACGAATGACCTGTTGTGAAAGGTCGAGCAGGTCTTTGCGCATTTTCTCGCTGGTGTAGGCCACACCCCATGGCTTGAGATCCGGCGCGCCGTTGATGGCGGCGTAGTTCAACAGTTCGTCGTACTCTCGGTAGGCGCTGGTTTTACCAGACGCACCCAGCTTATCAACGAACCCAAGCACTTCTTCGCTGGAAGGAGCCATCTTGGTCGCGAGACTTAGATCCGAGTACTGCGGGTAGCCCAACAAGCGGGCCATCTCGTGACGCAGGGCCAGGATTTCAGCAATGATCGGGGTGTTATCGTGCATCCCGGCCTGCGGGCCCTTGTCCGAGGCACGCGTGTTGTAAGCCCAGTAAACTTCCTCGCGCAGGTACTCGCTGTCGGCAAACGTCATTACCGCCTGTACAGCCGGCTGATCCAGGGTCACCAACCACCCCTGCAGGTCCTTGGTTTGTGCCAGGCGCGCCATCTGTGCCTTGATCGACTCTGGCAAACCGGCCAGCAAGGTAGGATCAATGACGTGCTTGCTCCAGCCCTGAGTCGAATCAAGGGCGTTGTTGGCGAAGCTGCTGGCCAACTCTGACAACCGGCCGCTGATTTCCTTGAACCGTAGCTGGTCACTTTCAGGCAAGTCGATACCTGAGAGACGCAGGGCGCGGAGTTTCAAACTGATGGTCATGTTCTGCGACTGACTGAAGCTTTCGCTCTCGGCACTATTAGATAGTGCTACTAAAGCGTCGAAAAGGTCCTTGTCCTGGCCGATGTCCGACATGTACTTACTCAGGGACGGAAGACATGCCTCGTAGGCCGCCCTGAGTTCAGGGCTGCTGCAAACGTTGTTCAGATGACCCACCGGACGCCAGGCGTTTTGCAGTCGAGCGTCGACCTCGTCCAGTGCCACGATGAGCCTTTGCCAGGAAGGTGCTGCCTTCTCCCTCTCGAGAATGGCTCTGATGGCTGCGCGGTTTTCGGTAAGGATCTGCTCGATGGCCGGCTGTACATGCTCAGCCCGTATGTGCGCATAGGGCGGCAATGGATGATGCTGAAGCAAAGGGTTGGTCACGGTTGAGCCTATCCAGATCAAATGACAATGAGCGATTCTGGATAGTCTAGGGAGCCGGTAATGAAAGGTTTTTTCCTTTTGCCAGAAGCACTGGCGCTGTCGTGAAATATCGTTCTGACAAATGCCCCCTGCCCGAAAATTTCTGCGGCTAGTGTGCTGACCCTGTCAAAGGCCTTTGCTGATCATCAGCAGACTTACCGCGACACACAGCAATGCGAAAAGCTGTTGCAGTAAAAGGGCGGATATTTTCGGCGCAAGCCACCGGCCGCCTATCATTCCGCAAAGGGCCGCACCAATGAAGGACGCGCCTGCAGGCTCTAATACCAGGCCCCTGCTGAAAAGATGAGCGAGCGTGCCCAGTGACACCAGCGCAACAACCATCAATGACGTTGCAACAACGCCGTGCATGCGCACGTCGCTGAATTTGCGAAAGGCAGGAACGATAAGGAATCCACCGCCGACGCCCAGCAACCCCGTCAGAAAGCCCGATGCTCCGCCAATTGCGGCCAGGGTCGCCAGGCATCGGGCATTCCAGTCGAGGCGGCCGGTTGCGGGGTCCAGCATACAGTTGCGCTGCAGGGTGCCCTGCGATTCATCCCGCACATGCCTGGCTTGCCAATACATCCGGCCGGCGACCATCAGCATGACCATACCGAACATGAGCATCAGCACATCGCCGGCTACCTGCTGTGCCAAGTACAGCCCCAAGGGGGCAACGAGCCAGCCGGCACAAGCCATCGTAGCAGCAGCCTTGTAACGAACAAGTCCTTGGCGCAAGCCGTAGATCGCGCCTAGCAGTGCCGCGCCGCCAACGGCCAGCAAGGCGATGGGCGTGGCTTGAGTGACCGACCATCCAAGCCCAAGGGTGAGCGCAGGAATCGCCAATATGCCGCCACCCGCCCCTGTCAACCCAAGCACAAGGCCAACACAAGCGCCAATCATCAAAGTCAGCATCAGCCTACTTCGACGAGCAGTCGGTGAACCATTCGCGCCCCTTGAGCATCCCGTTCCAGTAGAACCAGGGCAGCAGGCGCGCCTTCAAAAACCAGGCCGACTTGCGCGGGATCGTCGGGTCCATCGGGAAGGTGGGCAGCAGTTTGCCGCCATACCCGAACTCGGCGAGAATGACTTTTCCGTTCTCCACGGTTAGCGGGCACGAGCCGTACCCGTCATAACGGCCCGGTAGCTCGGCGCCCTTGCGTAGCGCCAACAAATTCTGTGCCACGATCACGACCTGCTTGCGAGCCGCGGCTGCGGTCTTGGCATTGGTTGTGCCGCACACATCGCCAACGCCGAAGACTTCGGGATAGCGCGGATGCTGCAACGTCGTAGGATCGACTTCCAACCAGCCAGCCTTGTCGGCCAGTTCGCTACGACGGATGAAATCAGGGGCCTGTTGCGGGGGAACGACATGCAGAACGTCGAAAGTTTTCTCGACCCGGGTGACATTGCCATTGCCATCGGCAACCTCGAACCATGCAGTCTTGCCAGGCCCGTCGACCTTCACCAGGTTGGACTGGAAGGCAAGCTGCGCGCCGTAGGTCTCGACGTATTTCATCAATGGAGCAACGAAAGTGGCCACCCCAAACAGTGCCGGCCCGGCAAGGTTGAACTCGACCGAGATCGACTCCAGAACGCCGTTCTTGCGCCAGTGGTCACAAGACAGGTACATCGCTTTCTGTGGCGCTCCAGCACACTTGATTGGCATCGGTGGCTGAGAGAACAGTACCTTGCCGCTGCGCAGCGAACGGACCAGTTCCCAGGTGTAGGGAGCGAGATCGTGCCGGTAGTTGGAGGTCACTCCATTTTTGCCGAGCGTCTCTTCGATGCCCTCGATTTTTTCCCATGCTAATTGAAGGCCAGGGCAGACGATGAGCTGCTGGTAGCCAAGTTCTGCCCCATCACTGAGCAATACGACTCTGCGATGCGGAGCGAACGCCGATACCGACGCCTTTATCCAGTAGGCATCCTTGGGCATTACGCTACCCATAGGCCTTGCCGTGTCCTGAATGCTATAGGCGCCACCACCAACCAGTGTCCAGGCGGGCTGGTAGTAGTGTTCGCTGCACGGTTCGACGATCGCAACACGCAATGAGGCGTCGCGCTTGAGCAGACTGGCGGTGATCGCGATGCCGGCCGAGCCACCGCCTATGATCACGACGTCATAGCACGGCTTCTCACTCGCCCCTTTGGTAGCGGCAGCGTAGAGCCTGGCAGAGCGATTGCCGGTCCGGCAGTAGGCCAGGATAGGCTTAGGAAGCCCCTCGATCAGCGTTGCAAGTTGATGGGCCTGTTCGTCGGTTGCGCCGGAACTCAAGATCGGCACGTATCTGAACACAAGGCCTGAAGCCAGGGCAGATCGCTCCATAGTCAGATGATCTGGCTGGTCAGCCCCGCCCTCGTGGTCCGGTCGATTGCAGATCAGGGTCGCGAACCCCTTAGCCTTCACATCGGGCAGGTCATCAGGAGTCAACTGACCTGACACCGAGAACACTGAGTCGATACGCTTCACCACATACTCCATTACAAACTCCAGGCAAATAACCGTGTGATGACTCAGCCGTCGTGCCTCCACCCGGCTACAGCCGGTGCGAGACTCACATCAGCAAAATAACGGTCAATCGGGGACGTCTACTTCTTGAGTGCCTGGCCGCAGTACAGCCCTGACAGCGTCTGCATCAGCGAGACAACTTCGAAGCTAGCTAACGAGTAGTAGATGTACTTACCCATTCTGCGGGTATTGACCATTCCCTCATCACGCAGGACGCCTAGCTGCTGGGACAGTGTCGGCTGCTTTATTCCAGACAAGGCTTCCAGCTCTCCGACATTTCGCTCCCCCTGAGTCAGCTGACACAGCAGTAACAGACGATCCTCGTTAGCCAAGGCCTTCAACAAGGCACACGCCTTGGAGGCCGAATCCCGCAATAGACCGATTTCCTCGGTAGACAATTGAGCAGCCATGGAGAGCCTCGGTATTTGATGGTCGACAGTCTACGATCAAATAGTATATGTTTCAATATATTGTAATGACATAGATTGAAGAGACCCCCATGACCGCTCAGATAGAAGGTTTCTACGACACCGCCACTGCCACAGTGAGCTATGTCGTTTTCGAGGCGGCAGGCGGGCCGTGCGCGATCATAGACCCGGTGCTGGATTACGATGCCAAAGCGGGGCGAATCCGGACGGATAGCGCGGACCGTATTGCCGGGTTCGTACAAAGCCACCAGTTGCAAGTCCAGTGGCTACTCGAAACACACGCTCATGCGGATCACTTGTCTGCCAGCGCCTATCTGAAGGACAAGCTAGGCGGCAAGATTGGCATTGGCGCTCAGATCACAGCGGTGCAGAGCGCATTTCGGGATATCTACAATCTTGAACCAAGTTTCCTGCTGGATGGGTCGCAGTTCGATAAACTGTTTGAAGCGGACGAAACTTTTCATATTGGCAAGATGGAAGTTAAGGTTCTGCATGTACCTGGTCATACGCCCGCGGACGTCGCTTACCAAGTCGACCGCAAGGATGTATTCGTCGGCGATACCCTATTCATGCCGGACGTGGGAACTGCCAGATGCGATTTCCCGGGCGGCGATGCTGTACTGCTTTATGTATCAATCAAACGACTACTCTCTCTGCCACCTGAAACCAGACTTTTCATGTGCCACGACTATCCGCCGGAAGGAAGAGACGTTTTCTGGAGGACAACTGTAGCGGAGCAGAAGGCAAAGAACATCCATGTCAACGACACCGCTGACCTGCAATCCTTCGTGCGTATGCGTAGATCTCGGGACTCGAACCTATCGGTTCCTGCGTTGCTGCTGCCCGCTTTACAAATAAATATTCGGGCAGGAAATCTTCCGCCTTCTGATGAAAGCGGTCTTCATAGCTTGAAGATCCCGTTGAACCGTTTCTGAACCGGTCCGATCACAGAGCCATAGTGGCGAAGCCTAATAACAAATCGGCATCTCCCATAGCGCTACAAACTTAATGCCCACCAGCAGGGTCGAGATAACGCCCTACGTCAAGGGCAGCCATACAACCTGCACCTGCTGATCTAATTGATTGCCGACATACGTGGTCTGCCACGTCTACGGCAGCGGATACGCCTTCGACACTGGTCCGCGAAGTTGAAAGAAATCAAGCTCCCAGACCTGGTGATGTCTGGCGAACGGCATGCCTATCCTTGCCACTTTGGGGCAGGATCAATACCAGGCCGCTGTCGCTAATGTAAAAGAAACGCATCTTAGGGGGCTTTACTGTCGATGGCTATCCACCACCAGCGCAATGAAGGGCTGATCGTGTCCCTGGAAGTGGTGTAACTGACCCAACCGAAGCCGCCCTGCGGGCGAAAGAGGATGGTCATCGTGGTTCTTGGCTAACGTTGAGTTTGCGAAGACCTAACGAGCACCAGGAGAAGCACGATGACCAATCCCACTATCGCATTGACCGAGTTGGTTGAGAAAGGGGCAGACGCTGATCTGCTCAAGCAAATGATCCAGTTCGTTGCCCAGCGCATGATGGATTTCGACGTTGAAAGCCTGTGCGGCGCCGGCTTCGACGTCAAAAGTCCTGATCGCACCAACAGCCGCAACGGTTACCGCGACCGCCTGTGGCAGACCCGTGCCGGTGACGTTGACTAAAGATCCCAAAGCTGCGTCAAGGCAGCTACTTTCCGGGCTTCCTTGAACCTCGCAAAACCGCTGAGAAAGCGATGGCGGCAGTCATTCAGGAGGCCCACATCCAAGGCGTTTCCACGCGCTCAGTCGACGAGCTGGTCAAGGCCATGGGCATGACCGGCATCTCGAAAAGCCAGGTATCCAGGCTCGCGGGCGAGATCGATGAACGCGTCAATGCGTTCCTGGATAGACCCCTTGAGGGCGACTGGCCGTACCTCTGGATCGACGCTACCTACGTCAAAGTGCGGGAGGCAGGCCGTATCGTTTCGGTCGCGGTAATAATCGCCGTAGCCGTGAGCACCAATGGCGGGCGGGAAATTCTGGGAATGCAGGTGGGCCCTTCCGAGGCTGAGCCGTTCTGGACGGACTTCCTTCGCAGTCTGATGCGTCGTGGTTTGCGCGGGGTAAAGCTGGTGATCTTCGACGCTCACGAAGGTCTCAAGGCGGCGGTCGCCAAAGTCTTCCATGCGACTTGGCAGCGCTGCCGCGTGCACTTTATGCGTAACGCCATGGCTCATGTCGGCAAGGGGCAGCGCAGCATGGTGGCGGCGTTGCTGCGCACGGTCTTTGCTCAGGACAGCCGCGCTGAATGCCATCAACAATGGCGTCTGGTGGCCGACCAACTGCGAGAGGAGTATCCAAAGATCGCCGTACTGATGGACGGCTGCGAGGATGAAGTACTGGCCCACATGGCCTTCCCCAAAGCCCATCGTCAGCAGCTACACAGCACCAATCCGCTTGAGCGGCTGAACGCGGAAATCAAACGACGAACCGATGTCGTGGGTATCTTTCCTAACGATCCGGCGATCACCAGGCTGGTCGGAGCAATGTTGCTGGAACAGAACGACGAATGGTGCCTGCAAAGGCGCTACATGCAGTTGGAGGCCTTCGAGGCGGTCAGCGATAATCCGCAGGCCAAGCTGTCGGCCGTGATGAGTTACACCACTTCCTGGGACACGATCGAAGGGCTGGGATGGCTGATACACTGGTGCGGCCAATTCGTAGGGTCGAGTCTCACAGCGACTCATCCACTGCGTCCCCGCCAGTGCATCTCCCACCTATATTAAGACGTCAGCGGATCAAGTCGTTTCGTATCGCGGCGCTCCATATGTCCCCTTCCCGCCTGACAGCTCGATCCAATGCCTACCCTCATCAGAGGGTAATCCTGACAATGACAAGGCACCATGTGTCTAAGTGCGGATTCCACGGTCATCTGGCTACCCATTCCATGAACATCCGGCCACAGATTCCACGATGATCCGGCCACCCATAAGGCAGGCAACGCACGATTAATTCACTACCCTCGACCTCTTTTATCGAAGCAGAGAGGTCGTCGTGGAGCGGTTATCCAGCATCTTCAAGATTCGAGTCGTGATAACCCTTATAGCTCATCAGAATGGGCGGGATGGTCGCAACTACCTGGATGAACGCACTGCACATCAACTACCCAATTCACCCTGCTTCATACGGGCACGAAAGTTTCGGGCCAGGGGGCTGGTCGGAAGAAACCACGAAAAGAGGAGAGCCGTGTCGAAGGCCTACCTCGTGCTGTTCGCGAGGCGCCTGAAACCGATCTGAAGCTGTGTCGAGGTCGCTCGGGAGGAAGATCTCTTCCGTCTGTCGACATCTCGAATGAGAGGATCAGCGCGGGTTTTCTTCGCAGCGCGTTACGGTTGGTCGACCTGCCTTCTGCCGCTCCCATCACAGAGCTCAATATCGGGCCCGCTTGGCGCCGGACACTGGATGCCGACTCCTTCACCCACAGGTTCATCAGTCCGGTGGCCGACATGATGATCGTACTCAAGGCCGGCCAAGCGATGTCTTGGCGCGCCCCGGTCAGTCTACCCTCGACGGCCGGGTAACACTGACGCATGTCCTTGAGGCGTAGCATTCAAATCGGGGTAATAGACACCACGTCGAAATACTTGAATTTCTTCTTCCGCGCGGCCGCCCTAGCTTCTTGTTCAGCGAGCAATGAACTCAACGTGCTGGCATCGTAGGTAAAAACCTCAGTCTCACCTTCAAACGTCTTGGTAACGCTCAATGTAACTCTGAGGCGAGGCGACGAGCCCTTGGATCGGGTCGGTTGTTGGGATTTAGGACGTTGAGCCACTGGCAAAGGCGCCGGCTCTATCACCGGAGGCTGAACGGATATTGGCGGTGGCGTACCAAACAGTGCGGCGCGCATTTCTTCTTCAGTGAGCAAGTCACTCATGTTACAAATTCTCTAAGCAATAAATGGATCAAAAAGGTGACTCGGGATGCACGTTACAGGCCGAGATCCGACGCCAGATAAGCATCCTGCTCAGCGTGGGTAGCATGCCGGTCTTCTACCAGGGGGGCCAGCAAATTCGGCTGGATATGCCTGCGCAGTCGAGATCTCAGAACAAGATAAACGTCAGCCTGGTACGTCCCGGCTACCGACGGATGTGCAGCTAATACAGGGGCAAATAGCACCATGCTATGGGCGCCAGCAACTCATGCATAGAATCGGATGGCCTCAATCCAGCCTGGATGTCTGCGATAACTGAACATCTATGATTCACGGATGCGTGCAAGAGACTCCTTGTAGACAGCCACCGCGAGCCGCCAGATTGGAGTTTCGAGTCGTGCTCACCATCATGTGCGGATCGATTCATTCCTACCGTAATGCCAAACGCGCCACACGAGCAAACCTAAGGATGCTCCGATCAACTTGCCGCGCAGCGATGGCAGGTCATAATTCACCATGCACGCAGCGCTATTCCCTAAAAACGGTCTAACGCAGTGTGCGGCAGAGCGTTTTCCGCT